>CAVGTF010000019.1:0-22920 GCA_963632245.1 Anaerovoracaceae bacterium
GAATCGGGGAGGGCGGTGGGGGAACTGCGGGATCCACGGCAGGCGGGGGATTGGAGGGCAGTTTCACGAAGCGGGTCTTGGGGGCGTCCTCGCCGAAGGAGGCGGGGGTGGCGGGCTTCACATCGGAAACGGGGGAGAAGGGGGAGGCGGCAGGCGCCTTGCCGGTGGTTTCTTCGGACATCTCAGAGTCTCCTGAAAGATGGTTTTGCTAGGGGAAAGTTTGGCTGGAAAAATAGTCCCTCTTCCTTGAATATCAAGCCATTTCCCAAAAGAATGGCGACGGTGTCAGGATTTGACGCAAGTTTTCGAAAGGACGCCGTGTGTCCTAGAGCCGGGGAGTCTTTTCGTCTGCCATCTTGTCGGGATCCGCCACGCGTCCACGGACCTGCGCGATATCGGAGAATCGGACGAGTGTGGAGTTGACGCGGGCGATGGTGAATTGTGCGTCAGGGACCGACAGATCTTTGTCGTAGTGGCAGATGGCCAGGGGGATTCCCTGGTTCCAGACCACGAAGTATCCCGGCTGCATCTGGATGCGCAGCTCCACCACATTGCTGTTGGCGTCGGGGAAGTCCCGCGGGATTGCGATGGGCACGAAGGCGTATCCGTCGGTGGGGTTCGGATTCTCCTTCACGGCATCCATCTGGATCACATTCTGGGTGTCGTCGCGGTAGCAGACGAGCCGCATGAGGAGCCGCTCTTCGTCGCCGCGGGTATGGATATGCATGGTGGTGCCGCCGATATCCATCAGTTGGATTCCGACGCGGAGGTAGTCGCCGGGGCGGAGGGGCTCCTTCAGGGTCAAGGGACCGGAGTTCGCGCCGCCCAACAGCGCGGATTCGTCTCCGTGGATCTCCTGCTGCCAGCTGAAGAGCGCACCGCTCCATTTTGCCAAATGCACATTCTCCTGCATGAGCTGCTGTTCGTAGCGGTCCAGCCAGGCCATGTATCCGTAGATTCCCAAGAAGACCAGCATTCCCACGGCGAGGGTGCCCAGGAAGAGCCGGTTGAGGAATTTCCGGTATCGCCGGGTGAGGAATCCCAGGGAGAAATTCGCCAAATAGGGCGCTTCCAGCCGCGCCAGGTCGTCCAGCAGATGGGGGTAGTCCTGGTAGCGCTCTTCCTGCTGGAGCATTCCCATCTTTTGAATTACGCGGGAGAGCTCCTGCGGCACGGGGGGCGCGGGGGCTGGCGGCACGGGCTTGGGAAGATCGATCTGGCTCTTGAGGTCTATGACCTCCTCCAGGGTCTTGCCGGGGAAGGGCGGTGCGCCGGTAAGCAGGTAATACGCGGTGGATGCCAGGGAGTAGATGTCGCTGCGGCAATCCACATTTTCGGGGAAGAGCGCCTGTTCCGGCGCCATGTAGAGGGGGCTTCCCACGATGGGCTTTTCGTCGAAGTCCAGTGCGGTGGTGCCCTCCAGGTCATCGGGATCGTCCACTTCGTCCAGGAAGAGCTCTCCCGGCGGCGCGGCAATGCCGAAATCGCAGAGGGCGATGCGGAATTCGGGGGATTCAAAGAGCTCCTCATAGGAGTCCGGCGGGCGGTTTTCGGAGAAGCCGAAGAGGAGGTTGTCGGGCTTCACGTCCCGGTGGGTGTAGCCCTTTTCGTATGCGTAGGAGAGGCCCTTCGCCGCCGCGTGGAGGACGATGGTCACATATTGCTGAGGCATAGGTCCCAGCAGCCGCACCAGCGTGCGGCCATTCAGGTGCCCCGGGATGTATTCCATGATCACGTAGGCGCCCTTCTGGGAGACAATAATATCGTGGCAGCCCACCAGATTCGGGTGGGAGAGCATCGCCATGATCTGCGCCTCTTTGCGCAATTTCGCAATGAAGCCCGGGTTGTTCGCCAGCTTCGGAGTCAGAACCTTCACCGCCACCTGGCGATTCAACGCATTCTGACGCGCCAAATACACGGTTCCCATGCCGCCTACGCCAATGACACCCTGAAGGGTACAGCCAGGGACCATCCGAGGCGGGACATCCGGCGGCAACGGCTTCACGGGACGCCACTGCGCTTCTCGAATCCGCAACAAGTGCTCCTTCAGGCGCTGGGCACGGTTCAGCTTCAGGTGCGATAACTCACTGCGGGTGACCAGCTGCGTGGTCTCTCCTAACTCCACCGCAGTCCGAGTCTGCTCCGGCTCCGCGGCGGAGAGGCGGGTCTTCTCGGGCTCGATCGCCATGCGGGTCTTCTCTGGCTCGGCGGAGAGGCGGGTGCGTTCGGGCTCCCTGGGGGCTTTCGGTTGTTCCGTCTGGGGGGTCACTTCTTTCCTTCGGGGAAGAGATATTCTGCGACCATGAGCATGGCGTGGAGCTGGTGCTGGACCACGTCAATGCGGATATATCCGGTGTCCTGGGTGGAGGTGATTCCTCCGAATGCCTTCTGGGGCAGGGAGTTCCTGCGCGCGGCGAGGAAGGGATTGACATCCATGAAGGGACCTCCCACCTGCCAGGTCATCAGGCGCGTGAGGATCCGTTCGGCGGTTTCGCCCAGGAGCTTCGATTGCTTAGTATCGCCCGCAAGCCGCGCTACCTCCGCGGCGGCGATCAGGCCTTCCACGGCAAAGGCGGTATTGCCCTGGCGACTCTCCAGACGGTGCGCGTAGAGCTGCCACCAGCTTAAGGACATGGCGCCCTTCCAGGCGATGTCGCGGGCGGCGGCGTCCTCGGGGAAGAGCCGCCACGCCTGGAGGCACGCCATGACGCCCCACTGGTAGAAGCCGCGGCTTTCTTCCGCATTGCCATCCAGCGCAAAGGCATCAATGACGTATTTTTTCATGAGCGCCTCCAGGGAGAATCGGCAGCGCGCCTTCAGATCGTAGGGTTCCTGGAGGGCGGGGCGCGCCTGGTAGAAGAGTGCGGCAGTCATGCATGCCAAGAGCGACTCGCCGTCAAAATAGGAAGAGACCGGCGCGATGTCCTCGGGCAACCGCATGCCCCCCAATTCGTATTCCTCACGCCAGGAACCGCTGGGTAATTCCTGGAATTGCAGGAATTTCAGGTTGTTCTCCAGCGCGCGCAGGAAGGGCTCCTGCTGCTTTTCGGTGAGATAGCGCTCCTGTCCCTCCAGGAAATCCATGAGGGAGAGGCAGAAGAGCGCAACGGTTCCGGTGCGGATCACGGGCTGTCCCTGGTAGGTGGTGGTGATCACATCGGCATCGGGGAGCCCCCGCTGCCCCCGCAGGAAGAAATCCAGTCCCAGGATGGCGCAACGGCGGGTGTCCTCGGTGAAACGGTAGCGGTTCAGGTTGCAGATGCCCCAGAGGGCGCCCGCCTGGCGCACTTGGTTGTCACTGTCGTCCTCCTCCTCGGAAATGAAATCGTAGGCATACCGGAAGTTCCCCTGGGAGGTCTGCTGGTTGACCAGATACATCCCCGCCGCATCAATGGCTTCCTCCAGCGCCTCCCGCGTCAGCGTCGGCAACGGCGCCTGGTGGCTCTTGAGCCAATTCTCCCGGTCGGCGTAGTGGTTCAGCTGCAACCGCCAGGGCGGCAAGGATTCCGCAGCGGGAACAACGGCTTCTTCTATCGCCACCACGGGCGCGGCCTTCTCTTCTGCCGCCGTTTCCGCTTCCGCCGCGGGCGCAATCGCCGCGGGCACCAGTGCGGGGGCGTTCTCCCCCGCGTCCTGTGCGCGCACGGTGGTGGCGTTGGGGGCGAGGAGCAGGAGTGCGATCAAGAGAAGGAGGAGCGCCTTAGGCATGGTGGTGGGCTGGTTTTTATGCGTCGAAGTGTTCGATCATCTGGATGATCTGGGAGTATTCGGTCGCCACGGGGAAGTTGGGGAATTGCTGGCGGACCTTATCGGAGGGTCGGAAGAGGATACCCAGATCGGCCTCGGCGAGCATGGCAGTGTCGTTGAAGGAGTCTCCCATGGCGATCAGCTTGAAATTGAGCTGTTTGAAGGCCAGTGCGGCGTGGCGTTTGCCGTTGTTCTGGCGCATTTTGTAGCCAACCACATTGCCGTCGTCGTCCACTTCCAGGGTATTGCAGAAGAGTGTGGGGTCGTTGAGTTGCCGCATGAGGGGGCTGGCGAACTGGTAGAAGGTATCGGAGAGGATGACATTGGGGAATCGGGGTGCCAGCCAGTCCATGTATTCCTTGGCGCCGGGGAGGGGCTTCAGGGTGGCGATGACCTCCTGGATGTCCTGGAGCTTCAAGGAGTGCTCCTTCAGGATCTTCAGGCGGTAGCGCATGAGCTCGTCGTAGTCGGCGACATCGCGGGTGGTCAGGCGCAATTCGGGAATGCCGGTCTTTTCGGCAAAGGCGATCCAGATCTCGGGGACCAGGACGCCTTCCAGGTCCATGGCCACAATGGTGGGAGTCTTCATGAGAGTAGGGGAACTATGGGGATTTCAGTAGGGAGAAAGGATGGAATACTGCGCCTTGAGGGCCTCGACGCGCTGGCGGAGGCTCTGGCGCTCCGCGTCATTCTCGGTGAGGTTCATGCGGGAGAGCAGGAAGAGGATCTTCTGTCCGGCCCACTTGGTATGGAGGGTTTCGTCGCCCAGCGGACACTGGTCGATGCGGCGCTGGAAGAGGAGATCCCGGAGTTGTCCGGAGGCATCGCGTCCGGTGAGGGAGAGTGTGATGACGGTATCGGGGCGCGCGTATCTGCCGAAGATGCGGAGGGTCTGGTTCCGATAGAGATTCGGCAGTGATTTGGGGAAGAGCTCATTGACGTCTGCACCGCTGGCGGCCGCATAGCGGAGGGAGGTCACGATGAGACCGGAGTGGTCGGAGTAGAAACGGACCATGTCGTCACGGATCTCGGCGGTGGTCTCGGAATGACACTGCTCGCCACGGTTCAGGTATCCCAGAAAATCCAGCAATTCCCGGTTCGCCTTGCGCTCGGCGCTGAAGGGGAAGATGGAGACATTTCCCGGATTGATGCCGCTGATCTGACGCAGGAAGGCGCTGGGCTCGTAGATGTTCACGGTGGACTGGCCATCCGTGAGCAGGAAGATGTTCAGGGGACGCGTGCGGTCGCCATTGGACTTCTTCACGAAGGGCGCCACGCCCCCAAAGACATCGGTCTTGCCGCCATGGGGCAACTCTTTCAGCTTCCGAGACGCCTCCTGGAGATTCGCCGCATTGGCGGGGACGTATTCCGAGAAGATGGCATTCTGGCGGTCGTTGAAGGAGACCACATTGAAGCGGTCGGTGGGCGCCAACGCCGGCAGAATCTCCAGAATCGACTGGCGGAATTTCTCGAATTTCGGAAGCGAGATGCTGGAGGAGCGGTCCAGGAGGAAGAGGACATCCTTGGAGATGTCGGGGAGGGTATCGCTGCCTTCGCCAGGCTGGATCTCCACCAGGAAGGTCCCTGCACTGCCGGCGGGATCGGGGCAATGGAAGAGCCGGACGGAGACGAATTGGTCCAGCGAGAGCGCCTTCTCCACGGGAGAACTCCCCGAGAGCGTCCGCGCAATGCCGCCACCCGCAGCGCCGTCTTCCAGAGAGGGCAGTCCTGCGGTGAGCTGCTCGGTGTCCACGGGGATGGCGGAGAGGGATTCCTGGAGGGCGTCAATCTGCTCCTGCGTCAAAGAAAAATCGGGCCGGCTGCTCCGCAGCGCGATCTGCGTGGAGAAGGCGGCGGGGGGCGGACCCGCCAGGGGACCGGGCTCCGCCAGGCTCGGCAACGGGATCTCCGGGGGCACGAAGTCCCGCTCCACCTCGGGCAACATGGGGCGCCGGGAGTCCAGGAGCCGCTCGGCGGGGATCTTCTCCGCCTCCAGGGCGAAGATCTCCAGGGGCGGCGCAGTGATGGTCAGTGCCTCCTGGGGGAAATAGAGCGTGGAGGGCGCTGCGGGCGCCGCAGTCTCGGGAAGCGCCGCAGGTGCAGGCGCAGGCGCAGTGGGCGCCGCCAGCTGGTAGACCTCCACCGGCGCTTCCTGCTCGGCAAAGCCCTCCAGGATGTCACGCACCTCCTGCTGGCGACTCAATAGCTCCAATTGCTCGGGGGACTCCTCGCCGGAGAGCTCCTGGAACTCCGGGATGGTCATGTCCTCCAACGAAATCCAATCCGTCGGCGCCGGCTTCGAAGCCTCATCCGCAGACTTCTCCGGCTTCTGGCGGTCCTTCTCCTTCTCGGGAAGGCGCAATAACACATTTTTTCTCTCCAAAACGGGATTCTCCCGCTGGAGCACAGTCCCTAACGAACTACCAAGACTCACCTTCCCCGCACATAAAAAAAGCACCAGGTGCAATGCCAACGATAGCACACACGCCAAGAGGGCGAATGCGCGGGCAGTCTCAAGGTGCTTCCGGGGGAGGCTTTTCATGGGGAGGTGAGGGGAGGGAGGAACGCCCCCGTTGGAGTCGCTCCTCCCCAGCGCGGTTCCACGCGACGAACTAGTCGGCGTTCTCAACCACGATATCCTGGGAGACCTGCTCCTTCAGGATCCGCTCAATGCCGCCCTTCAGGGTCTGGCGGTGGTACGGGCAGCCCGCACAGTGACCCAATAGACGCACATTCACCTGGCTGCCCTGAATGCCCACAAGCTCCACATCGCCGCCATCGGCCTGAAGGTTGGGACGCAAGGACTCCAGGACTTCCTTCACTTTGGTTTCCTGTTCGCTTGTCATTGTAGTTGTATCTCCTTGGGGTGGAAGGGGGTATGTTGTTATGGAAAACAGGGTTTCCGCAAGGGGAAAAAGGAGGTGACTCCCCTTTCCCCTGCGGCGGGATTTTTTTCGGGTGGTGGTGTTTTAGAGTCCCAGGTCTGCCAGCTGTGCCTTGATGCGGGTCAGCTTATCCTGAGTCTCGGCCAGGTGTGTGCGGTCGGCCTCCACGGCGGCGGCGGGGGCGTGCTGGACATATCCCTGGTTGGAGAGCTTCTTCTCCAGGGTGGCGATGTATTTGACGGCCTCCTCGGACTGCTTCTGGAGTCGCGCCTTCTCGGCCTCCAGATCCACCAGTCCTTCCAGGGGAACGAATGCGGTTCCCATGGCGGAGAGTGCCACTCCGGCGGGTCCCTGGGGCTTTTCGCCGAGGGTCATGGTCTTGGCGTTGAGCAGTGCGCCCAGGGCGTCCTTGTCCAGTTCCAGGAATGCCTTCGCCTCGGGGCTGGCGGGGGTGATGACCACATCGAGAGGCAGGGTCGTGGAGATCTGATAGCTGGCGCGCAGGTTCCGGACTGCGCGGACCAGGTCATACTTGGCGGCATTGAGCTGTTCCACGGCGGGGGTGGCGCCCCAGGCATTCATCTGCTCCTCGGGAATGGGAGTGGGCCAGGGCTGGACCATGATGGAGTCCTCCTGCGCGCAGAAGCCCATCTGGTGGTAGAGCTCGTCGGTGACGAAGGGCATGATGGGATGCAGCAGCTTCAGGAAGGTGCCCAGGCAGTAGTCGAAGACCTTCAGGGTGGCGCAGGTGGTGCCGGCCGGCGCGGAGAGCGCGGGCTTGGCGGATTCCAGATACCAGCTGCAGAATTCGTTCCACACGAAGTCGTAGATGGCCTTGGTGGCGTCGTTGAAATCGAAGGTCTCCAGGTCCTTGGTCATGGTGCGGACGATGCCGTTGAGGCGGGAGAGGATCCACTGGTCGTCGGGACGCAGCTCCTCCTTGCGCAGCGACGATAGGTCCTGCCAATCGGCGGGAGCGCCGCCGTGCTGGAGGCGGAAGCGCACCACATTCCAGATCTTGTTGGCGAAGTTTCGGCCGATCTCGCACTTCTTGTTGTCGTACCGGATATCCTGTCCCATGGGGGCGATGTAGATGATGGTGAAGCGGAGGGCGTCGGCGCCGTAGGTGTTCACCACATCCAGGGGATCGGGGGAGTTGTTGAGGCTCTTGGAGAGCTTTCGGCCCTTGTCGTCGCGGATGATGGAGGTGAAGTAGACATCCTTGAAGGGGACCTCGCCCATGAAGCGCAGTCCGCTCATGATCATTCGTGCGACCCAGAAGAAGATGATATCGGGACCGGTGACCAGGGTGTCAGTGGGATAGAAGTGCTTCAGGTCCTTGGTCTGCTCGGGCCAGGAGAAGACGGAGAAGGGCCACAGCCAGGAGCTGAACCAGGTGTCCAGCACATCCTCGTCCTGACGGAATTCGGTGCAGCCGCACTCGCATTTCGCGGGCGCCGCCTTGCCCACATGCACCTTTCCACAGCTCTTGCAGTAGAACGCCGGGATGCGGTGGCCCCACCAGAGCTGTCGGGAGATGCACCAGTCCTTGATGTTCTCCATCCAGTGCAGGTAGGTCTTGACCCAGCGCTCGGGATGGAACTTGATCTTTCCGCTGGTGACCGCCTCGATGGCGGGCTTTGCCAGGGGCTCCATGCGCACGAACCACTGGTCGGAGAGACGGGGCTCCACCGGCACGCCGCCACGCTCGGAGTATCCCACCTGGTGCACGTAGTCCTCTACTTTCACCAGGAGACCCTCCTGCTCCAGCTTCTCCACCACAAGCTTGCGCGCCACAGAACGGTCCAGGCCCGCGAACTCGGCGCCGGCAAGCTCATTCATGGTGCCGTCGTCATTCATGATGTTGGGCATCTCCAGATTGTGGCGGAGGCCCACTTCGTAGTCGTTGGGATCGTGGGCGGGAGTGATCTTCACCGCGCCAGTCCCGAAGTCCTTCTCCACGTATTCGTCGGCGATGAGGGGAATGAGTCGGTGGGTGATGGGCAGCACCAGCATCTTCCCCACCAGGCCCTGGTAGCGCTCGTCCGCGGGATTCACGGCCACGGCGGTATCGCCCATGAGGGTCTCGGGACGGGTGGTGGCCACCACGACCTCGCCAGAGCCATCCGCGAAGGGATAGCGGATGTGCCAGAGGTGCCCGGATTCCTGGCGATAGATGACCTCTTCGTCAGAGAGGGCGGTGCGGCTCTTGGGGCACCAGTTGATGATGCGGTGGCCCTTGTAGATGAGGCCGTCGTTGTAGAGGCGGATGAAGACCTCCTGCACGGCGTCGGAGAGGCCCTCGTCGAAGGTGAAGCGCTCGCGGGGCCAGTCGCAGGCAGTGCCGATGGTGCGCAGCTGGCGGATGATCTTGCCGCCATACTGCTCCTTCCACTTCCAGACTTCGTCCAGGAACTTCTCGCGGCCCAGGTCATAGCGGGTCAGGTTCTTCTCTTTCTTGAGGTATGCCTCCACCTTCGCCTGGGTGGCAATGCCGGCGTGGTCCATGCCGGGAACCCAGCAGGTCTCGCGGCCCTGCATCTTCTCATAGCGGATCAGGATGTCCTGCAGGGTGTTGTTGAGGACGTGCCCCAGGGTGAGGATGCCCGTTACATTGGGAGGCGGAATGACGATGGTGTAGGGCTTCTTGGGGCTGTCGGCGGAGGCGTGGAAGTATCCGCGCTTCTCCCATTCGGCGTACCACTTGGCCTCCACCTCTGCGGGGGAGTATGCCTTGGATAGAGTTTCTTCGCTCATGTTGAGGGGAATCCGTGCTTGGTTGTGTGTCTAGACAGAAAAGGGTTCGCTCGCTCCCGCAATCCACTCGGGCGCGCGCCTGCGCGAAACGCCCGCGCGTCTGTGTTAAGACGTATTTGGGGGAGGCGATTAGGAAGAGTCAAAATGTAGCGTCTTTTCCGCGTCCCGGCGTGGCTGGCTCCTGGGTCTTCAGGCAGTCCAGGAACTGTGGATCCAGGAGGTGTTGGGGACGCAGGTCCCTCAGGGACTTCCGCATGGCCTCGTGCAGATGCGGGAAGCGCGTCTCCAGGTCCTGGAGGAGCTGCTCCAGGAAATGGCGGTCGCCCCGTTCATCCAGGAGTCCCTGGTAGGGGCAGCTCTGGGGCTTCGGAAAACCGAAGAGCTCTGCAACTTCGTGGATGGCGGGCTTTCGGAGGCCCCAGAGGGGCCGGATGAGACGGGCATTGCCGCCGTCGGCGGGGACATTGGGACCCATGGTCTTCAGTCCGCCGCCGTGGAAGAGGCTCATGAGGAAGCTCACGCAGAGGTCGTCCAGGTGCTGTCCCAATGCCAGCTTGTTGCAGGAGAGCTCCTTGAGGAGGTAGTGCAGCTGCCCTCGACGGAGTCGGGAGCACAGCGCGCAGGGCTTGTTGCCCACCTTCTCGGGGGAGAGCAATTCGTAGAGTGCGGGGACTCTCCGGTGGTGGAATTCCCAGCCGCGCTCCTGGCAGTATTGCGCAATGGGGGCGGCGTCAAAGCCGGGGTATCCCACATCGATATTGGCGGCGATGACGGAAAAATGGAAGGGCGTCTTTCTTGCCAGTGCCTGGAGGAGTTCCAGCAAGAGGAAGCTGTCCTCGCCGCCCGAAAGACCCACCAGGATCCGGTCGCCCTCTTGCAAAAGACGGTATTCCGCACAGTCCTTCGCGCATTGCCGCAACAGTCTCTGGAATCCGGGTGCCTTCCGGGGCGCCTGACGCAGAAAATCCGCCGCCTTCGTGCGGAATTCCGCCACGATTTCGGCGGGTGTGCGGGTGGCGTCCAGGGTGTATTCGCAGTCCAGATAGAAGGGCTGTCGCTGCCGATAGCGTTCTTCGTCCCAGAGGGGCCTCGAGGCCTTCTCCTGTTCGGAGAGACGCGCCGCGATCTGTTCCAGCGGAATCTGGAGGGTCGCGGTGACGCCGCTCTCTTTCATGATGCGGCGGTTCCCGGGATAGACCGGCAGTCCGCCACCCGTGGAAATTACGCAGAAGACACGCTCTTTCGCGACTTGACGGAGGATCTCCTGCTCCTCTTTCCGGAAGGACTCCTCGCCATTCTGACGGATGAAATCCCCCGGCGAGACGCCCAGCTTCTCCTGAAAGAGGTCGTCGGTGTCCAGATGGGGACGCCCCAGGGCGGACGCTAATTCGCGGCCCACGCGGCTCTTTCCGCTACCCATGAAGCCGGTAAGATAGATGTTTTCTGGCATGGAGGGAAGGTCGGGAAGAGGGTGTCAGAGGACGTAGCGGTAATAGAGGAAATACGCACTCACCATGGTCCACGTATTGTAGAAGGCGTGGGTCAGGATGGCGTCCCGGAGGCCATATCGTCGGACGATGGCGTCCAGGCAGAGACCAAAGAAGAAGAGTGCGGGGATTGCTCGCGGCGCGCAGTGTGCGCAAGCGAAGATCAGCGCGCAGAGGATGGCGCTTGTGCGGGCGGAGGCCCCAAAGTACTGCACGGTGCCCGGCAACGCAAATCGGTAGAGGAGTTCCTCCGCTATTGGTGCCAGGAAGCAGGAGGAGAGGATCAGGATTGGCAGGGAGGGCAGGTAGTTGCCGCTGGGCGCTCTGAAGAGTCCATTTGGAACCCAGGAGAGCAGATGGAGGCTCAGGTATCCCAGCGCCAGAGTGCCCAGCTGCAGAAGGACGCAGAAGAGCAGGCAGCGCAGGAGCCTCCAGAGGGGATTCTTCTTCCACTGCGGGAGCTCGGGCGCCAGCGCCACCGGCGGCAATTTCTTCCAGGAGGGCGCCAGGTTGGGCGGCACCTGGGGACGCTCCTCGGCATTCTCGTCGTCCTGTGCCCACATGAGGAACCAGGCGCTTCCCAGGGCGAAGAGCACCATGAGGGGCAGGGCGAGGACCCGCGCGGGGAGGGGCACCAATGCGTATGCCAGGACCTCGGCTACAATGGCCGCCAGGACCATCGCCAGCTGCATCCGACCCAGGCTCGCGCGATAGACGGTCATTTCTTGGGAGTCCAGAGGGCGTATGCGCCGGAGGGCACCGCCAGGAGTCCCTCGGCTGCGGGCAGGATCATCTCTCCGGTCTGGATGTCGCCCGGCGGGAAGGACTGGTCGGCCAAGTGTGAGAGCACCAGCGGGGTGTAGCCCGGGGTATGGCAGGTCAGCAGCACGAAGAGTGGATGCTCGGAGAGGACCTCCCGGCACAACTCCAGAAGCTCCAGCATGCAGGCGTCAATCTGGAAGAGCTCCTGGCTGGTGCCCCGACCAAAGCTGGGGGGATCCAAGACGATGGCGTCGTAGCGCTTGCCACGACGCAATTCCCGCTTCAGGAATTTTGTCACGTCATCCACAATCCAGCGGATGGGCGCTTCCTCCAGGCCATTGGCGCGCGCATTCTCGCGTGCCCAATCCACCATCTTCTTGGAGGCATCCAGATGGCAGACCTGTGCGCCGGCCTTGGCACAGGCCAGGGTGGCGCCGCCAGAATAGGCGAAGAGATTCAAGACGGAGGGTTGCGGACCCGTCGCGCTCTTCAGGAGCTTCGTTGCCAGGCTCCATCCCAATGTGTGCTCGGGAAAGACGCCCACGTGGCCGAAGTCGGTGGGACGCAAGAGCATCGAGACCTCGCCCAATTGACAGACCCATTCGTCACGGATTCTCGGCGAACGGAATTTCCAGTGTGCGCCATGCTCCCGGGAAAAGAAGGCATCCGCCTCCTGCCAGAGCTCCGGATGCTGGGGACGCCATACGGCCTGGGCACAGGGACGCGCCAGAATCCACTTCCCGAAACGCTCCAGCTTCTGTCCACCACCGGCATCCAGGAATTCGTATCGGTTATCCCGGGTGGGCCCCATGCTAGGAGAGCGCCTCCTCGCCATTGCGGAAGCCGGATGCCGCGCCTAATGCGCTCAAGGAGGGCAGCTCCTTCCAGATGCCCTCCATGGGCACCCGGATGACCCAGGCGGCAGGTAGCGCCTGACGCGCCCAGGCGATCGTCTCCAAAATGGCGGGAAGATCCCAATGCAACGCCTGGCTCTTCCGGGTCTCGTGGGCCGCAGTCACACACCAGCCCGGCGCCACTCCACGCAAGACCAATACGCCACCCTCGGAAGACTGCGCCAGCTGACGCACACAACGACGGAAGAGGTTCTGGAAGGGACGGCTCTCCCAACAGGCACTCGCATTCTTGTCACCATCGCGACGACCCTGAACGGGCAGCGGGAAGCCCGCAAGATCCAGGGCGACACAGGGCGCGCCCTTCTCGCATAAGCCAGACAGCGCCTTGCCGTCCAGGCCATTCTCGGAGACCGGTAGCACCACCGGGGATTCCGCGGTCACCTGGGAAATCAGCGCGGGCTCACTCCAGGCGAGATAGGCGGAGAAGCGATAGACACGGGCTTCCGGCTGGGAAACGGGGATCTCGGGCGCCTGCACGGCCGGCGCGGCACCGGGCTCACCGGATGCCTCGGCGGCGTCTGCCTCTGCGTCCTCGGCGGGTGCGGGCGGCAGGAAGCGGGGATCATTCTCCAGGAGCTTCGCGAAGCGCGCTTCCTCTTCGGGATCGCAGAGCGCCACGAAGCGGCGCAGGAAGAGTCCGCCCTGGGACAGCGCCTCCAGGCGCAACTCGCCCTTCGCGTGGAGGAATTCGCCATTGAGGCCCTTGTTCCAACGCCAGAGGTCATCGCCCAGCCCCCACTCCAGACGACGGCCCTGCACGTCCTCCAGCACCAGCACCTCGGGAATCGGGGAGAGCCGCAGGGGCGCACTCTTCAGATCCTGGGGGAGCTCCTTCCATTGGGCATCGGAGGCATTCTCGGAGGTGACTGCGAGATACCGCCGCCATTCGCCAGGGAACTTCGCGCTGCCCAGCTCCAGGCCCTCTTTCAGGGCGGTTGCCTTGGGCCACTTGATGTCGTAGGTGACGCGCAGGGTATTGGCGGCCACGCGCTGGGTCTGTCGGACGCCCACAGGGATTCCGCGGGCGAATTCGCCGCTGCCCTCGAAGACCGCGCAGCCGCCCTTGTGGAAATGCCGCGCCTTGGTCTGGGAGAGCCGCGCGTCGTCGGTGCCGTCTACACGGCACTGCATATCCTGGAAGAGGACCGCGCCCTGGGTTTCTAGGGAGCAGGGACCGGCGGCGGCGCCGTCGTCATAGAGGAGTTTCCAAGTGGCCTGGGGATGAGTGAGTTCCATCATGGCAAAAAGAGAATCGTGTGGGGTGTGGAAAGGGTCGTGGGAGATTTCTAGGGACGTACCACGGGCCACTTCCGAATCTTCGGGTCCTCCTGCTCCAATTCGAGCCCCTGGGGGATCCGGAAGACATTGAGGAAATCGGCGCGGGAGTCGTTGGCGGAGGTGGAGAGCAACCCGACTTCCACCAGGTCGTAGATGATATTCCCGAAATCCATGGTCTCGGTGATCCCCCAGGCGGAAAGGATCTCCGGCGCCAAAAAGGCGAATTCCCGGATCAGGCTGTCGCGGAGATAGAGCGTCAGCTGCTGGCCGGTCACATGCGAGTCCTCACCCGCCTTCGCGGGCGTCTTCTCACGCTCGTTCAAAAGCCGCCGGAGCGTCGAGGCCACATAAAGGAAGGCGTCCTTGGGATAGCGCTTGTCTTTCTCGGCGGCCTGCTCGCAAAACTGCTCCTCGAGCTCTTCGGGATCGGGGGGAAATTCTCCGGGGTCAGGGAAGGTGAGGTCTTCTTCGGCCATGGAAAGGAGTGTGTGGGAGGAGGTAGGGGTTACTCTGCGGAGCGCTGGGAGAGCTTCTGACGGATCTTCTCCTGCATCTCGGACATCTCGTCGCCCTGGTAGCTCTTCTGGGGGGCGGAGAGAAGGACCTGGTCGTCTGCAAAGCGGGGGATGATATGTAGGTGCGCGTGGGGCACCTCCTGCCCCGCAGTCTGGCCGTTGTTCAGCAGCAGATTGAAGCCCGTGGCTCCCGTCACCCGCAAGACCACCGGCGCCAGACGCGCCGCCGCCGCAAAGAGCGCATCACGGTAGTCGTCCGGCATGTCGCTCAAACCATGGCAGTGCGTCTTGGGGACCACCAGCGTGTGACCCAGGTTGAAGGGCGCAATGTCCAAAAACGCCATCACCTTGTCATCCTCGTATACCTTCGCAGAAGGAATCTCACCAGCGAGGATCTTGCAGAAAACACAGTGCGCAGTGTCAAGCATAGTTGATAGTTGTATGAAAGCTGAATTAGAAAGAAAAAAATGGTGCCGCCGGTAGGCGGAAGAAACTAGGCAGGGGCACGGGGGCGGCGGCCCCAGTCCTTTGGGTGCCCGGCTAGGTAGAGGCGCTCCAGGGCTAGGAACGGTTTCGGAGGCGGGGCGCCATTCGTACCGCGGCACCAGCCGCGGAAAAGCGCCTGCGGCACCTTATTAACTAACCACTAACCACTAATTGCTAAGTACTTACGGCGCAAACGCGCCGGGGCAGGGGCACGGGGGCGGCAACCCCAGTCCTTTGGGTGGCCGGCTAGGTAGAGGCGCTCCAGGGCTAGGAACGGTTTCGGAGGCGGGGCGCCATTCGTACCGCGGCACCAGCCGCGGAAAAGCGCCTGCGGCACCTTATTAACTAACCACTAACCACTAATTGCTAAGTACTTACGGCGCAAACGCGCCGGGGCAGGGGCACGGGGGCGGCAACCCCAGTCCTTTGGGTGGCCGGCTAGGTAGAGGCGCTCCAGGGCTAGGAACGGTTTCGGAGGCGGGGCGCCATTCGTACCGCGGCACCAGCCGCGGAAAAGCGCCTGCGGCACCTTATTAACCTACTCCCTACTACCTCCTCCCTCCTACCTACTCCCTACTCCCTACTACTTATCAACGCCCCCGGTTGCCTCGGGGTAGGTCTCCAGGACCTTCTGGGCGAAAGTGGGAAAGGTTCCGGCCTCCAGGTGCATCCGCGCCTGTCGTGCCAGTTCCAGGAAGAAGTGCAGGTTATGGATGGTCATGAGCCGCGCGCCCATGATCTCGTTGACGTGGAGCAGATGGCGGATATACGCCTTCGTGTGGTGTTGGCAGGCGTAGCAGGTGCATCCCTCTTGGATGGGCGTGAAGTCCTCGGCGTATCGCGCCGCCTTGACGGGGATGGTGCCCGTGGGCGTGTATGCGCTACCGTTTCGGCCCATGCGGGTAGGCAGAACGCAATCGAACATATCGATGCCGTTGAGCATTCCCAGGATGAGCTGTCGGGGCGTGCCTACGCCCATGAGGTAGTGTGGCTTGTGGACGGGCAGTACGGGCGCGCAGTAGTGCAGGGCGTCCAGCATGAGCTTCTCCGTCTCGCCCACCGAGACGCCGCCCACCGCAATGCCATCGAAATCCAGCTTCTCCAGCTCCAGGACCGCACGCTGGCGCAAATCCTCGTAGATGCTGCCCTGCGCGATTCCGAAGACCAGCTGGCCCTCCGCACGGGGTTGCTCACGGCATTGCGCCGCCCAGCGCAAGGTCAGATCCAGGGACTTCTCGGCCTCGCGGTGTGTGGCGGGCCAGGGAGTGCATTCGTCAAAGCACATCGCCACATCCGAACCGATGGTCCGCTGAATCGCCATGGACTCCTTGGGTCCCATGAAGAGGCTCCGTCCATCGATATGCGACTGGAATTTCACGCCGTCGGGAGTGAGCTTCCGGAGCTTTGCGAGAGAGAAAACCTGGAATCCGCCGGAATCGGTGAGGATCGCGCGGTTCCAGTTCATGAATTTGTGGAGACCGCCCGCCTTCGCCATGAGCTCCATTCCGGGGCGCAGGTTCAGGTGGTAGGTATTTCCCAGGATAATCTGTGCCCCCAGCTCCTCCAACTCACGGTTGCTGACCGCCTTCACGGTGCCCTGGGTGCCCACCGGCATGAAGATGGGGGTCTCCACTACGCCGTGCGCGGTGGTCAGACGGCCCCGTCGGGCGTAGCTCTCCGGGTCCTTCGCCAGAATTTCGAAACAGCCCATGACGTTACTCCTCCTTGTCGCTCTGGAAGAGTGCGCGAGTGAAGTCCTCGGCATTGAAGGGCTGGAGGTCATCCAGGGTCTCGCCCAGTCCGATGAAGCGCACGGGGTATCCCAGCTCTTTGCGGATGGCCACCACCACGCCACCCTTGCCCGTGCCGTCCAGCTTCGTGAGCACCAGTCCCGTAATCGGGAAGAGCTTCCCGAATTCCCGCGCCTGCACCAGCGCATTGGAGCCAATGGAGGAATCCACCGTCAGCCAAATCTCATGGGGCGCATCCGCCAATGCCTTTCCCGCAATCCGGCGCACCTTCTCCAGCTCCGCCATCAGATCGCCACGGGTGTGCTGACGGCCCGCCGTATCCAGAATCACGTAGTCCGCCTTCTGACGAATGCCGGATTTGATGGCATCGAAGGCGACTGCCGCGGAGTCCCCGCCCAGCTTCCCTTCCACCACCGGACAGCCCAGACGCTCCGCCCAGATCTGCAGCTGCGTGGCGCCGGCGGCGCGGAAGGTATCGCCGGCACCCAACACCACCTTCTTACCCTGGGAGAGGTAGTGGTGCGCCAGCTTGGCAATGGAGGTCGTTTTGCCAGACCCATTCACGCCCACCATCAAAATCACCGTGGGGCCCTCCGGATTCACATGCACCGGCGCCACCGCGTCCGCCTGCAAAATGGAGAGGATCTTCTCCCTGCACGCCTCGTTGATGTCCGCCCCCGTGGCAATCTGCCCGCGGTCATAGCGATCCTTCAGGTCGTCCAGGAGCTCCTTCGTCACCGCAGGACCCAGATCCGTGGAAATCAGCGTCTGCTCCAGTTTGCGGTACGTCTCCTGATCCCACGCCTTCACATCACTGAACGCCGAGGCAATGCCACGCTGAATGGCCGTGGCAGTCTTCTGAAGACCACTCTTGAAAAAGCTGAATAGAGACATCGAAAGTGCAAAAAGAAGGAAGGAGGAGGGAGGAAGTTAGGCGGGGGTACGGGGGCGGCAGCCCCAGTCCTTTGGGTGCCCGGCTAGGGAAAAGCGCTTCAGGGGCTAGTAGCGTTTTCGGAGGCGGTAGCCGTACCGCGGCTCCCAGGCCGCGGAAGAGCGCCTGCGACCTTATGAACTAGCCACTAGTCACTAAGCGTTAAGTACTTACTTATTCCTTCGGCTCGCCGAAGGAATAAGTATTGGGCACAGAGGATTTCCGGATGGAATCCAGCACGCCGTTCACGAAGCGCCAGGAGTCCTTTTGGCCGAATTGGTGTGCCAGATCCACGGCCTCGTTGATGGCGATGCCGGGCATGACCGTTCGCTCTGCGTAGAGCATCTCGTAGGTCGCCAGCCGGAGGATATTGCGGTCCACCAGGCTGATGCGGGAGAGCGGCCAATTTTTGGCGGCGGCGGAGATCTTCTGGTCCAGGTCGTCCTTCTTCTGACGGATGCCCTCGACCAGCCGTTTGCTGTGTGACCAGGACTTCCGGAGTAGCGCCCGTGGCAGTGCGGGTGGGGGCTTGGGGAGATCGGCGTCTGCGGTGACGTCCTCCTCGTGGGGCTGTTCCTGGAAGATCAGATCCAGAAAGGCATCCAGGGATTCGGGGAGGGGCTCCTCCCAGCCCAGATTCGTCTCCAGGGCATAGAGGAGCTGCAGTGCCAGCCGACGGCTGGTGGTGCGTTGGAGCTTGAAGGAGCGCGCCACGCTGTCGTTGGCACCGCCCTTTCGCGCGTCCCGGGCACCCTCTTTGGGGGCGCCGCTATTGGAATCAGGGGAGTTCATGGGGCGTTATTTCCCTTTGACGCGGGGGAGCTGACGGAGGAGATTCGCCATCTCGATGGCGGTATTGGCGGCGCTGGCACCGCGGTTTCCGGCCTTGCTGCCGCTGCGCTCGATGGCCTGCTCGATATTCTCGGTGGTCACCACGCCGTAGATGACGGGGATTCCGGTGGCCAGGGAGATCTGCGCGAAGGACTTGGAGACCTCCGCGTTGATCATGCTGGCATGCTGAGTGGCACCCTGGATCACGACGCCCAGTCCAATGAGCGCGTCGTATTTTCCGGAGTTCGCCAGTCGCTGGACGACGAGGGGGATTTCGAAGGATCCGGGGACCCACGCCACCGTGATGTCATCGGGATTGGCGCCGTGGCGGACCAGTGCGTCCTCGGCTCCGGCGAGGAGCTGTTCCACGAAGATGCTGTTGAAACGGGCGCAGACGATTCCGACCTTCAGACCGGTGGCGTCCATCTTTCCTTCAAGGATGTTGGTAATGCGGCTCATTGCGTGTCTCCTGGTGGGGGGTTGCTTCGAGGCGGTGGATGAAAAGTGATGTGTTTCGCTAGAGGAAGTGCTTCATGCGGTCCTTCTTGGTCTCCAGGTACTTCTTGTCGTATTCGTTGGGCTCGATGACGATGGGCACCCGCTCCACAATCTCCAGGCCATATCCGGAGAGACCGGCGATTTTGCGCGGGTTGTTGGTGAGCAAGCGGATGCTCTTGATGCCCAGGCACTTGAGTATCTCCGCACCCAGACCGTATTCCCGCAGATCGGGTGCGAAGCCCAGCCGCTCATTGGCATCCACGGTATCCAGCCCGCGCTCCTGCAGATGATATGCATGGAGCTTGTTTGCCAGACCGATGCCGCGGCCCTCCTGGCGCATGTAGACCAGCACGCCGCAATCCTCTTTGGCAATCGCCTTCATGGCGGCATCCAGCTGTGCGCCGCAGTCGCAGCGGCGGGAGTGCAGGACATCGCCGGTCAGGCATTCGCTGTGGACGCGGCAGAGGACATTCTCCTTTCCGGCGACCTCGCCGCGCACCAGCGCCAGGTGTTCCAGGCCGGTGGTCTTGGCGGTGAAGCAATGCAGCGTGAAATCGCCGTAGTCGGTGGGAAGCTTTACGGTCTCGGTGAGCTCCACCAGCCGCTCATTCTTGCGGCGGTAGGCGATGAGGTCCGCCACGCATCCCAGCTTGATGCCGTGCTTTTCGGCGAAGACCTGCAGCTGCGGCAAACGCGCCATGGTGCCGTCCTCATTCATGATTTCGCAGATGGCGGCGGCGGGGGTGAGGCCGGCCAGGTGCAGGAGATCCAGGGATGCCTCGGTGTGTCCGGCGCGCGCCAGGACGCCGCCGGGACGCGCCATGAGGGGGAAGACGTGTCCGGGGGAATGGAAGTCTTTCGCCATGCAGGTGGGATCCGCCAGGGAGCGGATGGTCTTCGCTCTATCCGCGGCGCTGATGCCGGTGGTGGTGCCCTGGTTTACGTCCACCGTGACGGTGAAGCAGGTGCCCATGGGATCGGTGTTCCGGGTCATTTCGCTGAGTCCCAGCTCCAGGGCGCGCTCCCGAGTGATGGGCGCGCAGAGCAGTCCCCGTGCATTGGTGATCATGAAATTCACGGTCTCCGGGGTGATGAGCTCCGCGGCGGCAATGAGGTCGCCCTCGTTTTCGCGGTGCTCGTCATCGGTGATGATGATCATCCGACCGTTGCGGAGTTCTTGGATGAGTTCTTCAATGGGGCTGAACATGGCGTTCAAAAAAAAGGCAGAAGGGGGGAGTTTGGAGTAGTGGGAAAGACGCCGTCGCGGTTATTTCTCGAGAGCGTGTCCGACGATCATGGTGAGGACGGGCTTCTGGTTGGCGGGCAGGGCGAGTTCCCTCTGGATCTCGATGGCATGGAGGGATCCGCAGCAGACGGTGGAGAGTCCGGTGGCTGCGCAGTAGAGGTAGATGTCCTGGCAGATGGCGCCGGCCTCCACGCCCAGGTAGAAGACGCCATTATCGGGCTGGCCGGGCTTCGCCAGGTCGGTGAAGCGCTCGGGATTCATGGTGAGAAGGATGGCGGTGCCGGCATCGGGACCCAGGGTGCCGCGGCCTTCCATGAGACCCAGGAGGTCCTTTTCGCAGATGGTCTCCAGGGAGTGCGTCAGGGGAAGATACTTCCGGACGGCGTCGCGGCTGACCACATAGAGGGTGAAGGCATGGCGGTTGAGGGCGGCGGGGACGGTGAGCTTGTCTTCGCCAGGACGGTTGTTGCCGTAGGCGGCCCAGAGGAGATTGGAGAGCTCCTGGTCAGAGAGTGGCTTGCCACTGTATTGGCGGTTGCTGTGGCGGTTCTGGAGGGACTGCGCCAGGGTGGCGTCCTGGGGGATGGCGGGTTTCGGAAGAGGAGTGGCGGAGAGAACCATGGCTACGCAAAGAATAGGGAGGATATGAGAGAGGCGAATCATGTTCAGTGCTCCTAGATGGGGTGTTGGGAATGCGGAAAAAAGGGGTCTATTTGTCGAGGGCCTGTAGGATGGCCTTCTGATAGTCGGGATGGTAGACATTCCCCAGATGACCGCCGCGGTCGAAGATGTGGCAGCGGGGACCCAGGGTGGCGGGATACCAGGCTAACTGTTCTGCGTTGATCAGGAAGTCGTTCTGGTTCTGGAAGAGCCGCACGCCGGCATTGCGGGCAAGGTCGTCACCAATGGCCGCCAAATCGCAACGCGCCGCCAGCTCCTCCAGCGAGGAGGCGGATTCTTCGGGGAAATGCTGGTCCACCCAGGGCTTCAGGATCTTCTCCAGGTAGTCCCGGTAGGTGAAGCCCAGACACTCGGCAAAGAAGTTGTTCCGGTGGAAGTATGCGGTGGGGTCTTCGCGGAAGAGTCCGCTGGGGGCGACTTCTTCGCGTCCCTGGAGGGTGGATGCCAGCTTCAGGCGCATGTAGAGTCCCAGGAGCAGCTGGGATTCCTCGCGGGTGAGTGGCGGCACGGGCGAGGGCGTCTCGCCGTCAGCGGGATTCGCCCAGCGGCCCAAGCGCAACGCCAGGTCGTCCATGCGCTTCTCGCGGGTCTCTTCCGGCCAGGACTCCGCGATTGCGGCGAGGCGGTCGATGGTCAGCAGCGCATCCAGCGGGCTCTTCGGGGGATTGATGGCGAGGATCCGCTGGAAGTCTGGGACGTTCTCTGGCTCCCGGACCTGCAGTCTAGCCAGATGCAGCGCGTTGAGTCCGCCCAGGGAGTATCCCGCCAGCACCAGCCGCTGCGGGGACTGGATCCGGAAGTGCTCCTGGTAGTCCGCGATGGCGACAGTGATCACTTCGGCCAGCAGCCGTGCGTCCTGCGGGAGGTATCCCGGCGGCGGGGGATCGGCGAGCTTCTGGAAGTAGTCGGGGAGGAAGGTGGAGGAGACCGCCAGTGTATCCCAGCCGCGAGTCCGGAAGAGTTCCGCCAGCGCAGTGACCTCCGAGGAGTTCCGGTGAGTACCAATGCCCGGCAGCAAGACCACCAGGGTATCGCCGTCACCGCCCGGATAGCAGGTGTAGGGCACAAAGCCCCGGCCATCCGGCAAAACCGCTTTTCGCTGACGGCTCTGGTAGAAGAACGCGGGATCCCTCGGCTGCAATAGCAACGCACCGAAGGACTCGTCGGGATCCGCCTCGCCCTCCATCGGCGGAATCGCGGCGAACTTTACCTCCGGATTGCGCGCCAGGGAGGACGCCAGTCGGAAGAGCTCGTAGTCGTTATACTGGTTGAAGTATCCGTAGAGCTCGGTCTCCTCTTCGACGATGGCATTGGCATCCAGGGTGAGGTAGACCCAATTGGCCTCCTTGAAGGTGAGTAGCAGCCGCGGGAAGTTCAGCGGGAAGTCCACCAGCTTTCCCAGCGCATCGCGGGAGGATCCGGGACCGGCGAAGGGCAGATTCAGGTAGCATCCCTCGTCCATGCCCCACTTCGCCAGGGTTTCGCCAAAGGAGGTCTCCATCTTCGGCATCCCCCAGCCCGTCGCACGATCCCAGAAGCCCAGGACGCCGGCAGTGGTGTTTACCGCAAAGCGCTTGGTGTCATTCCAGGCATGGCCGCCCTCACCCTGGAAAAGATGATTCAAGACCAACAGGGGATAGGAGAGGTTCTCTCCCATGTTCGATAGGCCCCTCCGCAAAAAGCCGGGCGTCAAAAAACGCCAGACCTGCGATACGGGATGCACGACGTCGCGCTCGAAGCCACGGTTGAAGTCCTGCACCACACGGTTATAGCCCTCCAACGGATCCGGAGTGCGCGACAGCAAGGACGCCGTACCCGCCGGCGCATACAAGGCGGTCTTGTCCGAAACACAGGAACTCGATAGCGCTACCAATACGAGGCAGAACGCGGAGATAAGGAATAGTGCTGGGAAATGCCTGCGCATGGCGAGTGTTCGGGAACGGTACGACCGTCTGTCAAAGAGCTGTGACTTTCTACGGAAAACAGCAAAATATAAAGCGTTGCGGCCGTTTTGACCCGCACTCGGTCAAAACGGCCGCAACGCCCCAAAAAGGAGGAAGGAGGAAGGAGGAAGGAGGAAGTTAGGCCAGGGTTTCGGCAAGAGCCGAAACCCCGCGCCGGGATTCCCCGCCGCGTGCGCCAAGCGCGCCC
>CAVGTF010000020.1:0-21757 GCA_963632245.1 Anaerovoracaceae bacterium
GATTTGGACGGTGCAGAGCCGTTCGTAGAGATCCAGGCGGAAGGCGCCCTCCCGGACCATTTTGGGAAGATCACGGTTGGTGGCGGAGAGGACCCGGACATTTACCTTGATCTCCTCGTTGCCGCCTACGCGCTTGAAACGCCCTTCCTCCAGGACACGCAGGAGGATTCCCTGGACCTCCTTGGGGAGCTCGCCGATTTCGTCCAAGAAGAGCGTGCCGCCATTGGCCTGCTCGAAACATCCGATGCGCTGTTCCTTTGCGTCGGTGAAGGCGCCTTTTTCGTGTCCCAGGAAGGCGCTTTCTAGCAGGGACGGATTGATGCTGGCACAGTTGATGGCGACGAATTCCTGGTCTTTGCGGGGCGATTTCTGGTGAATCATTAGGGCCACGGATTCTTTCCCGGTGCCGGACTCGCCTTGGATGAGCACCCGTGCGTGGTCGTAGGAGGCCACGAGGGCGATTTTTTCCTGGAGCTCCTGGATTGCGTCGCTATTGCCGATGATTTCCCGGTTGCCGTAGCGGCGGTATTGCTCGAGCATCTCTCTCTCAGTCTGGGTCCACTTGGTTTCGGGATTCAGGGCGGCAATGTGCCGAATGGCTTTAGAGTAGGCATCCTGGTCCTGGAAGTTCCGGTAGAAGTATCCGGCGGCTTCCAGCAGCTCGTGGTATTTCTCGCCCAGGGGCGCCTTGGGATCGCAGAGCGGCGCCATCTTGGAGGCATCCAGATCGTAGTATTTTGCGACCAGTTCGGCGAGGCCGAGGTCTTCGTCGATGCATGCCTCCAGGTTTGCGCGGACCTCCTCGATGTCGGGGTCTTCGGGGAGGGGGTAGGAACTGAACCAGGTGACCTCGATCTTCTTGCGCTTCAGGGACACCAGCGCTTTTCCAATGCGCTTCACATTCCCCAGGAGGCTGACACCCAGGATGACAATGCGCGAATAGTCCCCGGGCTTTTCCAGGAACTCCGGGAGACGGCGCTTGCTCATGCCCAGGATATCCGCTTTCTTGAAGTGCTGCAGGACCAGTGCGGCGGATAGTGCGTAGTCAAGATAGGACCATCCGGTGAGGATCAGGGTCTTTTCCATGGGGCTATTTCCTTAGGTTTGAAGAGGAGTCGAAGTGCTTTCTGAGGTCGTCGGGCACGCCCATCTGCGCGGTGATGACGGCGCAGGCGGCGGCGTCCTCCAGGGCGTCGTGGTGGCGGAACTGTATGCCGAAGCGCTCTGCCATGGCGTCTAACGAGTGCGAGGACATCTCGGGGAAGCACCGGCGGCTGAGGCGCACGCTGTCCACGTAGTCGAATTCCACGGGCGGGAGGTCGTAGAGGGAGAGCACGCTGCGCAGCTGACCCAGGTCGAAGGGCGCGTTGTGGATGACGACGCACTCCGCAGAAAGCAGCATCTCCCGCAGGTCTGGCCAGACCTCCGGAAATTCCGGGGAGTTGCATACATCCCAGTAGTGCAGGCCGTGGATCTCCGTGAAGTCCGGTCGCATCCAGCGGTAGCCCTTGTGGGGGAAAATCAGCCACTCTTGACCCTCTAATACCACACCGTCCTCCACAATCGCACAGCCCGCCGCACAAATGCTCCCCGAGGCACTGTTGGCAGTCTCAAAGTCAAGCCCGACTAGTCTCATGGCAAATCCCTGTTTCCGATACTCCCGGAACCACTCCGGGAGCCGCATGATATTAAAAATAGCAAGGGAAATGCCAATTGCTCAAAATATGGTCAATATCTGTTAGAAAAATCAGTAAAAAATGCAAATTTCCCCGGTTTTCTGGAAAAATATTTGACAGTATGGTGAAAATATGACCAGATGCAAGAGGTGCTGGGTTCTGCTTGAAAAGGATGATATGTGGCGAGATTTCCAGACCCTTTCGAAAGAGGTGGAGATGCTGCAAAAAAAGAAATCTCCCTCGGAAAATGCAGGAGAATGGCGCAAAAGTCCTTCGAGAAATGCAGGAGATTGGTGCAAAAGTCGTTGGACTTTTGCAAATGGGAAGGGCGTTTTTTGCTCTTTCCCGTTGAGTGCTAGCTGGTAATGGTGGAATTTTAGGTTTTCGGGAAGGAGACGCCGCCATGATGCGGCCTTTTGGGCTTGTGGAAACCGTCTTCGGAAAGGGTATGCGGGGGTGCGGGGGCGGCAGCCCCAGTCCTTTGGATACCCTCCCCGGGATCCTTTCCCCCCGCCTATGATTTGTCGCCTGTCGGTGGCGCCGATACCGCTTCGAAACCGTGGCTAGCCCTAGAGCGATTCTTCCCCTAGCCGGGGACCCAAAGGACGGGGGCACTGTGCCCCCGTACCCCTTTTATGCCCTTCCGCCTATCGGCGGTACCGTGCATTGCCCATTGCCGCTCGTATATCGCAGGCATGCTCTAGCGGGGGTGCGGGGGCGGCAGCCCCAGTCCTTTGGATACCCTCCCCGGGATCCTTTCCCCCCGCCTATGATTTGTCGCCTGTCGGTGGCGCCGATACCGCTTCGAAACCGTGGCTAGCCCTAGAGCGATTCTTCCCCTAGCCGGGGACCCAAAGGACGGGGGCACTGTGCCCCCGTACCCCTTTTATGCCCTTCCGCCTATCGGCGGTACCGTGCATTGCCCATTGCCCCTTTCCCATTCTTTGCCTTCCTGCTTGAAACAAATACCCGTATGGGTATATATTTAGGGCATCGCCCGGAAAGTGTGGTGGGCGGATTTTGATTTGGGTGTGTCTGGTGTTTGGCTTAAGAAGGAGCGTGTGTGTCATGAAGAAGTGCATGAATTCGGAGAGCTTGCATCGTCGGTTGAAGAAGATTATTGGCCAGGTGCGGGCCATTGACCGGATGATTGAGGAGGACGTGCCCTGCGAGGATGTGTTGGCTCAGATCAATGCGGCGAAGAGTGCGTTGCATGGCTGTGGCAAGGTGGTATTGGAGGGGCACATCCGGCACTGCGTGCTGGACGGCATTCGCCACGGCGATGCCGACAAGACCATCGACGCCTTCACCAAGGCGGTGGAGCGTTTCGCGAACATGAAGTAGCGTTTCCCCCTCGCGCATTTTGCGAGGGGAGCCGAGCGGACAGGATTTTTTACCAGAAACTAAACCGATACAAGTATGGGTATTAATACAGATACCCGTATAAGCTTGAGGAGATTCCCTGCCATGAAGGCGTTTTTAGAGAAGATCGAGGACTTTTTGGAGTTCGGCGGCACGCGGAAGGAGATTGTGTTTCTCGTGTTGTCGGGGATTGCGGTGGTATGCAGTCTCTTCGGGTGGCATCCCTGTGGGATAGAGCCCGCGTGGGTGGCGATTGTGTTGTGTGGTGTGCCCATTGTGCTGGAGGCCTTCGTGGGTCTGGTGGGCTCCTTCGACATCAAGACGGATGTGCTGGTGGCCATGGCGCTGATTGCGTCCATTGGCATTGGCGAGTATTTTGCGGCGGGCGAGGTCGCCTTCATTATGCAGCTGGGCGAGCTGTTGGAGGATCTGACGGTGGCGCGTGCCCGTGCGGGCATTGAGAAGCTGGTTCGCTTGACGCCGCAGACCGCGCGGGTTTTGCGTGGGGGGGTCGAGGAGGTCATTCCTGCCGAACAGGTGCGGGTAGGGGACCGGATTCGTGTGTTGCCTGGCGAGAGCGTGCCCGTGGATGGCGTGATCGTCTCGGGACAGACCTCCATTGACCAGTCGGTGATGACCGGCGAGTCCATGCCGGTGGACAAGACGGTGGGCGATCCCGTCTCCAGCGGCACGGTGAACCAGTTCGGCGCTTTTGAGATGGACGCCGTGAAGGTAGGCGAGGACAGCTCCATTCAGCGGATGGTGCGCTTGGTGCAGTCGGCGGATGCGGGCAAAGCGAAGATTGTGGGGATTGCGGACCGCTGGGCTACGTGGATTGTGGTGATTGCGCTGGCGAGTGCCGGCGTGACGTGGCTGGTGACGGGGCAGGCGATCCGTGCGGTGACGATCCTGGTGGTCTTTTGTCCCTGTGCGCTGGTGTTGGCGACTCCCACGGCCATCATGGCGGCCATTGGCAATGCCACGAGGCATGGCTTTCTGGTGCGGGAGGGCGATGCCTTGGAGCGTCTTTCCCTGGTGAAGGTAGTGACCTTCGACAAGACGGGCACGTTGACCTATGGTGCTCCCGAGGTGGTGGGCGTGGGGAGTGTCTCTGAGGCTCTTTCCGAGTCGGCGCTCTATCGCCTAGCGGCATCGGCGGAGCAGTTCTCCGAACACCCGCTGGGAAAGGCCATCGTGAAGGGCTATCGGAAGGACGGCGCGGAGACCCTCCCCGCCGAGGAATTTGAGATGCTCCCGGGACGTGGCGTCTGCGCCACCGTGGATGGTCATCGCATCTGCGCTGGCAATCCCGAGCTGCTGCGGGAGCAGGGCGTGGAGATGACGCCGCCCGCCGCTGCAGGAAAGTACCTGGACGAGGGATGCACGGTCACGTATGTCTCCGTGGATGGCGCCTTCGCTGGATTCGTCGCCCTCGCGGATACCCTTCGCCGCGAGAGCTTCACGACCATCGCGTCTCTCGCGGGACTCCAGGTCACGCCCGTGCTTTTGACCGGCGATCATGAAAATGCGGCGAAGGCAATTGCAGAAAAGCTGAAGATCCGCGAAGTGAAGGCCGATTGTCTCCCCGAGGACAAGCTGACCGCCATTGAGGAATACCAGAAGAAAGGCATGCCGGTCTGCATGATTGGCGATGGCATCAACGACGCCCCCGCCCTCAAGAAGGCGAATGTGGGAATCGCCATGGGCGGTGTGGGAAGCGACATCGCCGTGGATGCCGCGGATATCGCCCTGGTGAATGACGACGTGAAGGAGCTCCCGCACCTGATTGCGCTCTCCCGCCGCACAATGACCACCATCAAGCTCAATATGTGCTTTTCCATGGGCGTGAACTTCGTGGCCATCATCCTGGCCGCCATCGGGACCCTGAATCCCGTGGTGGGCGCACTGGTTCATAACGGCGGATCCTTCCTGGTCATCCTCAACTCCGCACTCCTCCTCCAGTGGAGATACAACCGGCTTTGCTAACGCCACAGGCGGAACGCGCCTCGCCTGCGGCATGTCCAAGGCGGCGTTCCCGGGGTTCGTGTGTTGTTGTCCCTTGTCAATAAGGAGGTCTTTCGATGTCTGTGAGTGTGAATCGTGGAAGAGTGGCGGTGGTGTATTTCTCGTGGAGTCCGGAGGGCGGCACCCGCCAGGCGGCGAAGGCGATCGCCGGCGCGTTGTCGGCGGATCTCTTCGAGATCGTCCCCCAGACGGCGTATAACCGCGACTACCGGAAGTGCTGCGACGAGGCAAATCCCGAGTGCTACGGAAAACAGCTTCGCCCCATCCGCCCCATGGAGGGATGGGATCCCGCGCGCTACGACGCGGTTTTCGTGGGGACTCCCAATTGGTGGGGGACCATGGCGCCGCCTGTGCGCACTTGGGTGACCCAGAATGCAGAGGCCCTCAAGGGAAAGACCCTCTGCCTCTTCCAGACGAACGGTGGAGGCGGAATGCAACGCTGCGAACGCGAATTCGCAGAACTCCTTCCCGGCGTAAATCTCCTCCCAGCAAAGGCAGTCTCCGGCGCCTCCGTCCACAGAGAACTCCCCGCTTTCGAAAAATTCGCCAAGGAAAACGTGACAATCCAATAGCGCCCCCCTCCCATACGCAGAAAAGGCCGGTGGAACCCTCGTTCCATCGGCCTTTTTTTGTGCGTGCGACTAGGAGAAAATCCACGAAATCTTCGTAACTGATTGCAAAAAAAAACTTATGCTACACTAACCAACGCACCGGCGCCGAATCGGTCGGCGGCGTGCCAGAGTTTTTCAACGGGAAAGCCTTAAAACAGAGGGAAACAAGAAAACAATCTGCAACGGAACTCTTGTTGCAGAGCTAACCCCAAACCCCAAGGAGTTTTAAAGATGGAAAATGGTCAAGTGGAAAAGGCGAAAGATTTTGTGAAACAGTCGGGTAAGAGTTTCATTTCGCGAGTTCTTGATGGTCTCAAGAAAACCTTCACCTTTGCCGGACGCGCCTCACGCGCCGATTTCTGGAGCTTGGTGTTTGCCTTTATTTGGTTTCTGTTTATCGAGGGCGTATTGGGCATTCTTCGTTTCACCGTGGAGGAATTTTGTATTATGATGGATTTGATGGGTGGAGGGGTGGATATGATCACCCTCGGCGAAGCGTTTAAACTTTGCCTCGGCATTGCTAACCTCTATCTTCTGATTCATCTCCTGATTTCTATCATTTCTGCCTCTGTACGCAGACTCCATGACCTTGGACTGTCCGGCTTCTGGCTGTGGTATCTGAGTAGCTTCGGTCTGCCGATTGTCTTCGTTGTGAATTTCCTGAATTTGGACGACTCCTGCAATATGGTCCTTGACCGCTTCGCAAAGACCTGCAACAGCTGGGTCGCGTGGATCGTCCTGCCTCTCTTCTGGCTCATCGGCGCCCCCTCCGTCTTGTTCCTTCTCTTCCTCTACAAGGGAAGAAACGAAGAGAATATGTTCGGCCAATCCCCCTACGCAAATCTCTAGTCTTGATCGGCACTGCTATAATCGCAGGATATGGAAATCAAGATGGAAAGCCTTCCGGATGCGCAGAAGACTCTGGATGAGATCAACCGTTTGAGGAAACAGAAGTAGCTTCTGAGCTGTTGGAAAGGCAAGAAAAAAGGCCGGTGGAATGTGATGTTCCGCCGGCCTTTTTGTGTTTGTGGAGACTGTTTCTAGATTTCGTTTGTGACGCGGAAGAGAGCGTCGTGTCTTAGACCGATGTCGAGTTGGTCCTGGAAGGCGAGTTTCATGCTCTTTTGGAGCTTTAGGACATCCAGGTCTTTGGGGATCTGGATTTGCCAGATCATGGTGTAGCTACCCTGGTGGTTCCGGCTAGAGAGGTCGACGATATTGATGCTGCGTTCCTTGAGGTATGCAGCGACGGTGGCGACGAGTCCAGGGTGGTCGGGACCAGAGGCAGTGAGGACATATGAGTCCTCGGACTTCACGGGAGTGGTGATGACATGGTCCTCGGGGCAGAGGAGGACGCCGAAGCAGGCGCCCTTGAGGGAAGGGATTTCCTGGAGGGCATCCAGGATTGCCTGCTTGCTGGTCTCCTGGGAGAAGTCCGCCAGGAGGATCATGGTGAAATACTCCTGGAGGACCGTCTGGCTCACATCCAGGAGATTTCCGTTGAGGCGCCGGATGGCGTCGCTCACATCGGCAACGATGCCCACCTGGTCATGGAACATGACGGAGATGGCGTACCGCTGGAGCTTCGCCGGTTGCGCTGGGGATTTTGCGGTCATTCTGCGGGGACCTCGTGGGAGTTGTTAGCGGCAGCGGGCGACGGTGCGGTCGTATTCCACCAGGTCGTTGATCCAGGCGGGTCCCACGGGGACGCCGGCGCGGCGGCAGAATTCGTCGTAGACGGCCTCCCAGGGTGCGCCCTTGAGCTCTTCGAGGAGAGCCAGCTTCATGGCGCCGTCGCCATTCTTCTCGAATTCATCGAGGGTCTCGGTGGGTTCCAGCAGTGCGTAGAGAGCGGCCTTTTGGGCGGCGCGGGTTCCCACGACCCATGCGCCCACGCGGTTGATGGATCCGTCGAAGAAGTCGAGAGCCAGGTAGGTATTCTTGAGGAACTTGCAGCGGACCAGCTGGAGGAAGAGATTGCGCAGATCGTCGTTGAAGATGACCACGTGGTCGGAGTCCCAGCGGATGGGTCGGGAGACGTGGATGAGCAGTTCCTTCTGGAAGGTGGCCACGGAGGAGATCTTGTCGTCGATGGTCTCGGTGGGATGGAAGTGTCCCATGTCGAAGGTGAGCATGAGGTCCTTCTCGGGGCGGGAGGCCACGTAGTTCATGTAGAACTCGTGGGAGCCCACGGTGTAGTCCTCCATGCCGATGCCGAAGACCTTGCTCTCCAGTCCATCGCGGATGAAGGCGGGATTCAGCTTTTCGGCGAAGATCTGGTCGTAGGAGTCCTTGAGGAGCTGCCGGGGAGTGAGTCGGTCAGTGGGCTGGTCCTTGGCGCCATCGGGAATCCAGTGGTTGACGATGCAGGGGGAGCCCTGCGCTTCGCCCATGGCGGCTGCGATGAGTCGGCACTGCTTGTCGTGGCGGATCCAGAAATCGCGGATCTTCTTGTCGCGGTTGGAGAGAGTGTAACCGGAGTCGGCGAGGGGGTGAGCGAAGAAGGTGGGGTTGAAGTCCAGGGCGATGCCCATCTCCTTTGCCCACTTCATCCACTTGGCGAAGTGCTCGGGGGCGATCTCGTCGCGGTCCACCACCTTTCCGTCCGTCTCGGCGTAGATCGCGTGGAGATTGAAGCGCTTCTTGCCGGGGACCAGCTTCAGAACGCGCTCGGCGTCGCAGCGCAGCTGCTCGGGGGAGGCGGCGCAGCCGGGGTAGTTTCCGGTGCTCATGATGCCGCCGCCATTGACGGCGCCTTCGTGGACCTCGAAGCCGTGGACGTCATCGCCCTGCCAGCAGTGGAGGGAGAAGGGAGTATCGGAGAGGGTCTTCATGGCGGCCTCGGTGTCGACGCCCAGGTCGGCGAAGGCCTTCTTGGCCAGCTCATAGCGCTGCTGGATTTCGGCGTCGCTTGTGATAGGGAAGTTCTTGCTCATGTTTTTGGTATTCTTTGTGAGTTTGGGAGGGTTGAGAAAAGAAAGGGATTGTCTATCGCACCAGTGGCAGATCGATCTTGAGGACCTGCGGCGGGATGCTCCAGCTGTCGGAGAAGCGGATTTCCGCCATGGCGCGGGAGGCCTTTTCGGTGGCGGGGATGGTGATCATGCGAGTGAAGGCGCGGCGTCCGCCGGGGGGGATGGCTCCGAAGTAGAAGAGCTTCCCGTCCAGGCCCTCCATGCGGGAGAAGGTGCGGGCGATGAGGCAGGAGGTCTGGGTGCTGCCGGGATTCTCGACCTCCACGGTGACGGGCACCGGCTTGCCGGCCTCCAGCAACACGCACTCCTTGGGGAAGCGCACCCGGCAGATCAGCGCATTCTGCTCGGGCTTTCCGCGGCTCAGCTGGAAGTCCAGGCCGTAGGCCAGCAGGACCTCGCCGGCTTCGTCTTCGTCCAGCTGCCGTTCGTCATTGGGGCGCCGGCGTGGCATGGTGCGTGTGAGAGTCAGATGGAGGGGATCATATCCCTGCGCTTTGATTTCCAGGGGGATGGAGCGTGTGCTCAAGTCATCGAAGGGCGCCAGCAGATCCAGGCGGCAATCGGGATCCTGCACCAGTCCCGTGCGGTCGGTGGAGAGCTCCACGCCATTCAGCAGGACCTTTGTGGACACCAGGGGGCCGGCGGGCAACGTGATGGTGCGCTGGTTGCTCTCGCCTTCCCAGATCTCGCCATCCAGGCGCTTGTAGTCGTAGGTGCCCTGGTCCTCGGTTTCGCCGGGGATGAAGGTGCGCAGGAGGGTCTCGTAGAGGCGGACCTCTGTGATGGTCTGGATCTCCTGGCGATCCAGCTGGATCGTCAGCTGCGCGTTGTCGTTTTCGGTGGAGAGCGCGGCCATCAGCTGGTAGGTGGACTTGCGACCGCGGGTCTCTGTGCGCAGATAGGCGCCGCGGCAGCGGGAGGAGCGGTCGGGGAGGTCGTCACGGCGCTGATTGGCGGGCGTCAGGCGTTCCAGGACGGCGGGGGAGATTCCGATGGCGTCGTCGTCGAGGGCCTGCGCGGACAGTACGGCGGTGGCGTTTAAGAGGAGTCCGAAAGCGAGGAGGAGGGTTGCGGCGTTGCGAATCATGGCAGTTCCTCCGTTGCGGGCTCAATGGTATCGGGGATCTCGGGTTGCGCTTCAGGAGCGGGGGCCTCCGCGGGGGCTTCGGGTGCCAGCGCCTGGGCGGATTCTTCTTCCTCCTGGAGGAGCTTCGAGAGCTTTGCCAGGCGCGCATCGCGTCCGGCGGTGAGCTCCGCAGTCAGGATGCATCCCAGTTCGGGGTAGCAGGCCCAGGGGAGTTCCCGGCGGATTGCGTCGTTGTCCTGGCGGGCGGCGAGGGCGCCATTGGGATCCCAGATGCTCCCCATTTGTGCGCCGAAGCGCTGGAGGGCCTCCCTTTCGCGGGGAGGAATGGTGACATCCCGGTCGTCAAGCCAGACCGCGGCATCCAGATGGCGGGCGTATTCTCCGAGGGCCTCCAGGTGTTTTTCGGCGGGGAGGCGGCAGGGGAATCCGGAGAGGAGTCCCAGGATGGCGGCCACATGGGAGGCCTCCTGGAGGGTGACGCCCTCGGTGCGGAAGTGCTTCAGGCGCGCTGCGTTTTCGTCATCGGAGGCCTCGGGGTGTCCCTGGATCCAGAGCTCCTGGAGGCATTCGGGGGAGAGTGCGGTGGTGGAGACGTAGAAGGCGGGCCTGCCCTTCTTCTCGACTAGCGTGAATTCCACGCCGTGGGTCTCGAAGGCCTCCGGCGGCGGAATCCGCAGGATATGGTTCTCCAGCTGCTGGAGAGTGCGGATGAGATATGGCTGGACGCCCTGCAGATCCTGTCCGAAGCGCTGGAGGGAGTCCATGTAGTGGTCGAAGTAGCTCTGTTCCTGTCGGAGGAGCTGCCGGCTGCCGGAGTAGACGGACAGGTCGTTTCGGAAGGAGACCTGCCGCTCCAGGTTCCGCTCCAGATCCCGCTGTAGCTCCAGCCCCCGCTTGCGCAGGGACATGGCGCGCATGACGGACTGATCGGGATCCGGGATTCGTGCGACCTCCGGCAGTGCCTCCTGGAACTCTTTGAGTTGCCGTTGGCATTCCTGCTGGAGCTGCTGGATTCCGGCGTAGTCCCGGGTCAGGTCTTGGAAGGTCTTGGGGGCCTGTGCGGGGGTGGTCTGGGCATTGAGCGCCCAGGCCAGGAGGATTCCCGCCAGCAGTGCGAGTGCCTTCCCGATGTGCCTGGAGTGGTGCATGGTGCGCGGTCGGTTCTTCGGGGTTAGCCGATGGAGTTTCCCAGGCTGCAGATCTTCTTGTAGGTCTGGAAGGCCTTTTCCCAGGCATCGCCGTCGGTGGGCAGGTAGGTCTGGGAGGGCTCGGAGGCCTTGACGATCTTTCGGCCCTCTTCCAGGGTGGGGATAGTGCCGGTGGCCATGGCCTGGCCAAGGATGTTGCCCATTGCGGTGGCCTCCACGGGACCGGTGACCACGGGTGCCTGGATGGCATTGGAGGTGAATTGGTTCAGCAGGGCATTCTGGCAGCCGCCGCCCACCAGATGCAGCACGGTGAGCTTGGTGCCGGTGAGCTCCTCCAGCTCATTCCAGGTCTGGCGATACTTCAGCGCCAGGGACTCCAGGGCCACGCGGATGACCTGTCCGGGAGTCTCGGGGACCTTCTGGCCGCTGTCCTTGCAGAACTGCCGGATGCGTGCGGGCATGTCTCCAGGAGGCGCGAAGAGGGAGTCGTTGGGGTTGATGATCGCCAGGAAGGCGGGCTCCTTGGCGGCCATCTGCGCCAGTTCGCCGAAGGAGTACTTTGTGCCCTCCTTGATCCAGGTGTTGCGGCACTCCTGGATGAGCCAGAGGCCCATGATGTTTTTCAGGAAGCGGATGGTGTTGCCCACGCCGCCCTCGTTGGTGTAGTTGGCGGCCATGGCGGCTTCGTCCGTGCGGGGCTTGGGGAGCTCCACGCCCATGAGGCTCCAGGTGCCGCTGGAGAGATACGCCCAGTCCTTTTCGCCGGCGGAGGGCACGGCGGCCACGGCGGAGGCGGTGTCATGGCTTCCGATGTGGATGACGGGGATGGGGCCGCAGTGGAACTCCTTCTGGAGCTCGGGGCTGAGGGGCGCGGCGATGGTGCAGGAGGGGACGATTTCGGGGAAGAGGGAGCGCTTCAGGCCCAAGGCGTCAATGATCTTCCAGGACCAGTCGCCGGTGGCGGGATTGAAGAGCTGTGAGGTGGTGGCGATGGAGTATTCCGCCGCCGCCTTTCCGCAGAGCAGATAGGTGAGTGCGTTGGGGATGAAGAGGAGCTTGTCGGCCTTCTGCAGGGCCTCTTCGTGGTCGCGGAGGGAGGCGGAGAGCTGGAAGACGGTGTTGATGGACATGAACTGGATGCCGGTCTCGCGGTAGATCTCCTCCTTGGAGATGTGCTCGAAGGTCCAGGGCATCACGTCGTCGGTGCGGGTGTCGCGGTAGTGGTGGGGCAGTCCGATGAGCTTTCCGTCGGCGCCCAGGTAGCAGAGATCCACGCCCCAGGTGTCGATGCCGATGCCGTCAATGGCGCTTTCGGTGGCCAGGGCCTTCCGGAGGCCCTCCTTGATTTCGGCGAAGAGGGTATGGATATCCCAGTAGATGTGTCCGTCGATCTCGTGAGGGCCGTTGGCGAAGCGGTGGAGTTCCTCCAGGGCGATGGTCTTTCCGTCAAAGCGTCCCAGGATGGCGCGTCCGCTGGAGGCGCCGAGGTCGAATGCCAGGTAGTTTTTCATAGTGTTTGTGTTGGTGGGTCAGCTGACGGGCAGCCGGAGGATTTGAGGAGAGAGGGTCTTTGTTTCCGGATTGTAGTCCAGGATGGCGCAGGAGTTCCGGATGGTGAGGGAGCCGGCGCCGATGAGCCAGGGGGCGCAGGGGGCGTGGGGTGCATGGAGGAAGGGGTGGTGGACGTGTCCGGAGCAGTGTGCGAGATAGCGCCCCTCTTCCCCCCATTCCCAAAGACGCCGCCAATGTACCAGGCGGGAACGCCAGGAGAGCGGGCGGCCCGTCTTGCCTAAAATGGGGAAATGGCTGGCCAGCAGGCGGCCTTTTCCCTCCGTAGACGAAGCGCAGGTGAGAATATACCGCAGTTTGTCCCACTCGTCGTCAGGGAGCTCCCCGTTGGAGAGCCATGGCACGCAGGGACGCGCGCCGGAGAAGGCGACCACCTCCAGGGGGCCCAGTGGCAGCGCGGCGGGGAGGTCGTTCAGGGAGAGGTGTCCGCCATTGAGGTGTTGGAAGGCCTCCCGGAGAGGCGGCAGTGCGGCAGGGACATAGGCGTCGTGGTTGCCGGGCAGATAGACGAAGTGCTCGGGGCATGCGAGCCGGAGGGGCTCCAGGAGCTCCAGAGCCTTTTGGAATTCCCGTGGATCTCCGATGGCGGTCAAGTCGCCTGTGCACAGCACCGCATCAAAGGTACCCTGTTTCGCCCAGCGGACCAGGGTCTCCAGGTGTGCGAAATTCTGGGTGCCCTGCCGGGTCAGGCGCTGGTTGAGGCGCCCCACGCACCGCTTGTCCAGGAGGTATCGCCATTGCCAGTCGGGGATGCCGACGTGGATGTCGGAGATATGGAGCACCCGGAAGGCGCCGGGTGCTTTTGGGGGGAGGGCGGCATTTGCCGTGTTGTCAACCGGTCCCATGGCGGGGGTGCCTCCTACTCCTGTGCGGGGGGCTGCTGGTCGTCGGCGGGTGCGGCGGGGCGTGCGCCGGCCTTGTCCAGTTCTGGGTAGAGGAGGATTTTCCGCTGGAGGGTCCGTCGGCTGATGCCCAGGATTTGGGCGGCGCGGGTGCGGTTTCCGCCGGCCTGTTCCAGCGCCTTGTGCATGGCGGCCAGTTCGTTGGCGCGGATATCCAGGGTCTGGAGGGGATCCGGGCGCTGGGCGGGCAGGGGCGCCTGTCCGGCGCGCTCCGGATGGCTGGAGAGCTCGTCCACGATCTCCCGGGGGATATCGGTGATGGTCAGGAGGCTCCCGCGTGCCAGGACTACCATGCGCTCCACGCAGTTGCGCAGTTCTCGGATGTTTCCTGGCCAGGAATAGGAGGTCAGCACGCCCATGGCGTCCTTGGCGATGCCGGTGATATCGCGGTCGTTGTCCTTGGCGGCCAGCTTCAGATAGTGATCCAGCAGGGCGGGGATGTCCTCGGGGTGTTCGCGGAGGGGTGGCAGATGGAGATTGACCACATTGAGGCGGTAGAAGAGGTCTTCGCGGAAGGTGCCTGCCTTCACCATGGCGCGCAGGTCACGGTTGGTGGCGGCCACCAGTCGCACATCCACGGGGATGGTGTGGGAACCGCCGACGCGCTCCAGATTCCGGGTCTCCAGCACACGCAGGAGCTTCACCTGCGTGGAAAGCGAGATCTCGCCAATTTCGTCCAGGAAGAGGGTGCCGCGGTCCGCACGCTCGAAACGCCCGATGAAGCGCTCGGTGGCACCGGTGTAGGCGCCCTTTTCGTGGCCGAAGAGCTCGCTTTCCAGGAGGTTCTCGTTGAGGGAGGCGCAGTGGACGGCGACGAAGGGCGCGCGGGCGCGGGGGCTCCAGGCGTGCAGCGCGTGTGCGAAGAGCTCCTTTCCTGTGCCGCTTTCGCCGGTGATCAGCACTGTGGAGCGGCTGGAGGCCACCTGCCGCGCTTCTTCAATGAGCGCCTTCATGGCCTGGGAGGAGCCGATGATGCCGGCGGGGGCCCCCTCTGTGCCCTTCTGGCTGGCGCTCCGGCGCTCTGCAAGGACCTCCAGGCCGCGGTCGACCATCATCTCCAGGTCGTCCAGGTTCACGGGCTTTGTCAGGTAGTCGTAGGCGCCGGCGCGCATGGCGTCCATGGCGGTCTGGACGGAGCCGTATGCGGTGAGCATGATGATGAGGGGCGCGTCGGGCTGTGCGGAGACCTGTCGGGTGAACGCCATGCCGTCCAGGCCGGGCATCCGGAGGTCGGTGAGCACGATGTCTACCTTCTGGGACTTCAGGATCTCCAGGCCCTTGGTGGCGTCTTCGGCCAGAAGGATCTGGTATTTGTCGGAGAAGGCGTCCCGAAGACCCTCGCGGGTATTTCGTTCGTCGTCGATGACTAGGATGACGGGGAGGTCTTTCATGGGGTATCGGTGGGTTCCTGGGTCTGGACAGTGTCGGCGGTTGCGGTGGTGTCGTCGTCTTTGCCCTCGGGGGCTGCGAGTTGTCGGACGATGCGCGCGTGTCGCGGGAGGCTGATGGTGAAGGCGGCGCCGCAGCCGGGCTTTCCGTCAATGGCCAGGTCGCCGCCGTGGGCGCGTACAATGCGGTCCACGATCAGCAGGCCCAGTCCGTGGCCATTTTCCTTGGTGGTGTAGTAGGGTTCCAGGAGCTGTGCGAGCTGCTCGTTGGTGAAGCCGGGGCCGTTGTCGGCGAAGCGCAGATGCACGAAGACATCGTCTACGGTGCAGAGGATCTGGAGCCGGCCGTCATTCTCCATGGCCTGCATGGCATTCTTGATGAGGTTGAAGAATGCCTGCGTGAGCTGTCCGGCATCGCCGGTGATGGAGGGCACCAGTGCGGGGAACTGGAGCTCCACCTGGATATTCCGGGACTCCAGCTCGGGCTTCAGGAATTCCAGGGCGTCTACCAGGAGGGTCTGGAGATTCACGGGGGCCAGATCCAGGTGACCGGGTCTCACGGCATTGAGGAAATTCTTTACGATGCCGTCCAGGCGCTTGAGTTCCTGGTCCGCGATCTCGGCGAAGTGCCCCGCGGCCTCTCGGACGGCATCCGGGTCGTCATTGCGGAGCTTCCGCTTGAGGATCTGCAGGTGGATTCCCAGGGCATTGAGGGGATTTCCCAGCTCGTGGGCCACGCCGGCGGCAAGCTGCGTGATTGCGGTGACCCGCTGCGCCTCCACTGCCTTGTCGCTGTTCTCCTTGCGTTCGGTGACATCATGGAAGATCAGTGTCGCCAGCAGCTGGTCCTCTCGCGCGGAGGATTCCGGTGGCTCGGGAGCGGGTAGGAGGTAGAAGGAGAGGAAGCGCCGCTGGGGATAGAAGATCTCCAGCTCCTGACGGCTAAACCGCCCCCATTGCTCTGGAGGCACATCCAAGAGCTGCGCCCAGTCAAATTGCCGGAAATAACGCCCCACCGGCTGGCCGACGGCGTCCTCCGGAATGCCGAAGATGCGCATGGCGGCCGGATTGATAATCTGGATCCGCAGCTGCGTGTCCAGCACGATAATCCCCTCTCGCAAGGTGTCGAAGATCTCCTCAAAAAAGCCCTTCTCGTTCAGAAGACGACGGATATACTCCCGCAGGGAGGCGGCGTCCATCTTCTCCAGGAAGCGTTCGCGAAGAGCGGTGTTTCTGCGGGCGGGCATGGGAGAAAAAAAGGAGGAAGGAGGAAGGAGGAAGGAGGAAGGAGGAAGGAGGAAGGAGGAAATTTGGCCAGGGTTTCGGTGAAAATGCCGAAACCCATCGCCGGAATTTACCGGCGATTCCGTCAAACGCGCCCAAGTGGCGCGCGAAAGGAAAAACTAAGAGTTTTGGCTCGTGGGGTAATTTGTAGATATCGCCGCGGAGGCGGAAGAGGCTAGGCGGGGGGGGATGGGGCGGTTTCTTTTGGGAAAAAAGAAAGCCCCGTCACGGGCGCCTCGTTTGCTCCCGGGAATGCGGGAGGTGAGGCCCATGGCGGGACAGTGTGACCGGGGTGCCGGACGACCGCCCCGGATAGGTCGGAGAGGTCGGTGGAGGGGAGGGCGGCTCCCCTCCGGAAGGCGCTAGTAGCGCTTGTGGAAGGAGGGCTTGTAGACCTTCCAGACGGCGGACTGGTCGGCGTCGCTGATCACGTAAGCGGGCTCGATGATGGGTTCCCAGCCGAAGGGGAAGGTGACCAGCTCAACCACGCCCACGCACTCGCGGACCACGAAGCGCCAGAGACCCACGCCCACGCCCTTGGAGGCGCCGGCCAGGTCACCCTCGTTCTTGGTGACGCGGAAGATGTTCTTGGGGACTTCCACAATGCCGAAGAGGATGTTGCAGATGCCGCGGCCAAACTGGTCGGCGGGGCGGCGCTCCATGAGGGGATTCAGCTGCATGTCGTCCAGGGAGAAGTCGTATCCCGCGATGCCGCAGAAGAAATCGATGATTTCCACGGGGCGGATGGCCACATAGAGGTGGATCAGCGCTAGGTCGAGCTGCACGCGCACATCCCACTTGTCGCGGCGGAAGTGCATGGTGTCCAGATAGGGGCTGTCCTCGTTGGTCTCGGCGCGCCAGGGACCGAAGGCCGCGGTGGCGTAGCCGCCCTTGTGATACTCGAAGGCGTTGACGTTGTTCTCGTATTTATCAACCAGCCAGAAGGGGGGGATGAAGTGGGGGAAGGCCACGCCCGTCTCGGCGTTGGCATACAGGGAGAGCTGCGCATACTCGGTGATGGCGACTTCGGCACCCAGGCCCGGGCCCAGGGCGACGCCGCAACGCACTACATCAAGCAGGTCGGAGAAGCGGTTCCACAGATAAAGCTCGCTCTTCACCACGAAGGAATTGGGGTCCAACAGGTCGTTGGAAGACTGGAATTCGTCGGCCTTCACCGGCATGAGGCTGGTGGCGACGATCAGTGCCAGGGCTCCGAAAAACAGCTTGACTTGGCTCTTGCGCATGGGGTTGTGATCCTCTGAAACAATGGAATCGGGTGAAATCCGCGATGGTGTGTAAATACAAATTCTCCCCAATTTAGCCCCTGAAGGATATTTTTAAAGTCCTGCCGGGGGATTTTCTTCTAAAAGCCCACTGGGGCTTTGAAAAAAGGAGGAAGGAGGGAGGAGTGCGCCCGGATTGGCGCGCTAGCCTTCGCCTATGAGGAAAAGAGGCTTGGCAGGGGGACGGGCAGCCTCCCGTCCTTTGGATGCTTTGTTAGGTAGTGGCGCGAAGCGGTCTCTTTATTCCGCCTCGCAGAAGATCCGGAATCCGACGCAGTCGAAGCCGTTGGCGGGGGCGGAGTGTGCGCGGGATGCGGCGCGACAGTATTGTGCGTCGTCGTTCCAGCTGCCGCCGCGTTCCACGCGGTAGGATCCGGAGGTATTGCCGGTGGGGTCGGTGGCGGTGGCGAGGGTCTCTGCATACCAGTCCAGGCACAGCTCCCAGACATTTCCATGCATGTCGTAGAGTCCCATGCCGCTGGCGGTGTAGGAGCCCACCTTTGTGTGGGCGGTGGAGAATCCGCCCTTGTTGTCGGACTGGTTGCCGTAGTATCGTCCCAGGGAGGCCAGGTTGGTGCAGGTCTCGGTGCCGGTGAGGGCTTTTCCGGAGTTGAGGGCGGTGGTGAGGGCGTTCCCCTTTGCCTTTAGGCGGCAGGCGTATTCCCACTGTGCCTCGGTGGGGAGGTCGAAGACCATTCCGGTGCGTGCCTGCAACCGTCCCATGAAGGAGTCCTCATCCACCTGGTGAGCCTTGGCGGGCCATCCGGCGCCGGCATCGGCGGAGCTTCCGCGGATGTCGTCGTAGGAGACGGAGTCCACGGGGCGGACATCGCCGGTGTATTGGGAGGGATTCTTCCCCATGACCAACTCGTATTGCTTCTGGGTGCATTCGAAGACGCCGATGTAGTAATCCTTGGAGAGCGTCACCTTGTGCTGCGTCTCGTCGTCGTCCCGTCCGGTTTCGCTGGTGGGGCTTCCCATGGTGAAGGAGCCCGCGGGGATTCTCCGGAGCCAGAGTTTCGTGGTGCGGCAGGAGTCGTCGGAGAGGCTGGGCGCGGTGTCGGTGTCCTCCACGGGATAGTTCGTGGCCTCGCTGCCTCCGGAGAGATCCACCACGAGGTAGGTCATGGTGCCGCATTGGACTTCGGCGTGGGCGGTGACCCGCACCGTGAAGTTGTCGCAGCGGTAGTTCGGGCGATCCGAGGCGGCGTCCCAGACGGCATGCATCTCCTTGCCCAGCGTCACGGCGGTGTCGATGCCATCGCCAGAGAGATATTCGGTGTTCATGGCGATTGTCTTGCCGGTGTTGCCGTCATAGCCCGCGAAGGAGACTGTGACTTCCGCGTCTGTCCTGGAACAGTTCACCGTGTAGTAGATGTCCACTTCTCCAGAGAAGGGCCAGCGGGATACGGTGCGGACATCGGTGACCTGCAGGGAGTCGGCACTAAGGGACAGTGTGGCCAGCAGGCAGAAGAGGAGAACGGGGAGGCGTTGGAGGAGTCGCATGGAAGAGATAGGACGGGGTGGAAAAAGGGAGATTGTCTACTCGGCGGCGGTCGGATGGGGTCCGTCGGTGTCTAAAGCCAGTGGACGGCATCCGCAGAGTCCGCGGTACTGGTCCTGGTGAGTGACGAGGAGCAGGGCCTTTTCTTTGGGAACCCTGCACCGCCACTCTTCTAGGAGTCCCTGGCAATTCTTGGCGCTCTGGGGATCCATGGCGCTGAAGGGCTCGTCCAGGAGGAGCAATTGCGGATCGCCCAGCAACGCACGGAGGAGATTTCCGCGCTGGGCCTCGCCGCCAGAGAGGGACTCCGCTTTCTGGTCCGCTTTTTCAAGGAGTCCCGCGCGCCGGAGGAGCTCCCCGATGCGCTCGGGAGCCGCTTGCGGATGCGCAAAAGTGAGATTCTGCCGGAGTGTGAGCCAGGGTAGGAGCCGTGGTTCCTGGAAGGCGTAGCCAAAAGTCAGTCCCCGCTGCTGGAGGATTCTCCCGCGGGTGGGCTTCAGGAGTCCGGCGGTCAGTCGAAGGAAGGTGGTCTTTCCGAGACCAGAGGGACCCAGGAGCTGGAAGGCATCGCCGGGATGCAATTCCCAGGAGATTCCTCGGAAGAGGGGAGTCTTAGCGTCGGGCCACTGCACGCACGCCTGCTGAAATATAACGAGGGGCGTGCTCATGATTTGCGGATCCTCTTAATTAGGAGTGCCTCAATGGTCACGCCCAAGAGCGCGACCGCCAAGGTCCAGGCGAAGAGCTGCTCGAGGTCCAATGCGCGGTAACTCTGGTAGATGCGCGCTCCCACGCCGTCTTGTGCACCGAAGAATTCGGCGGTGGCAGTGACCTTCCAGGCGATGCCGAAGGCATAGGAAAATGCGCCCGCCAGCGCATGGGAGATCCCCGGCAGGATCAAAAGCCGGAGCTGTCGGAGGGACGAGACGCGGCAGACTCTCGCGACCTCGAACCACCGCGCATCTAGCCCCCGTGCCGCATTGGCGGTCTGGATGAAAATCACCGGAAAGACGGAGATGCAGGAGACCACCAGCGGCACGCCACCACCCAGGGAGAGCCATACCAGCAGCAGTGAGATCCAGACAATGGGCGGACAGCTCTGCACCAGTGTGACCAGCGGGGAGAGGGAGTCGTGGAGACGGGGATGCCGTCCGCAGAAGACGCCCGCCGCTAGTCCCGAGAGCCCCCCCAGGAGAAGACCCGCCGCTCCGCGCACTAGCGTGCGAAGGAGATCCGCCCAGCTGTCAGCACGACCCGCTAAGCCGACGAAGGCACTCAGAACATGCTCCGGCGCAGGCAACAGCCGCTCCCCATTCCATTGTGCACACAGCTCCCACAGGAGGAGCAGCCCCGCAAAGAGCGCACTCCGCCACAAAAGCAGCGAAAGGCGGCTCCGGGAGCCTGCTTGGGATGGTGGATTCTGCTGAGACACGAGGAAAGATTCCTGGGGAACACTCGAGCTATTTGTGAATTGGCCAGCGGTGCTCCTCGGGAAAGCTCACGCCCTCTTGATGCACAATGGTCAGATGGTCGGCGGGATAGCCCAGGAAGATCACCCAGCGGACCGGACAGCTCTTGCTCCGACGGGCATCCAATTCGCCGTAGCCGCGGTTGCGGAGACTCCGGCAGATGGGCAGCAGATCCCGCTCCGGCATCCCCGCCGTTAGCAACGGCTTCCAGACGCCGAGCTCCTGGAGATGCTCCGCCAATTCCTCCGGAGTGACCTCCACGGGAGTGAAATTCTTCAGCTCGTCACCCGGCAGTATGGTGGGGAACATCCCCGGCACCGGACGCGCCGGCGGAGTGTATTTCATGGTGCGACAGCTACAGAATCCCCCTAGCATCACACCACAGAGCAACAACACGAAAATGGTTCGCCGTATCAACATGACGGAATCTAAATCCAAGGAAAAATTGGCCCACCTACGTAGGCGCGTACTATAAAGCCCACGGGTAACTTTCGCCCTCTGTATGAAGGCGTCGAGTTGTCGCCGTGCTTTTTTTTGGGGGGGGGTATTAAAGGTGTGAGAGCGTTCTAGATTCTATTTGTGAGTTGAGAGAAAGTGTTAAGTATTGTTTTTTGCGAGATTCACGTTTTTTGTATTAGTAGTTTTTTCGTTCTGTAAAAAGACTTATCTACTTTCTTTGTTGATAAGTATTTCAAGTTTCTCAAGATTAGCAAGGATGTCCTCCCAACGAGGATACTCTCCAAAGATCATTTGCTTCATTTGAAGGTAGTCAGCGGCTAGTATTTTTGCACTGTGCTCGGCTGGGATAAGTCTTAATTCTCCTGGATAGGCAAGATCATATCTAGCCCAAGCACGAGGGTAGAATTTACATTTAAAGTTGACTACGTCGCGGAGCAGTTCTGTGTTGTTTAAGGCGTTTTTGCAAACATCGCTTGCAGACATTCTAAAGATGTCATAGTAATGACGTGAGAACCGACTTGGTACGGTGAGCTCTTGTGGGCGGAAGTGCTCTTGATGAAGGACCGTTACCTTTTCCCAAAAGGTCCGCTCTGCTAAAATTGTAGGCACATTGAAGGGGAGGATATTTAGCTGCGGAAATGCATCGCATATATACGGAGTAACGGGAAATGTCTGGTGGGGGGCCCAGGAGGCTAAAGGCCCAATTTCCAGTTTTATGCAAGGAAGTATGTAACTGTTTTTGCAGGCGTGTGGATATTCAATTAGGATGTTGTGTCCGTCGTTGGGGTCTGTGTCAACCTGGCATTCTCCCTCAAAGACAGAAGCTATGAGTTCTTTCAGCGTTGTGCCAATGTAGTTGGCTGATTCGCTTTGTATTCGCTTGTTGAACTTGTCCTGTTGTGCATTACTTCGTGACATCAGGGGATCCTCAGACGTTATCTTGCGCCAATCAAGGATCAGATCAATGTCTTCTGAAAAGCGACTGATCAGATGAAATGCCTTAGATAAGCTGGTG
>CAVGTF010000021.1:0-21189 GCA_963632245.1 Anaerovoracaceae bacterium
CCTCCTTCCTCCTTTTTTCGTATCTAGGCATTCGAGGGTGAAAAAGGGCGGGCGCGGTTTATAGTACCCCACCCGCCCGTCCCGGGAGGGTGGATGAGGCCTATTTCACGTAGGAGGTGGGTCTGGATCCTGCGCATTGCGTCCGGCGCGCCCCGTGTTTTTGTGCGTCGGCCGTGTTTTTTTTATCGAATCCGCCTAGTTGTGTTGTCGGAAGGGCAGCCGGACTGGGGGATTTGTTTTTTTTATCGAGGCGTTTCTGTCTATGCCTGTCAAAAAGTCCCGTTCCCAGTCGTCCGTCAAGAAGAAGCAGCGGACTGACGCCCCCGAGAATCGCATTCTCGAGGAGGTCTTGAAGGCCATTGGCCGTCCCGTCTCGTCCCAGGAATTATTGAATGTCCTGTTGTTATTGGGGCATGGAGAGTTCGAGATTTTCCGTCGCATGACGGAGGGTGACATTGCGGACTGTCTGTCTCGTCTTGTGGAGGGCGGCCGTGTGGTGTGCACCTCGGAAGGTCTCTATGGTGCGGAAGCGAAAGATGGCCACGAGCTCCGGGAGATCTTCGGCAAGCCCGAATACGCGCCGTTGCCCGACGCCATCTTCCATGCGCTGCCCAGCGTGGACATCCACGGACAGACCTCCCGCGAGAATCTCCAGCGGGATATCAAGAACGCCTTCTACAGCCAGAATATCGCTCTCTTGAACCAGGTCCTCGTCGTCATGCGCGACGCCTTCCCCCGGGACTACGCACGCACGGATCTCTTTGATTTCCTCTTTGACGAAGACGAAGAGTGGCTGCTCTCCCTCCCCGAGGCCTTCCTGCTGGTCTGCGCCTGGCGACTGCTGCCCTCCGCCGCACTCTCCCTGCGGCCCGTCCGCGGTTTGGCGGAGCGGGTCTATGCACTGGCGGAGAATGCACAGCCCATGGCGGTCACCGCCATGCTGGACTATGCGTTGCTCTGCGGGGATTGGCGGGTGTTGCCGAATCTTCTGCGACGCTTGCAATCCGGCGCGCCGTTGTTGTTGCGCCGTGGCTGGAGTCGGTTCTTGGCGGGGCGTGACGAGGAGGCCATTGTCGCCTTCCGGGATGCCCTGGACCGCATTCGTCAATCGGCCCATTCCCACAATGGCTACTTCAAGACGGTGGGTGGTGTCTTTGCGGTGTTGGCGCTGTTGCGCGAGGGCTCCCCGGCGTCGTTGCATTTGGCGCGTTTTTACGCCAAGAGTGGCGCGGCCAACGACACCCCACATGGCGTCGTGTACACCCTCCTGGAGAGCGTGGTGCAGGCAAAGGCCAACCCGGATCTGCCGCCCGTCAATCCCGTCTGGCACTCCGACTGTCGCCTGAATACCTTCTTTGCCTGCCTGGCCCATTTCTGGCTCACCGGCACCCTGGATGGCTCCCAGCGCATGCTGCTGGAGGATGTCTCCACGGCGGCGCACCAGGGTGGCTATCAGTGGATTGCCGAGGAGTGCCAGGAGCTCCAGCGGCGTCTGGAGAGCCAGGGCGCGGCCTTCAGCCGCTGGCACGATCCCGCCCACAGCAAGCTGCCCTTCGCCATCGACTGCGTCCTCACCCGCAACAGCTGGGTGGAGCGCTTCGCAAAATTGGGCCAGGTGCTGGAGGAACTCCCCCAGAACAGCGACACCCGCCTCGCCTGGAGCGTCAATACCGACCAGGCCGATCGCGGCATCCTGACTGTCAAGCCCATCGAGCAGCACTCCACGCGTCGGGGAAAGACCCTGGGCGTCCGCGACCGCTGGACCAAGGGGCGTCGCTTCACCGCATACCGCGACTGGACCTTCGGGAGCCTGGACCGCACTCGTCAGGCGCCTGTGGGAGAACTCCTCTTCCTGGGACTGACCCCGCAGGACTGTTATGCCTGCGATCTCCTCCGCGAGACCGAGGCGCTATTGAAAACCTCCCCACAGGAGGCGCCCTATGCCTGGGCGAAGGTCATCCAGGCATTGGTGGGGCATCCCCGTGTCATGCTGGAGGGCGGTGACGGTCAGACCCTCCGCTGCGTGAACTGCGAGCCTGTCATCCAGGTGACACAGGTCGGTGACGACCTCCAGTATCACCTGCTACCCGATGCCCCCGCAGACGCCGATTGCGTCGTGCGCCTGGAGCAGGGCGACCAGCTGGCGGTCTACGCCTTCCCCACTCCCTACCGGCATCTCCGCGCCGCCCTGGCAGGAGACTTCCAAGTGCCCGGAGTCCTTTCCTCCGAAAACCAGCAGGTCCTCTCCAAGATGGTGCGGAATTTCCGCGTGATCTCCCAGGATCCCCTCCCCGGACTGGATCTGGAGCCCAATCCCACTGACACCATCCCCTGCGTCCAGCTTACTCCCCGGGACAAGGGCCTGCGGGTGGAATTCCTGGTGCGGCCCTTCGGCACCGCGGCACCCTACTACACTCCCGGCGAGGGACCCCTGGAGATGATTCTCCCCAGCAGCGAAAAGCCCTTCCGCATGGTCCGCGATGTCCAGCGGGAACTCGCCTTGGCCGAGGAACTGGTCACCGCATGTCCCATGCTCTCTGAGAGCGGCCGGGAGAAGGACTGGATTTGGAATGTGGAGGGCATGAGCTGCTACGAGCTCACCATCGCCCTCAAGGAACAGATGCAGGGCGGAAAGTGCCACGTCCAGTGGCCTTCCGACAACCGCTTCATCTGCCGCCGGACTCTCACCATGAGCAATGTCTCCCTCCATACCCAGAGCTACCTCTCCTGGTTCTCTGTGGAGGGCGAGGTGAAGCTGGAGGACTCCGACGCCACCGCCACCCTGGCGGATCTGGTCCACGCCGTGGCCGAAAAGAAGCGCTTCGTCACGTTGGACGACGGACAGGTGGTGGCGCTCTCCGAGAAGCTCCGGGAGCAGCTGAGCGCCCTGAGCCGTCTGGGCGACCTCAATGGCGGCGGCATGCGGATCTGCCAGTTCCTTATGCCCTTCTTGAGCCGTGAGCTGGAGAACTTCCCTGGCGCCGAGTTGCCCCCGGAGTCCAATGCGTGGATCCAGCAGTATAACCACGCCATGGAGGAAAAGCCCGCCGTGCCCGCCGGACTCCAGGCCACCCTCCGTCCCTATCAGGAAGAGGGCTTCCTGTGGCTCTCACGACTGGACCGCGCCGGCGCCGGCGCCTGTCTGGCCGACGACATGGGTCTGGGAAAGACCGTCCAGGCCATCACGCTGGTTCTGGCGAAGGCCGAGGAGGGCCCCACGCTGGTGGTGGCGCCTACCTCCGTCTGCGCAAACTGGCAGCACGAATTCCGGCACTTCGCACCCTCTCTGGACTGCCAGGTCTTCGGTCCCGGCGACCGCGAGGAGGCCTTCCGGCGCCTGGGACCCCGCCATGTCATGATCGCCAGCTACGGATTGCTCCAGAGCGAACAGCAGTCCTTCCGGAAGATTCAGTGGCGTGTCGCCATCCTGGACGAAGCCCAGGCCATTAAGAATTCCCACGCAAAGCGCTCCCAGGCCGCCCTGGAGATCCATGCGGACTTCCGCGTGGTCACCACCGGTACCCCCGTGGAAAATAACCTCAACGAGCTCTGGAGTATCTTCAATTTCATCATCCCCGGACTCCTGGGCACCCGCGAGGGCTTCCAGCACCGCTTTGCGACCGCCATCGAGCACGATAACAACAAGGACGCGACCCAGAATCTCCGTGGAATCGTCAGCCCCTTCCTGCTGCGGCGCCGGAAGGACCAGGTCCTCAACGACCTGCCCCCCAAGGAGGAGATCGATTACCCCGTGGAGCTCGGCGACAAGGAACGCGAATTCTACGACAATCTGCGCCGGCAGATCCTGCGGGATCTGGAGTCCCGGGACGAAAGCGAGGGCCAGAAGCACATCCGGGTTCTCTCCGGCATCACCAAGCTCCGACTGGCCGTGGATCATCCGCGGCTGGTGCCCGGCGGCGAGGGACTCTCCGGCGCCAAGCTGGAGGCATTCCTGGAATTGCTGCGGCGCATTCTGCGCAGTGACCACAAGGTGCTGGTCTTCAGCCAGTTCGTGAAATTCCTGGAGATTGTCCGCGAGACCCTGGACGAAGAGGGCATCGCCTACGAGTATCTGGATGGCGCCCGCACTCCCAAGGAGCGCGCCACCGCCGTGGAGAACTTCCAGACCGGCGATGTCCCCGTCTTCCTCATCAGCCTCAAGGCGGGCGGATTGGGCTTGAACCTGACCCAGGCCGACTACGTGATCCATCTGGATTCCTGGTGGAATCCCGCCGTGGAAAACCAGGCATCCGACCGCGCGCACCGTCTGGGACAGCATAAGAAGGTCACCATCTACCACCTCCAGACGGTCAATACCATCGAGGACAAGATCAAGGCACTCCACAAGCGGAAGCGCGATCTCGCCGACAATCTTCTGACCGGCGCCGACACCATCGAGACCGTCCCGCTGGAAGAACTCCTGAAACTCCTGCGCGAAGGCTGATTTCGCATTTGGCCATTAGCGGCTACGGCGTCTCTTAAGGAGCCGTGCTTAGCCTAGGCGCAATGTTGCAGGAAGACTACCAAAGGAGGGCGGGCTGCCGCCCCTGTACCCCCGCCTAATTTCTTCCGCCTACCGGCGGTACCTTTTAGCCATTTAGCTCTTTACGCGCTATGAATTCGCTTCTCGCACTAGACTTCGACGGCGTCATCTGTGATTCTGCGCCGGAAAATGCCGCCACTGCCTGGCGTTGCTGCCGTGCCCTCTGGCCCGAGCTCTTCCGTGGTGAAGTGCCGCAGGAGCAGATCCAGCGCTTCTGCCAGGAGTTGCGTCCCTACATGGAGACCGGCTACCAGTCCATCCTCCAGACCTGGCTCTTCTGGTCGAAAGCGCCGCTGTCGCGTGCGACCACCGAATTCGCGGCGAATCTGGATGCTGTTTTGGCGGATGCGAAGCAGGACAAGGCGTCGTTGAAGGCGCTCTTTGGCGGCGAGCGTGATCGCTGGCTCTCCGAGGACGAGAATGGCTGGCTCTCCTACAATCAATTCTATCCCGGCGCCGCCGATGCCCTGCGGGAGCTCCTCTCCCGGGCGGATGTGCGGATTTTGACCACCAAGGAGGAGCGCTTTGTCTCCCGCCTCATGGCGCGGGAGGGCGTGGACTTCCCGGAAGAGAAGATCTTCGGTTTGGGGCGGATTCGCAACAAGCAGGAGACCCTCCTGGAGTGGAGTCGCGAGGGCGCGCTGGTCTTCGTGGAGGACCGCCTGGCTACCCTGGAGCGCATGGAGGGCATCGCGGGCCTGGAGAAGACCGCACTGGTCTTCGCGGACTGGGGATACAGCACTCAGGAACAGCGTGATGCCGCCGCCGCGGATCCCCGCATTCGGGTTATAGAAAATCCCTCTCGGCTGAAGGAGCTCGTCTAACCATGGTCCTTTACCGCACACTCTCGGTCCTGGCGGGACTCCTGGCGGTCGCCAGCGCGGCCTTCGCCGCCTGCGCCCTCCCCCGCCATCCCCGCTGGGCAACCGCAATCCCCCGCCTGAAGATCCCCGGAATGGTCCTGGGAACGCTGGTCCTGATGGACTGCGCATTCGAGGCCGGACGGCTCCTCCCCGGCACTCGATGGCCCGCGCTCTTCTGGCTCCTGGTCCCCGTGACCCTCGTTCTTGCCTGGAAGACCCTGGATTTCCTCTTCGCGCGGGCATTTGCCGGCGCCTGGGTGCTGCTGGTGAATTATCTCATCCAGAATGCCTTCGCGTATTATTGCGGCATCCGGCCCCTCTATGCCATCGCCGCCCTGGTCTGGGGCGTCTGCGCCACCATCGTCCTCTTCGCTCCCTGGCAATTCCGGGACCTCCTGGAGAATTGCGCAAAATCCGCGAAGGGCCTCCCGAATCGCATCCTCTTGGGCGTCGGCATTGTCACGGGTCTCCTGATGGCGCTCTTGCCCTTCGTGGGACGCAACTAGAACAGCGACGCCACGGTTATATTTTCAACGCATCCTTGTAATCCCCGGTACTCTCGCGTACTCGGGGATTTTCTGTTCCCATTCCCCCATCCCCTAGCGTGAAACCGAACATGATCGCCCTCCTCCCTACTCCGAAAAAAGTCTCCTTCTCCCAGCAGGATACCTTCCGCTGGGCTTCTCTAGAGAATCTCCTGCTGCCCCGCGAATACACTCCCGCGCTGCTCCAGGCAGTCCTGACCTTTGCGGAGGAATACGAGGGACTCGTCGGAAATCGTCCCCGCCTGGGTGTGGCAGGGCAGGCCTTCGACCGCCCCGGCATCGTGCTGGAATTCGCCGAGGGCTTCGGCACTGACGATTACGCGATCTCCGCGTCTGCGCAGGGCGTGGCAGTGAAGGCCTCCACCGAGACCGGACTCTTCTACGGCATCCAGACCCTGCGGCAGCTCCTCTCTCAGTCCGGAGAGGTCTGCCCCGCCTGCGAAATCCAGGACTCCCCCGATTTCGCGGTCCGCGGATTCTACCATGATATCACCCGTAGCGCCGTCCCCACCCTGGAGACCCTCTGCACGCTGGTGGACAAGATGAGCTTCTACAAGCTGAACCAGCTGCAGCTCTACGTGGAGCATACCTTCGCTTTTGCGCGCCACTGCGATATCTGGCAAGGCGCCGATCCCCTTACCGCCGAGGAGGTCCTCCGCCTCCAGGACTACTGCGAAGCGCGTCATGTGGAGCTGGTGCCCTCCGTCTCCACCTTCGGACACTTCTATACTGCCCTGCGCAGCAAGCGCCTGGAGGACCTGAACGAGCTGGATGTGAAGGCCTCCGAGCTGCCGTTCTCCCTCTACGACCGCATGGCACACTACACCCTCAATCCCTCCGATCCCCGCTCCATCCAGCTAGTGGCCGAAATCCTGGAGGACTACCTCCCGCTCTTCCACTCCCGCTACGCCAATATCTGCTGCGACGAGACCTTCGATCTCGGCAAGGGCAAGAACGCGCCGCTTGTGAAGGAGCCCGCCGATGTGAAGAAGCTCTACGTGGGCTTCCTCAAGAAGATCATGGATGTGGTGGTGCGTCTGGGCAAGGTCCCCATGTTCTGGGGTGACATCATCGGCGAGGACCACGAGCTGATGAAGGAGCTTCCCGAGGGCGCCATCCCCCTGGAGTGGGATTACGGCCCCGAGTGCGATCGATGGGATACCTCCAAGATGGCAGAGGCCGTCAAGACCTTCTATGTGTGCCCCGGAACCACCGCCTGGAACCGCTGGCTTTGCGATGTCTATGCCGGACAGAAGAACATCCTCAACTACGCACGGAAGGGCCACAAATACGGCGCCACCGGATTGCTCAATACCAACTGGGGCGATTTCGGCAATGTCAATCTGCTGGCGACCTCCTGGTATGGCATGGTCTACGGCGCTGCCTGCGGCTGGAATGTGACGGCCGCCGAGGATGTGGAGGCCTTCGAGAGCGCCTTGGATGCCATCGAGTTCGGCGGCGCAAAGAATCTCTCCTCCAAGTGGCGCGAGTGCGCATCCATGTTCCAGTGCACCTGGCGCGAGCCCTCCCTGTGGGTGGATGCCACCACGCTCCTCCGCGTGGAGAAGGACTGGGATGCCTGGTGCAACGCAAAGGCGATTCCCGGCATGATGCCCGCGCTTCAGAAGGTCAGCTTGGAGTTGGAGGATGCCATCGCCTCCGCACATCCCCTGGATCCCCTGGCCGCCCGCGAATTGCGCTTCGCCACCGAGATGAATCTCCTGAATCATCGGATCATCGGTGTCATTGTGGGGACTCTCCCCGACGAGGATCCCTGGGCCGTGGCAGACGAACTCCGCCATCGCGAGGCACAGCTCTGCGAACTCTGGCATAAGCGCAATAAGCCCTCGGAATACCACGAGGTCCGCGCCGCACTCCTCATCCTCGCAAATCGCCTGGATGCGATGAAGAAATAGCATAGCTTGGAAATCAGAGGGGGAAAATCGAAGGGACGGGGGCACACGCCCCCGCTCCCCTAAATAAGTACTTAGCCATTAGTGGCTAGCCGCTAGTTTATAAGGTGCCGCAGGCGCTCTTCTTTATGAGTGCTTAGCCATTAGTGGCTAGCTGCTTGTTTATAACTCTCCGCAGGCGTTTTCCTTTATAAGTACTTGGCCATTAGTGGTTAGCCGCCAGTTTATAAGATGTCTGCGGAGCTTTTCCGCGGCGCGTGCCGCGGTACTGGTATCGCCGCAATTGTGCGGCGGAATTCCCGCGGAGCGACCGAATAGCTAACCACTAACGGCTAGCCACGAATTACTACATTCCAAAGATTTTTGTGGCTCGCTTCATGGTCTCGCGGATGGGGACCTCGAAGGGGCAGCGTTTTTCGCAGGCGCCGCATTGGATGCATTCGGAGGCGTGGTGTGTGAGGAGCCTATAGTGGTCTCGAACGGTTTCGGGGACCTCGCCTTGGGCTTCGGCCAGGTTCAGATATTTATTCACATCGGCCACGCTGATCTGTTTGGGGCAGGGGGCGCAGTGTCCGCAATACATGCAGTGTCCGGACCAGGAACACTTGTCTAGGCCGGCCAGCACGGTGGAGTAGTCCTTCTCTTCGTCGGTGGCATCGCACCACTTCAGGGCATCCTGGATCTCGTCAACGCTGTGGGTGCCCACCATGACGGCGGCCACGGCGGGACGCGTCAGGGCGTAATTCAGCGCCTGGACGGGCGTCATGGCGCGCCCGAACATGGAGAGATCCGCTTTCAGGAGGTTTCCGCCGGCATAGACCTTCATGACATCGATGGCGACACCGCGGCTGGCGCAGAGCTGGTAGAGTGTCTCCCGCTCGGGGTTGAAATTATGGTAGCGGTTGGTGTAAGTCTCGTCGGCCCAGAGCTTCTCCACATCCTCATCCGGTGGCTGCATGTCGTAGCAGGGATTGACGGAGAACATGAGCACATCCACCAGACCCGTCTCCACGATCTTCTTGGCAATGACGGGATTGTGGCTGGAGACTCCCAGGTGGCGGATCTTCCCGGACTTCTTCAAGCCTAGGACGAAATCCAGGAATTCGGTCTCGAAGACCCGGTGGAAGTCGTCCTGTTCGTCGCAGTAGTGGATCATTCCCACATCCACGTGGTCGGTCTCCAGGCGTTGGAGGAGGTCCTCGAAGGACGCCTGGCAGAGGGGGATGTCGCGGGAGCGCTCGTATTGGCTGTTCTTCCAGACAGAGCCCACGTGCCCCTGGAGGACAAAGCCGTCGCGGCGCCCGCGCAGGGCATTCCCCACAAGAGAGCGCACGGTGGGATTCGGGGTGTACAGATCGATGAAGTTGATGCCGTTTTCAATGGCGAAGTCCATCATGGCCTTCGCCTGCCGGGGGCTCTTGCCAACGAAGCCCTCGCATCCGAGGGCGATGGCGCTTACCTGGATGCCGGTGCGGCCGAGTGTGCGGTAGATCATGGTGGACTTCCCTTGCGGTGGGTATGGCTACTTTCCGGAGACTGCGGCGCGGTATTCCTCGTCCGTGACGGGCTCCAGCCAGGTATTCTTGTTGATGGCGGGATTGCACTCCACGGAGAGGTGTGCGAACCAGCTATCGGGGGAGGCGCCATGCCAGTGCTCCACCTCGGGGGCGATCTCGATGACATCGCCAGGCAGCATCTTCACCGCGGCCTTGCCGCGCTCCTGGTAGAAGCCCACGCCGCCTACGGCGATGAGCATCTGTCCGCCAGTGTGGCGGTGCCAATTGTTGCGGCAGCCGGGCTCGAAGGTCACGTTGTACACGGGCACATGGAGCTGCGATTCCTTCTCGGTCAGGTGCGACAGGTAGCACTTCCCGGAGAAATACTGCGCGAAGGCGGTATTCTCGCCGCCGCGGGGGAAGGGGCTCACGGTATTGCTCTGGACGGTCTCCAGGATGGCGGCGACCTGTGTGTCGGTGATGCCGTTGTTCTTGCCAATGCCGATGTGCGCCTTCAGCTGGCTCTCCGCGCCCGGGAGCGCTGCCAGCGCGGCGATGGTGGCTAGCTCGCGGGTTCGCCAGTCCAGGTTGTCGCGGGCGAAGATGTCGCCGAAGAGATGCGCCTTCAGGTATTCGTCAATGGCGGGAGCGAAGTCGAAGAGCGCGCCTTTCACTGGTGCGCCGCAGAGCTTCGTCTGGTTGGCGGTGCCGTAGTCCAGGGAACTGCCCTTGGGACGGGGACCCGGCAGCGCGCCCACGGCATCTTGGATGCCCGAAGACTGGCGCTCCTGCACCACTGTCATGAAGTTCGCTAGCGCATTCAGGCTGCGGGGGAAGCCGCAGTAGGCATACAGCTGGACCAGGATCTCCTTGATCTCGTTCACCGAGACCCCGGCGTCCAATCCCGCATTCAGCGCGGTCTTCAAGTTCGCCATGTCGCCCCGGGAGGTGTACATAGCGATGGCGACGATCTTCTCTTCCTTCGGATTCAGTGCATTCGTGTTCATGGGGTCTTGTGCCTCCAGGCGGGGAAGGGCGTAGCAGAGCAGTAGGAGCATTCCGGCAAGCGCGGCGTTTCTCATGGGCGGGGGCCTCCGTGTTAAAGCGATGGCGGGTTACTTCTTGATCTCAAAATCGCGTTCAAGCCACCTCTCCACTTGGTCGGAGTTGCGGACTTGGCTGCCCGGGAAGGCGATGCAGGCGGGTCGCTCGGCACCAATGCTCCTGCAGACTTTCTCGGCCTGTAGGAAACAGCTATCGGAACCGCCACCACCGTGGGTGCAGAAGAGGACGAGGTTCTTGTCCTTCAGGGCGGGATTGGAGAGGAAGGTCAGCACCGGCGGCGCCAAGACGCCATACCAGGTGGGACTCCCTATGAAGACCATGTCGTATTGCGCGAGATCCGCTACCGTTGCGGCGAGCTCCGGACGGACGCCGTCGGCACACTCGCTCTTCGCACGAGCGAGACACTCCTGGTAGGTCGAAGGATAGGGCTCCATGGCCTGGATCTCAAAAAGCGTCCCGCCCGTGAAATCACGGATCTTCTCTGCCGCCGCACGGGTGTTGCCACTCCAGGAAAAGTAGGCGATCAGCACCTTCGTATCCGGCGAAATCTCTGTCTTCGATTCCGCCGAGGCACTCCCACAGCTCCCAAAACTACAGAGACCAAGACATAGCAATGCCAGCGACAACACTAGGAATTCTCTCTTCCACATGGTAAAAACAACCTCCAAATAAGACAAAAATCCATCCCCTCACGGGGACAACGGCGTTAACATATTCGCATCGCACCAGGCGGCGTGCCTTGCGGGGGGATGCCGTATGAGGCAAAACTCTTAGTTCTAAATCATGTATCTAATGGGTGGGGTAGAACGCCCCATGGCCCCCTGTCCTAGAGACGGCTCTGCCTATTCCGTAGCTATCCAAAGGAGGTGTGGGGCTGCCGCCCCCGTGCCCCCGCCTAATCTCTTCCGCCTACAAAGGCGGCACCACGCATTGCACATTGCACATTGCGCCACAGGCACCCCGCCCCCGTGCCCCCGCCCCTTTTCATTTCGCCGCAAGGTAATTGCGGCGGTACGGTACCGCGCCCTGCAACCCTAGAGCTTCCAGGAGCCATTGCTACCCAAAAGGATTCGGGGGGTACGGGGGGCAGAGCCCCTCCGTCCTTTGGTTGGGATCTGCCCTATCAGAAACTTCGGCCTTCCCATAAGGCGCAAGACAGCGCCATACCGCCGCTTCACTAGCGCCTTTCGCCCCAAAAGCCTCTTCGCCCGCCGCCCCCCAACCAAAGGAGGTCGGGCTGCCGCCCCCGTGCCCCCGCCTAATCTCTTCCGCCTACCGGCGGTACTGGTACCGCGGCCTTCAAGCCGCGGAATTCCCGCGGAGCGACCACACTTCCTCCCTCCTCCCTCCTCCTTCCTCCCTTTTCAGTATTCCTCATTCCTCATTGAACAAAAAAGGGCCCCGCGGTGGAATCGCGGGACCCTTTTTGAAGTTACTGGCGGAGAGGGGGGGATTCGAACCCCCGGTAGCATTACTGCTACGACGGTTTAGCAAACCGTTACTTTCGGCCACTCAGCCACCTCTCCGGGAATGAAAATGTTATTTGCAAGTCTTGCGGTAGTGGCATCTCCAAGGAGAATTGAACTCCTGTTACCAGGATGAAAACCTGGTGTCCTAGGCCACTAGACGATGGAGACCCAAAAGACGCGTGGGTTAAGATATCCTCTTGCGTGAGAATTGCAAACGGTGAGGGGAAAAGAAAGGGCATTCTGGGGCGGTCCCCTGTGCGGCAGATATATTCCCGCCCATGAATTCCACGGTTGCGACCATCCTCGATTGGTATGCCCGCCAGGCGCGCGCGTTGCCCTGGCGGGAGGATCCCCCGGATTCCTACCATGTATGGCTGTCGGAGGTCATGTTGCAGCAGACGCGGATTGAGGCGGTGCGGGAGGCATACGCACGGATTCTCGCGGCATGCCCCCGTGTGGAGGACCTGGCGGCGCTCTCCGAGGAATCGTTGTTGAAGCTATGGGAGGGCCTCGGGTATTATTCTCGGGCACGGAATCTCCATCACGCCGCAAAGCAGATTGCCGAAGCCGGCGGTTTCCCGTCCAGCTGGGAGGGCTGGCGTGCATTGCCGGGCGTGGGCGACTACACCGCCGGCGCCATTGCCTCCATTGTGCTGGGCGAGGCGCGTCCTGCCGTGGACGGCAATGTCCTGCGGGTGCTTTCCCGGCTGTTCGCCCGTGAGGTATCCCGTCCTGAAGCGACGGCGCTTTTTGCCTCGTGGATGGAGGCAGGCAGCTGTTGTGCTTTTACCCAGTCGTGGATGGAATTAGGGGAGGTGATCTGCATTCCCAATGGCAGGCCCCACTGCCAAGAGTGCCCCCTGTCCGCGGAGTGCCGCGCTCATTTGCATGGTCGTGAACAGGAGTTCCCCGCTCCCGCAAAACGGCCGGAACGCCCCGTGGAAAAATGGACGGTCCTCCGGGTGGAGGATTTCTCCGGGCGCATGGCGCTGCGTCGTCGTGGCGAGGGCGGATTGCTGGCGCGGATGTGGGAGCCTCCGACGGCCCCCGGATGGCTCACTGCCGCTCGTGTGAAGACCCTCATGGCGGAATGGGGCGCGAGTCCCTCCGAGGTCGTCTTGCGACGCCTCCCCGATAGCCGGCATCTCTTTACGCACCGTCAATGGGAGATGCGGAACTACCTGGTGCGGCTGAACGTGGATTCCGCCGCCCTGGCGTCATTACCTCCGGGGATCCACTGGGGCACGCCCGAGGAACTCCGGGAGCGCTATGCGGTGCCCTCCGCCTTCCGGGGAGCCCTCGCTAAAGAGGCCCCCGCGCGCATTAAGGGAGCAAAGTCATGACTACCCTCCGGAAAGACCAAACCGAATCCTTCTTTTCCTACGCAGGACTGGCGCTGCTGTGCGTGCTGTTCCTGCCATTCCCTACCCAAGGGAAGCTCCAGCTCTCCGAGCTTTTTGTGCCCGTGCTGTTGTGGCGACTCTGGCAGCGCCGCGGCGAGGTCCTTTCACTCCTGCGGAAGGAGTGCGTGGCGCTACTATTCGCAGGCATCTGGATGGCGCTGGCGGTGTGTGTGCATTTCCTCCGTGGCGAGGGCTTCGCCTGCTTCGATTTTGCCGTGCTCGCCTACATGGCGGTCCTCTTTTGCTATTATCGCGTCACACCGTTGCCGAAGGACGCCGTCTGCCTCCGCGCGGGACTGGGCATCCTCCTGTGCGTCTTCCTGGGGTGGCTCCTAAGCAAGGCCTGTGCGGATCCATCGGGCGCCCTGGGCTTTTTGCTCTACCACGACAAGCACTTCGCGCGCCTGGATCCCAATGCCCTGGTGACGCGCTACCAATTCCTCTTCTCCAACCCGAATCTCCTGGGCGGCGCATATGTCCTCCCCGCGCTCCTCTGCCTCCCCGCCCTCCAGGAACGCCTCCGAACGGCCTCTCTCCGGCAGTTCCTGCTGTTGGCGCTTGCCACACTGATTGCCCTCCTGCCGCTGCTGGCAACCGCCTCCAAGATGAGCGTCATGACCTTCGGTATTCTCCTGGGCGCCTTCGCACTCTGTCCCCGCCTGGAACCCCTGTGCCCACGACTGTTGGCCGCCGTCCTCCTCCATGCCTTCGGACTCCTCTGCCTCATCACCGTCATCTTCCAGACCTACCCCGCTCTTCGGACGGCGCCCTGGGTGAATTTCCACGGTCGGGGCAATTACTCCGTGCACCAGGAGATCTACGCACGGATCTTCCTGGAGGGCAATCTGGCGGACAAGTTCTTCGGGCATACGCCCACGGAACTCCGCCGGCGCTACACGCCTCTGGGGGATCCGGAGAAGATCCGAGCGATCCTGGAGCCCTACGGCTTCGAGGAAGAGACGCCCCTCTACTCCACCTTCATGGATCCCCATAACGAATACCTGAATCTCCTCTCCTTCTTCGGACTCCTCGCACTGGCCGCAGTCCTCTTCTTCCTGGCAGGACTCCTCCTCCGCGCAGCGAAAATCCGCCCGCTCCTGCCCCTGGCACTCATGCTCTCCGGAGTCCTTTTCGCATTCTTCTGGGAGGACGCCGCCTCAAAACGCTTCCTCTGGGCCGCACTGGGAATCGCCGCTCGGAGAATCGCACTCCCGCCTGAAGAATCCGCCACGACGCCTGCTACCTGACGCAGTGGCGGCCGGGCGTCTTTTGAGGGGAGGCAACCCCGGGGGCGTCCATTATATTTGTGCCCGATTTTTCCCTCTTTATTTGATCGATGAAAAGCAGAAAGGACATTTTTACGGCGGCCGTTCTAGGCAGCGACGTGATCCGCGCGGTGGCCGCTACCTTCGAGAATCCCCAGGACGTTTCCAGTGGAATGGAGATCCTGGGATACGCCGCCGTCCCCTCCCGGAAGGTCCGCCGCGATGAGCCCATCGCCCCTGAGATCGTCTCCGAGGAGCTCTCCCAGGCGTTGCGCGCGTGTTGGGAGCAGGCCGGTTGCGAGGAAGTTCCGCGCGCACAGTCCCTGGTGATCTCCGGCGATTATATCCATACGCGAACCATCACGGATGAGATCGAGCTGGATGAACAGCAGCCCGTAACCTTTCAGGATCAGGAGGCACTGACCCACCAAATTTCCGTTAAGGCCGATAACGCCGATCTCGGGATTCCCGGCGAGACGATACTTCCTTGCGGCCTTCTGGCCCGTGGTTTCCAGCTGGATGACGGACCCGTGCTTTTCAGCGCAATCGGCCGCACGGGCGCGAAGCTCTCCTGCGAGTCCATTTATTTAACCGCGGAAACCGCTACGATCGAGTGCGTGCAACGCATCGCGCAGAATGCCTTGCCTCCGCAGTGCAGCTTCAATCATATGATCTATGCGCCCGTCGCAGTCTCCAGCGGAATCTTTCCGCCGACGCAACTCGACGAGCCACAGGGACTTGTCGTTGACCTGGGCGCAGGAATGACTTCCTACCATATCCCCTTCAAGTGGGGAGCCCCCTGCTGCGGACAAATCCCCATCGGCATTGACCACGCTGCCAATGATCTCTCCATCGCATTGGGACTTCGCTTCGAGACCGGCCGTGATATTCTCAAGAAGATGGAGGAGCTCCGGTGCTCTCTGGATGTGAAGCGGGATGGCGCGGTCCGCCGACTGACCATCAAGGAGGGTCCCGAGGATACCACCATGGTCTGTGGCTCCGCCGTGGAAATCATCGTCGCCGCACGTATCGAGGAGCTCTTCCAGCTGTTGAAGCAGCGCCTGGAGGACGAGGGCGTAAACGCCTGGCTGGGCAACGAGATCCTCCTCACCGGTGTAGGCGCGACTCTCCCCCAGGTCACCATGCTGGCAGAGAAGGTCTTTCCGGGACGGCACTTCCGCGTGGCGACTCCCTACGGCGTCCGCCCACTCCCCCACCAGACGCTCACCCCCGAAGACGCCATCCTGCTGGGCGCGCTGCGCGCCGGCTGCCTGGAACACCTGCTGCAGCTCCAGAATCAGGAGAAAGACTTGGGGGTCCTGGGAAAGGTGAAGTCCTTCTGGGATTCCCTCCGGGACTGGTAAAACGCACGATCTCGCGATATTTCTTCGATTATGTCTGAAATCCCAAAAATCCTCCTCGTGGGCATCGGCACCGCCGGCTCCCGGGCCGCCTTCTACCTCTATCAGCGGGGCGCTCTGGAGAACGGACGGATTCTGGCCGTGGACTCCGACCAGGAGCAGCTCCAGCGCCTCCATACCCTGGATACCCTCGTGGTTCCGCCACCACCCGTCCTCCCTGCCGGCGTGCAGGCCGCACAGGCCCGCGAGGCACTGGAGACCGGACTGGAATCCCGCCTCCAGGACTGCCAGATGCTCATGGTGGTCACCTGCTTGGGCGGCAATGTCTGCGGCTTCTACGCACAGGTGGCCCTGGGAATGGCGCACAGCCGCGGCATCCCCGCGGTCGCCGTGGCTGCTCTTCCCCACGCCTTCGATTCCACGGAGTGCCAGGAGCGCGCTTCCCAGACTCTGGAGGTCCTTTTTGCCCAGCACTACCACGTCTTGGCGTTAGATTGTGCCCAGATGGGGCCGCTCTTCCCCGATCCCTCCCGGGAAAATGCCTACGAACAGGCAGTCCGGTGGATTGGCGAGACCGCCATCGGATACTTGGCGCTCTTCCTCCAGCCACGCGTCGACACTCGCCGCCGCAGCGAGTCCGAGGACCGGAAGCGCGCCATGGAATTCGATGAGCTGCCACGGGGAGTCTTCGCCGCTTTGCGTCCGGTTATTCTGAATCAGCAGAATCTGGATGTGCCTACTTGTATTCGCCTCAAGCTCGATATCCCAACCCTGAAGTAACCAGCAAGGAAACAACACCATGTCCACTGCAGAATCTCTCGAACAACTGGCCGCACTCTCGCGGAAGTATGGCGCGGATCCCGATTACGTCTTTTTGGGCGGCGGCAATACCTCCTTCAAGACCGCCGATGAGCTCTATATCAAGCCTTCCGGCGTGGCACTGGCCACCATCCGCCCGGAGCAGTTCCTGAAGATGGATCGAAAGGCGCTCCAGCAGGTCTTCACTGTGGCGCCTGCAGTCCCCGCCGAGGCCCGCGAGGAGGTCGTCAAGAATCTCCAGCTGGCAGCCGTCCGCCCCCAGGGCGCTGGACGACCCTCCGTGGAGGCACCCGTCCATGAGGTGATCCAGTATCCCTTCATCGTCCATACACACCCCGCACTGGTCAACGGACTCACCTGCTCCCGCGACGGCGCACAGGCAGCGAAGAAGCTCTTCCCCAAGGCGCTCTGGCTGGACTACTGCAATCCCGGCAGCACTCTCGCCTTCGTGGTCAAGGAGGCCCTCGATGCCGCGCAGGCCGCCACCGGCGAACAGCCCCGCGTGCTTTTCCTCCAGAAGCACGGCGTCTTCATTGGCGGCAATACCATCCAGGAGGTCGAGGAGACCTATACGCAGGTCATGGATACCCTGAAGGCCGCCTACCAGCAGGCCGGCGTCTCTCTGGCGGAGCCCGAAATGGGCGAGGCCACTGATCAGGACCTCCTAGAGATCGCTCCCAAGCTCCGCGCACTGCTGGCCGAGGACGGCGGACCCCTCCCCATCGTCCACTGCGTCGGAAACTCCCCCGCTTACGCAGGCCCCCTCACGCCCGACCACGTGGTCTACGCGAAGTCCTTCGCTTTCCGCGGCGAGCCCACTCCCGAGGCCATCGCCGCATTCCGCAAGGAGCGCGGATATCTCCCCAAGGTGGTGGAGGTCCCAGGAAAGGCGCTCTTCACTGTGGGCGCTACCCTGAACGACGCCATTTCCTCCGCCATCGCCCTAGTGAACGCCCGTAAGATCGAGGCCCTCACCGCGGCATTCGGCGGCGTCTTCTATCTGACCGATCCCGAATACTCCTTCATTGAGAACTGGGAGGTGGAGTCCTATCGCCGCTCCGTCAATGCCGCCGGAAAGGCCAATCGCCTGCAGAACCGCGTCTGCGTGGTCACTGGCGGCGCGCAGGGCTTCGGACTGGGCATCGCCCAGCATCTGGCAAAGGAGGGCGGCACTCTGGTGCTGGCTGACATGAATTTCGATGGCGCGAAGGCCGCCGCCGATGGCCTTAATGCCGCAAATGGCAAGAACCGCGCGTTCGCTGTGGCGGTCAATGTGGCAGACGAGGCCTCCGTGGAGAAGATGGTCGCCGATATCGTCCGCAATGTGGGTGGCATCGACCTCTTTGTCAACAACGCCGGCGTGGTCCGTTCAGGCTCCGTCATGGAGCTGACGCTGAAGGACTTCTCTTTCGTCACCAACATCAACTACCTGGGATACTTCCTCTGCTGCAAGCACGCCGCCCGCGTGATGTCCCGCCAGATGGTCCGCCCCGACAGCCCCTGGACCGACATCGTGCAGGTGAATTCCAAGAGCGGCCTGGAGGGCTCCAACCGCAATGGCGCCTACGCTGGCTCCAAGTTCGGCGGCATCGGTCTCACGCAGTCCTTCGCGAAGGAGCTGGTCACCAGCCACATCAAGGTCAATTCCGTCTGCCCCGGAAACTATCTGGACGGACCCCTCTGGAGCGATCCGGTCAAGGGACTCTTTGTCCAGTATCTCCAGGCAGGAAAGGTCCCCGGCGCCAAGAATGTGGATGATGTCCGCGAGTTCTACATGGCGAAGGTGCCCATGCACCGCGGCTGTCTCCCCGAGGACGTGGGCCGCGCCATCGTCTACTGCGTGGAACAGCAGTACGAGACCGGACAGGCCATCCCCGTGACCGGCGGTCAGAATATGCTCCACGCATAAAACATCCCCAGGGGAGCTAGACTCCCCTCTCCAAAAAACACGACGCCTCCTTTTTTCGAAAGCAATCACACCGGGAAAAGGAGGCGGAACACTTTCTCTTCGAAAACAGTCCAAGCAGCCACGCCGTCCCGCGCGAAATCCATAAAGAAACACCCGCGCGTACGCGAGGGCTGCACGCCTCCTTACCGCCTTTCTCCGCCTCCTTTTGCCTCCTTTTCCCCACGATGTCCCAGAATAGCTCCCAGAAAGAAGCCCCCACACAGCCCCCCGCATCCGCAGATCGGCGGAAGGAACGACGCTTCCGGAAGGTGCTGGAACAAATCCAGCACTGGGGACAGGATTTTCATCGCAGCACTGCGGAGGAATGGGCGAACTTCGGCACACACTTCTCCGGTGCCGTCTTCAGTCTCTTCGCCCTGACCTTCATGTGCGTCAAGACTGCCGAGACCGGAGATCCCCGGAAGATCGTTTCCGCCGCAATCTACGGCACAACCCTTCTGGTCCTCTATTCCGCCTCCGCACTCTATCACCTGGTGCGGCGCTGGGAGGTCAAGGGAGTTCTCCAGGCTTTTGACCATATCTCCATCTATCTCCTGATCGCCGGCAGCTATACGCCCTTCGCATTGGTGACCCTAAAGGACTCGCCCCTGGGAATCTGGGTGCTGGTGGTCACATGGGTCCTCGCGGCCTTCGGTATCCTCGCCGAGACAGTCATTAAACCCCGACGAGAATGGCTCACGCTCCTGATTACCCTCGTTATGGGATGGGAGGCAGTCCTCTTCTTTAAGCCACTCTATCAACTCCTCGATACCCCGGGCTTCGTAATGCTCCTGGTCGGCGGAGGACTCTATACCCTCGGTGTGCCTTTCTATGCCATGGACCGCACACCCTATATGCACACAATCTGGCACGCATTCGTCCTGGCCGCCTCCGTCAGCCACTGGGTCGCAATCCAATTCAGCGTGTTTTAAGACGCCACAGGTACTGTAAGTGCTTGGCAATTAGTGGCTAGCGGCTAGTTAATAAGGCGCCGCAGGCACTCTTCCGCCTATCGGGGGTACAGTACCGGGTTTTGGCCGCAGAGCGGCGCGTGCTTCCCAACGACGCGTGCCTTCCTAGCCCGGTTTTCGCAGGAAGATCTCCGAAGGACTGAGGGGCTGTTGCCCCCCGTACCCCCTGCTAATTTCTTCCGCCTACCGGCGGTACTGGGGACTAGACAAATTATGACAATTCTGGATAATGTTCAAAATTGTCATGTATTGTCGGGGGGGGGTCAAAAATTGTCGGGATTTTTTGTTATTTGCTCTTGTGGTGTGGGGATTTTGTGGATATAATCTGTATGGCGTCCTGTACGCCGGCCCTTTCTTAGAGTAAGGGCCATAACAGGAGAACGAACGTGCGTAAATCATTCACTTTGATTGAGTTGTTGGTCGTGATCGCGATTATTGCGATTTTGGCGGCCATGTTGCTACCCGCGCTGAGCAAGGCCCGTGAGAAGGCCCGTGCCATCAGTTGCACCAACAACCTGAAGGAGGTCCAGCTGGGCAATATCCTCTACACCAATGACTATGATGACTATCTGCCTGCCGTCTGCTTTGGCGGTGAGTGGTGGGCCAATGACACTGTTCCTGCAGTGGATACCATTCGTCCTTGGTTCTGCTACAACCCCATGATTCCCGAGACCCCCATGGATTTCAAAACTTGGGCTGATAAGGATCCCAAGGCGAAGGATGTGGATGCTGGCGAGGACAAGTCCTCTTGGCACAAGATTCTGCATTGCCCCTCCTGCCCCACCAGCGATCGCCTCTATGGTAATATCGGCTACCAGGTCAACTACAGCATGAGCTTCTTCCAGGGCTGGTGCAATAACGACGCCAGCAGCAGAACCATCGGACCCAACTGGCACCGCATCAGCAGCATAAAGTACCCCTCCATCTTCGTCAATGTCTTTGACGGAACCAGCAAGGGCGGCTTCTCGAAGCTCTTCGCTTGCAGCGCAGACCAAGTCATGTCTTTCTCCGATCCTACTGTCCGCGCTTCCTATTTCCGCCACGCCAGACTGATCAATGTCTCCTTCGGTGACGGACATGTGGAGGCAGTGAACGACCAGAAGGGCGGTAATGCTTACTTCCGTGACGAGTATTACTGGTATCCCGGCTGGAATAACGCCATGGGCGGTGATCTCATCATGCAGTAACGCTGAAACGCAAAAAGGGCCCTCGCGCCACTAGGCACGGGGGCCCTTTTTTTTGTGTATAGAGGAAGAGCCTAGGCGGGGGGGCACGGGGGGCTTGCCCCCAGTCCTTCGTATACCTCCGGCATTCTAAAACGCGCCCATGGGCTAGCTACGCGCCGCTGTGCGGCCCCAAACCGCCGTAAGCACCTAGCAATTAGTGGTTAGCGGCTAGTTTATAAGGCGCCGCAGGCGCTCTTCCGCGGCACGCGCCCATGGCTAGGTAGTAAGGCGAAAGGTAGTAGGTAGCAGGTTCGGCCCGGCAGGGGCCCCGCCCATGGCTAGGGAGTAGGTAGAAGGGCGTA
>CAVGTF010000022.1:0-21186 GCA_963632245.1 Anaerovoracaceae bacterium
TTTGCGTCTCCAGGTCAATACGGTCGTCTACAAGAACGACTGTCGGATTTTTGAGTTCCGGAATCATACGCAATTTTTGTGCGGCAAAGACCATCAACAGCGACTTGCCGGAACCTTGGAAATGCCAAATCAATCCCTTTTTGGGGTATCCTGCAACGACACGGTCAACAATCATGTTTGCGCCTTGAAACTGCTGATAACGGCAGATGATTTTATATTTGCGATACTTTTTATCTGTCGCAAACATGGTGAAGAACTGGAAGATATCCATAACCTTTTCGGGCGTAATCATATCCTCGATACTGATCTTTACATCAGCGAGTCCACCTTCTGCTTTATGAGTTGCAGTATGCCACGGGCCCCACATGTTAATGGGCATGTTGATAGAGCCGTAGCGGTAACATTTTCCCTCTGTTGCAAAATTGAAAATGTTAGTCACAAACATCGCTGGGATGCTTTTCTCATAAGCGGAAATATCACCGGCTGCATCCAACCATGTAATCGCGCTGCGGACCGGGGTTTTTAATTCGCCAACCGCAATCGGGAAGCCGTTAATTAAGAGAACAATGTCGAGCTTTTTTCCACCTTCAGCCTGCGGGTATACCCACTGATTTGTGACGACATACTCGTTCAAGGCAAGGTCTTCTTTACGCATAGTTCCGAAGAAACGAATTGGGATCATTCTTCCGTCCTTGCCAAAGGGATAGGAGTTCTCTTCAAAGATCATCTTTTTGAAGATCTCATTTTGAGTAACAAGGTTGTGAGAATGAACAGAAAGAATAATAGTCCTAAGCTTATAGATAACCTCGTCCGCACGAGATGGATCTTCTGCGATCTCTGGGTTCAATCTAATTAGAGCTTCTTTCACCATAGGCTCAACCAGCACATCTGAATACATACGTGGAAGTTCCTCGGCGGAGATATACTTCCAGCCATTACTTTTTAGTGTGGAGATAATCATCTGTTCTATGGTGTTATCTTCATTGAAAATTGTAGGCATTATATTTCCTCCATAGCTTGTCGAATCTATCATATCAAATTGGCTGCCCTAAAAACCGGACACTAGTGATAAAGTATTACCGTTTTTATTGTTAAAAAAATTACTTGCCATTGTTGTTGTATTTTTTGTTAAATCTAAAACGGAATTAAGTCGTCGCCTACTACTTATTGTACTGACTTCTTAACACAGAAATGTGGAATGAGTTATAATACAATCTAGCACAAGTTTCTTTGTGCAACGACTTATGTTGATATCGTGGGATTTTCTGGGAATGTCTAGGACCTTCCGGGAATCATTCCCGGAGCTGACAAAGTGTATCCTCCTGGATGGATGTATCCGGCAGTGGCGATCGCCGTTTTAGGCGGTGGATTTGGTCCTTCTTTATCCCCCTGATAGGCTAGCACCGAAGCGACTTTCCCTAGCGGGGGACCCAAAGGACGGGAGGCTGCGCCCCCGTCCCCCTGCCTAATTTTCTCCGCCAAAGATGGCGGTACAAAAGAACATTGTTCGCGGCGCTCTACCCCTCGAAGACGCCCATTCTGCGGAAGCGTTCGTATCGTTTTTCCTTCAGCCGTGCGGGGGACTTAGTCCAGAGGGGCTTCAGGGTCTGGATGAGGACGTTCTTGAGGATTGCGGCGGCGGCGCCGGGGTTGCAGTGTGCGCCGCCCAGGGGTTCCGGGACGATGCCATCGATGACCTTGAGCTGCAGGAGGTCCTCGGCGGTGAGCTTCAGTGCCTTCGCGGCATCGGCGGTGCGATTTTCGTCCCGCCAGAGGATTGCGGCGCATCCCTCGGGGGTGATGGCGGAATAGTATGCGTTGGAGAGCATAAGAACCACATTTCCCACGGCCAATCCCAGTGCGCCGCCGGAGCCGCCCTCCCCTGTGATCACGCAGACCACGGGGACTGTGAGGCGGAACATCTCCCGGAGATTCACGGCGATGGCCTCGCCGATATGCCGTTCGCCGCCGGAGATTCCGGGGAAGGCCCCGGGAGTGTCAACCAGGGTGACGATGGGGCATCCGGCCTTCTCGGCCAGCTTCATGAGCCGCAACGCCTTCCGGTATCCCTCGGGTTCCGGGCAGCCGAAGTGGTTCTTGAGATACTGCTCCAGGTTATGGCCCTTCCGGGTAAAGATGACCATGACGGGCTTTCCCTGGAGACGCGCAAATCCGCCGCCCACGGCCCAGTCGTCACCAAAGCGCCGATCGCCATGCAGCTCCATGAAATCGGAGAAGATCATCCTGCAGAAATACTGCGGATGGGGTCGCAGGGGATGCCGCGCCAGGCGCACCTTCTGCCAGGGAGTCAAATTCTTTTGGAAGAGCTCCTCGACCTTTTCGAGCTTCTGGAAGAGCTCCTTCAGCTCCGAATCCAGGCGCAGGTGATTCTGCTGGGCATAGCGTTGCAGTTGCTCCGCCCGCCGCACGAGCTCCAGGAGGGGCTCCGCAAAATCCAGATTTCCTTCCGGCATGGCGATGCTACTCCTCGATGGAGACCCTCACGGGAGGCGTGGTGCCGCCGGGCATGGGGATGAAGTCGTAGAGCTCCTCCACCTCTTCGTTCCGCATGCGAATGCATCCGGCCGAGCAGCTGGTGCCCACGGTATCGGGCTCCGTGGTGCCATGGATGCCATAGCCCTCCAGGCTGGGATCCGTGCCATCCACCGGCGTCAACTTCAGCCAGCGAGTGCCCAGCACATTCTCGGGATCGCCAGGCGGGATATTTCGGCCGGGGGGCGTCCAGGCGGGATCCGTTAGCTTTCCAGTGATCAGGAAGCTCCCCGCAGGCGTCCGGTTCTCGCGGCCAATGCCGACCGTCCAGACACGGTAGATCTCGCCGTCCAGATAGAGCATCAGCAGGAAGTGCTGCTTGGAGACGCGAATGGACCAGGTGCCGCGAATGTACGTGAGGGTCTGGGTGGGGCGGATCACGGGATCCCGTCCATCTTCCCGATGGAGGCTCTCGTTGCAGCGAATCAGTGCACCCACGCTGGTGTAGTATCGGCTGGCAATGCGTGCCAGGGAATCGCCTCGGACCACGCGATAGAAGCTCTTTTCGCGCGCGGGTGCCGAGGAGTTCATGAGCCGTCGGTCCGCGTCATCCACAATCGCCACGGCCTCCCGCCACACAGGATCGAATTCCACGACGTCGCTCCGCTTCATCACCTGCCGCGCCAGGGCGCGGGCGGCCTCCAGCATTCCGCGATCCAGCTGCGCGCGGGCGCTGGCCAGGCGCTCCTCCACATCGGGGGGCGCCAGGGGCGTCGCGGCTTCGGGAGTGACGATGTCATCCGCGGGAGGTTCCGCAGGCACCGGGAGGGACTCCAGGGTCTTGGCGATCTCCTCCTGGCTCGCGGCAGGAGTCACCGTCTCCGCGACAGGCGCACTCCCGCTCTCTTTCGGACCCGAGCAGGAACGCCAGATAAGCCCCGTCAGACCCAACAACGCCAAAACCAGCAGAACGATAAGAGGATATTTGATATACCAGTACATTCGATGGGGAATCTCCCGGAAAAAGAGGGAAAAGAGTGTCCGCGACAATGGGAGGAAGACCTCCCCCGCACCCCTCCCGGAAATCTCCGCGTACGCATGGTCCTCAGGAGGGGGAAAACAACGTGCTTAATATACCCCTTGTCACACCCTCGGCCGACTCCCCTCACCCACACAAAAAAGCCACCACTAGCCCTCCGCAAGGCGCCGAATGGCCTCCGCGGGATCCTGCGTCGTAGTCACACTCTGGAAGGGGATTTCCTGGGAAAGGAAGAGCCCCTCAAGATCCTTCCGATACTGCGCCACACGCGCCTGATACTCCTCCCGGGCACTCTCCGGGAGGGCATCCACGGTTTTTGCGGGCTGTTCCGCATCCTGGAAGCGCCGCATGCCGCAGGAAGGCAGCGTCACTTCGTCTGGATCCAGGACCTGGATCGTACGCAATCCGCCGGCATCCTGGAGTCCCCGGCAGAGGCTCCGCAACTCCTGCTCGCCCTCCCAGAAATCCGAGATCCAGAGCGCCGTGCCCCGTCGACCCAGGAATTCCGTGCAGAGCTCCCAGGCCTGGCGAGGACACGCCACACCCGCCGGACGCACAAAATCCAGAGTGCGACAAAGGCCCTCCCACTCCAGGAAGGTCCCCGAGCCCTCCACCAGCTCCTCCTGATAGACAAAAAGCGCCAGCTGATCGCCCTGCCGACGCGCAATCCAGGCGGCACAGGCCGCCAATAGCGCGGCATACTGGAGTTTTGTGCAGGGAGCCCCCTGTCCCTGATAGCCCATGGACGCGGAGGCATCCAAAAGAATCGCCAGACGCCCGGGCACCTCCGGGCGATGGGTGCGCACCTGGAGGGAATCGCTTCTGGCATAGAGCCGCCAGTCCAAATCCCGCAGATCATCCCCGACGGCATAGGGCCGATACTGCTGGAACTCCAGTCCCGCGCCATCCCGACGACCCGGATGAGTCCCCGTCAGAGGGAGGGATTCCAGGAGGCGCTTCGCCAGAAATCGGCATCCGCCCAATTTTTGGAATAGATCCGCGGTGAGCAACATCCTGTCGTATTCGTGGAAAGAAAATGGGTAGAAAACGAAAAAGCCGCGGGAGAAGCGATTTCTCTAGCGGCTTAATCGAGGAAAATGGAGCGGGCAAACGGACTCGAACCGTCGACAGCTACCTTGGCAAGGTAGCGCTCTACCAACTGAGCTATGCCCGCATCTTCTAAATTCCTTGCGCCTTTCCTGTGTTTCTCAGGAAAAGCGGGCTTAAAATAAGCGCGTTTCCACGGTTTGCAAATGCCCCACAAGGATTTTTCCAAAATTCGGGACCGCGCGCAAAAAAGAACGCCCGTGAAAAGGCCACTAACCTTTCCACGGGCGCACTTCGGATCGCCTACCAGAATCTACCGTGCGTAGGACTCGCGGTTATTGAGGCGCTTGCGATCCCGCTCCGGCTTGTTGCCGGGCTTGGACTGCGGCTTCTGATTCTTGGAAGGCTGCATCTTCGGCTGCTGACGAGAGGGTTGCTGTCTATCCGGCTGCATTTTCGGGCGATCCATGGAGGGCTGCTGCCTATCCGGCTGCGCCTTTGGACGATCCTTTCCCTCCACAGGTTGCGCCTTTGGACGATCCATGGAGGGCTGCGCCTTCGGGCGATCCTTGGAGGGCTGGAGGCCCTTGCCACCGCGATCGGGCTCAAAGCGACCGGGCTCTACCTTGTGGGGCTTGTCCGGTCTCACAGGCTCCACCTTGTGGGGCTTGTCCGGTCTCGCAGGCTCCACCTTGTGGGGCTTCGGGGGCTCCACGCGGTGTTTTGGGGGCTCAGGCGCGCGGCGATGGCCGCCCTCCCCATATCCGTAGTGGAAGTCGTATTCCGCACGATCCCGATGATATCCGTCGGGAGGAACATCGGCGACAATGCAGCCCGTGCTTACGAGGCTCACGCCGAGAGCGAGGATAGCGAGAAGGTTGCGTTTCATGGTCGACTCCTTATGGTTAGGGGAGAGTGGCTAGGCGAAGAACTAGAAGTTCCGACCGGGCTCCATCTTGCCGGGCTTGCCAGGATTCATGTTGCCGGGCTTGGCGGGCTCCACCTTGCCGGGTTTGGCGGGCTCCACCTTGTGATTGGGGGCCTTGGGAGCGCCCTTGCCGGGATCGTGCTTGCGCTCGAGCATCACACTGTCGCGGCTGCGCTTGTTGTGATGGGGTTCGTCAACAACCACGCAGCCAGTGACGGCGAGGCATGCGCAGAGGGCGAAGATGGCGAGAAGAGTACGTTTCATGTTCTGCTCCTATGTTTTTGAGGGGAATTGTGAGGGGGAAAATCCGAAGGCTTGCGCCGGCCTCTGTTGTCTAGAGGCGTCTTGCGGAGGGAAAGGTAACCGGATTTTTCACGCCTGCAGAGATAATACGCGCCCCGCGACGCATTTTCCAGCAGAATCCCAACCAAAACGAAAAAAGGACCGCCCTTTCCTGGCGGTCCTCATAGGTCCTCGCTACTCGTTCTCCTTCGCATCTGGCATAAAGCTCTCCGGGAGAGTCGCCTTCCCCTGGGCAAAAAGCGCCACGGCCTCCTCCGTCTGCGCAATTCCAAACAGCCGCTCATGCCGCGCCGCCAGGGAGAGGAGTGCCTCGCGCTGCTTGCGAACGGACTTCGGACTATCCCCCTCCTCGTCCAGGAAAGGCATCTTGCAGATCACATGGCAGCCCTTCCGGAGCGCCAGATGGCATCCCTGGTAATGAAGAGACACCGGGAGGCACACATCCACAATCTGTGGAGCGAGGCGCTCCAGAAGCTCCTCGGGATCCAAAGAGCCCTCGGGTTCATAGCGAAGCACCTCCTTCAGGCGGGAACCACACTGCGATATACGCTCCGGGGACTCCTCCACAAAGCCCACTACCCGCGCGCCCGCATCCCGCCAGAGCCGCGCATGACGCACGCCCGAGGAGCCGGCGCCAAAGAGGACCACCTGGGGCGACTCCGGCATCGCGATTTCGCGGAGATTCTCCACATGGAGCATCGTCCCCTTCAGGCACTGCTGGATGCTGACCGCCAGGGGCCCGCGCCGGAAGCCCAGCACTTTCGTCCCATGAAAGGGAAAGAGTCGCTCCAGCTCCTCCATGGTGAGCGCCTGGTAGATGGGGCACGCGAAATCCCGCAGGAATTCCTTCTTGGAATTTTCCGAGAGGTCCTCCGTGAGCAGCAAAAACGCCAGCTTATTGCGGTGCTGTTGCAGCCGCTGCCGGCCAGTCTCCACCAACCCCGCGCGCACCGCGAAGGGCGCCAGCTTCTCCAGACGATTCCAATTCTCCTGTTCCATAGAAACCTCGGGCCTCCTCGTGCAACGCTAGGAGAGCGACGCCAAATACTTGTCTACCTCGTTGGCTACGATAATGCCGTAGTTCACGGCGCCCAGCCAGCCGGACATGATGATACCCACGGAACCCGTGTGGAAGAGCCCGGGCACCTGCTTCGGCAGATCCTGGGAGTAGCGCAGTCCCTCGAACTTCGTGCCGAAGGTCGCGCCATAGACGTGTCCGGTATAGCGCTGAAAGGTCTTGGGGGTGGCGGCGCAGACATAGTCCGTGATCTTCCGGATATTGGGGATGTACTCCTCCACCGTTCCAAAGGCGTCCTCCACCAATGCGGCCTTGCGGGCGGCATACTCCTCCGGAGAAAGACCCTCCCAATCCTGATAGCGCGCATTCATCGACGCCACCACGGAACACTCGCTACTGCCGGGACGCAATTCGGGGTAGTAGACAGAGAAGGTGCGGCTGGTGGGCTTAGGAGCACAGAGCGCCGACGCGTCGAATTCGGGGTATGTGGAATGGAAGACCAGATCGCCAATGTAGGGGATCTTTTCGCCAGGCTTGATTCCTAGGTAGACCTGGCAGGAAGAGGTGGAGGGCCGGACCGCCTCCAGTCCCGCGGCGAATTCCGGCGAAAGCAACTCGCGTCCCGCCAATTCAAAGGCGGTGCGGAAGAGGGAGCCATTGGAGACCACCGCGCGGCAACTCATATTCCGCCCATTCAGGACCACGCCCTGCACACGGCCGCCATCAAAGAGCACCCGCTCCACCCGCGCACCCAGGCGCACTTCCACGCCATTGCGGGAGAGCTCCTCCCGCATCATGTCCAACATACGGTCGGTGCCACCCAGGAAGGTATACACGCCCTGGCTCATGAAATTGCCAAAGACAATCCCGTAGGAGATTGCGGGTTCGTCCAAAGTGGAACCATTGGCGTAGGAGATGGGCTCCATGAGGAAGCGCCATACATCCGTGCGACCCGGAAAATGCTTCTGAAAGAACTGCCGGGTAGTCATGGACTGATCGTCGTAGTAGTTCATGGCCGCCACATCCGCAAAAAATGCCTGGACATTCTCCCGGGGAATCCGGAAGTCCTCCTCCATCTTCCGGGAAAAGTCCTGGGTATCAAAGGTGGACTCCAGCCGATACTGGGGATTGTGGAAGCGGATGGACTTCACCTGGATCACCTGATCCGCCAACTCCTTTCCCCAGTATTTCCGGAGGCTCTTCTTCATGCCGAAGGGGAAGCCGTGGAGCGCAACATCGAAGATGTGCCCCCTGCGACGGAAGGAGGTGGCCAAGCCGCCCAGCTGGATATGCTGTTCCGCCAGCAACACCCGGTGCCCCGCCCGCGCCAGACGATTGGCCGCAGTGAGACCACCTAGGCCGCCACCGGCCACCACAATGTCGTATTCGGGTTCCATGGGAGAAGAGAAAAAATTCGCAAAATGGGTGTAAAAACAGAGCGCGCGCGCAAGGGAGGGATTCTACCGGAAGCGCACCAGGATCGGGAAAGGCGGATTGCGGAAGGCTTCCCGCAGGACCTCCTCCAGGCGCAAGCCCAGCTCCCGTCGGTCCTTCCGACGACGAGACGGACACAGCAACGACACCAGCGCCGCAAAGTCCGCAAAGCGGACCACGGCGTGCCCGGATGCCACAGGCACCTCGGGCCACTGGCGACCCATGAGACCCCGCATCAACACCAGGCACTCCGTCAACAATGCCGCAATGCGCGGCAACCGCGCCACCAGCGCTTCCTCGGAGACGGGCGCGTCCGGAAAGTCCATGAGCCGCGCCAGGCGAAACTGCGCCACCGCCACAGGGAGGATATCGGAGACCGGTTGCAGAAAGAGCGCGCCGCGGGCGCGAAGAACCCGCGCCTCCTCGGAAAGCGGCAGTCCATCCCAGTCCTGGAGAGTCAGATATCGGACGCGCGTCTGGGGAGAGAGCTCCGGCGGACGCACCCCGGATTCCTCCCGAAAACGTTGCGCAAGATGCCGCGCGAACTCCCGCACCAGCGCCTGGCTCACGCGGGGATACCCCGCTCCCGCCAGCCCCTCAGGGAGCTTCTCCAACACCGCAGGCAACACCTCACTGGGCAACTCAGGACAGTCTTCCAGAAAACGCCGGAGGCTCTCGCCATCCCACTCCTGGAGGCTCGCGGCGAATTCCTCGCGGGAGCCCGCCGTGGAACCAGCGCCTGCCCTGCGGGCATGCACGAATTCCTGGCAGACATCCACCAGGCCAGTGGCCTCCAGGGCGCCGCAGAGCGCCCGTTCCACATCCAGGAGGGTGATCTCCAGCCCATCGGACTGCTCCTGCCGGAACTGCTCGCAAAGCACATCCAGCAGGTTGTCCCCCATCCACTCCTCCAAGATGCCACAACGCCGAAACGCGCCACGGACATCCTCGCGGAGACGATCCAGATCCAACGGCACGAGCTGCCCCGCACCGGGATCCAGGACCTGCATAAAACCCAAGGAAGAGAGCCTCACCGGGACTCCTGCGCATCCTCGCCAGAGGCACCCTCCGCAGGCGCGGGGGGAACCGCGGAGCTCTCGGGACTCGGACGCTTCATCTGCTTGATCTCCTGAACAAAGGCCTTAGTGTCCTGGAACTTCCGGTAGACGGAAGCATATCGCACATAAGCCACTTCGTCCACTTTCTTCAGGGCCTCCATGACCAGCTCGCCAATGGTGCTGGAGGGCACTTCGTCCTGGGGCAGTAGCGTCAGCCGGATGGTGATGTCCCCCACTAGCCGATCCAATACCTCAGTGCTGATATTCCGCTTCCAGCAGGCCATCCGAATGCCCTCCCGCAACTTGTCCGGAGAGAACTCCTCCCGGCGGCCATCCCGCTTCAACACAGTGGTGATGTTCACCGGAATCAGGGACTCGTGGGTAGAGAAGCGGTAGTTGCAGTTCAAGCACTGCCGACGCCGGCGGATGGTCTCACCGTTGTTCATCACACGGGTGTCAATGACCTTGTCCTCCAGAGAATGGCACTTGGGACACAGCATGATTTTCTGTCGCCTCCTGACGGATAAAAGAAAAAGGCACGGGGCGCATCGGAGACCGCGCCTCGTGCCGGAAAAGCCTGAATGGAAAAAGAAGGAAAACCTATGCCTCGGCGGCCTTGGCCAGCATGGCCTGCACCTTCTTGGGCTCCTTCAGCAGCAGGCGGAGCTTGTCAACGGGCATCTTCTCCACCACTTCCTCGCTCATGCCAAGAGCCACCAGACGGCGGCGCTGCACCAGGCAGCGACGGCGCTTGTCAACGCCGGTCTTGCGGGGACGGACCTCGTTCTTGTTACGGAAAGTACTGGTTGCCATAGTCGTTTTCTCCAGAAATTGAACTGTTTTTTTGCTTATGGAAAGGGGTGGGATAAGGAAAGCGTCATAATATAGCGACCGCAAAATGGTTTTCAAGCCGCCCACCGTCCCCAGACACGACGCCCACGACTAAAGTACAACGGTCTCGGCATCACACCGCCTTGACAACTCTCAACGCGTTTCCACCACGCATACTCTGGAAAGAAAGAGAAGCCCGCCATCGCCGTCCCATACGCACTCTGGGACAACCGCGGAAAATGCTCCATGGCAGTCTGGATGCGGGAACCCTAATTCCCGCTCCATTCTACGAATTCCCCCCAGCACAACCATTGCACAGGTCACCATGATGAAGCAGACATTCCTATCCCTCTGCATCCTCCTGGCCATTCTCACACTTTCCGCCAGGGAACTCCCCATCAACGGCACCTTCCAAGTCGCCGACGACGCGGACTTGACCGTCATGCCATCTCCCTGGATGATCAATTCGTGGAGTGGCTATAAACCCCTCTGCTCCATCGAGGTTATCCGGAATGGCGGGATCACGGGCAACTCCATACGGATGTACAATGTCACCTCCTCCCGGGGCGCCGGCATCAACTCCGACTTCCATGAGGTACGCAGCGGCGACACGGTGCGCGCGACCTTCCGCGCCCGCGGCAAGGGAAAGGCCCGCTTCCAAGTCTACTTCAAAAGCACCACGAATGCCTGGGTGGGTCTGAGCCCCAACAACGCCTCCTTCGTTCTAAGCGAAAATTGGAAAAAATACACCCTCTCCATTCCGGTGACCAACGTGAAAGTCGGCGAAACCGGCCACACAGACCTCGCCTTTGAACTGGACCAGAACTCCGAGATGGAGATCTCCGACCTGGGGATCGATGTCGTGGAGGGAAAATACCGCGGCGAACTGGCCTTCCCCGATAAATGGCAGGCCTTCAGCCCCATCGACGCGGACTTCCAACCCCCCGCGACCGAACTCACCACCATGCCCGAAACCCTAAACGGGCTCTCGCCTGTCTCCATCACCCGGTCCAACCACACACTGGATCTAGGCGATCTCCTGACAAAATCCGAACAGTGCGCATGGCTCTTCGCAGAACTGGATACCGACTTCGCTATCACCTATACCATCGGAGCCGGCGCCGACTGGTGGATGCAATGGTATGTCAACGGCGAAGTCGTTCTAGACACTCTGGCAGCCGGCAACGGCGAAGCGCCTTTTGCCATTTCCAACCACGTGGTGGATATCCCCCTGAAAGCCGGAACCAACATCCTGGCCGTAAAGTTCCTCCGCGGGAATTCCTCCGCCACCATCCACATGGGCGGTCCCCTGGAACTGGCCAAGCGCTCCCGAAACATGAAGTTCTCCCGCATCGCCTGGATCGAGGACTTCAATGACACCACCGTGGAATGCACCGGAGAACCCACCCTCATCACCGGATACCCCGCCCCCGGATTGCTGGCCACCACAGGACAAGGCGTCTTCCAAACCTCCAACACTCTCGTCATCGAACCGACGACAAGAACCCTCTCCTCAATGCCCGAAACCCGCGACGACTCCCGCGCTCTGGGCGTGAGAGTCCAGAATTTCGGCGATCCCGAAACCGCCGGGACCCTCTCTCTCGTCTTCCAAAATCCTGAAGGAAAGGAGTTCCGCCTCGATGTGGATAGCATTCTGGGACAGGATACTCTCGCCCTCACCCTCCATGACGGAGACGAGACCATCCTGAAAAACACCTACTCCAAAGAGGCCCTCCCCGCAGAATTCCTCCTGTGCGGCGATGCCATGGGACGCGTCGATCTCTCGGTCACCAGCCTCTCTGGCGGAGAGTCCCTCGCACAATCCCTCGATTGCGGCTTCTTCACCCAAGACGCCGACTTCCAGGCCTATCTGAAACTCTCCGGAGACGCCAGCCAGGCCACCCTCGACAATGTCTGCCTTGGCGAAGCCCAGGAAAAGAGCCAATACAGCAACGTGCCCTTCCTCATCACCCCACAAAAGGAATTCGACCCCGCAAAGGAGGGCTGGGAACTGGTCTTCGAGGACGACTTCGACGGCGACGAGGTGGACATGACCAAGTGGAAGACCGGCTGGACCCACTCCCCGGGGTACCACACCGTCAAAGACGGCATTCTCACCATCAAATGCGACTGGGCCGACGATGCCAAGACCACGCAGGCTAGCTCCTACTTCATTACGCGACAGCGCTTCCTCTACGGATACTTCGAGTGGCGCGGACGCTTCAAGACCCAGACCGGCTGGTGGTCCGCCTTCTGGCTCTATGGCGAATCCGACACAAACGCCTTCTATGATGGCTTCGAGATCGATATCTACGAGGACTACTACCTCTCGCCCCTGGAAGAAGGAAAGGCCGCCCGCGGCGTGCTGGATCACAATCTCCACATCCTCACCGGCAGCAATCTGAAAAGCTGGAACTACAACGGCCCCAAGCTGGAAGACCCCACCGCCTACACCACCATCGGCTGCAAGTGGACCCCCTTCGAGATCTCCTACTACATGAACGGGAGGCTCATCAAGAGCCAGGCCACTCATAGCCCCTACGATTCCGTCACCTTCGATCCCTTCAACCACGCCTGCGGACTCACGCCCCTCCAAGTCCACCTGAGCAGCCAAATCAACCGCAAGAACACCGCCGGCACCCCCTCACTAGGCACCTACCCCGACTACTTCTACACCGACTACGTGAAGGTCTACGCCTATCCCGGCGAAAATCTCCCCCAAATCGCCTGGTCCGCAACGCCCGACGAATCCCAGAGGTTCTCCCACGAAGGCGCCACCCTACACTTCTCCGCGGAAGTCTCCCCCAACGCCGATACCCAGGCCGCCATCCGGCAAGTCTATCTCTTCGACAGCGGATTCCTCCTGGACCACAAGAGCCAGCCACCCTATGACTTCACCGTCCGCCTCACCGACGAATACTACAACACCACCAACTACGTGAACCCGGGACGCCAAAGCATCGTGCCGGACTTCCGCGACTCCCTCCACGCATACTCCATCCTCGTCCAGGACGAACTGGGCAATGTCTCCCACACCGAACCCTGGATTATGGCGAAGATTCTCACCGACGACGACAAAGAGTCCTCCGACGGCACGCCCTACTCCGGAACCCCCACCGCGATCCCCGGCACCATCAGCCTCCCGCAATTCGACTTGGGCGGCGAGGGCGTCGCATACCACGACACCACCTCCGGGAACGCAGCAAAAAAATACGGATTCCGGACAGACGAGGATGTGGATACCTCCAGCAGTAACATCGGCACCACTGCCATCGGCGAATGGCTCAACTACACCGTTGACATCGCCAAGGAAGGCGACTACGAGGCGATCCTCCACTACGGCACCCTCTACATCACCCCCCTGAAGGTCTTGCTCCTTCTTGATGGATACACTTGCGTAGGAGACTTCACCATCTATAGACACGATGGCGAAACCGCCGACTGGAGCTGCACCAAGACCGCCACCGCAAAAGTGCATCTGCCTGCCGGCCGACATGTCCTGAAGGTCTACCTCATGGGCACCGCGAACATGTCCTCTCTCGAGCTCAATAAGCTCTAAATCAGAGCGCGCATCCACCAATCCCCCGCCGGAGACACCCGTTCCTCCCGACGGGGGATTTCCTATTGCCACGAAACTACAATTTCGCGGTTTTCGTGCAACACCACAATAAAGGCGCCGCAAGTGCGTTTTTCCCGGTGTTCCATTCGTCATTGAACCACCATTTTCACAGGGAAAACACCATGTCCCTCCATCACGCAAAGCATTCGCCAGCACTGTTGCCGGCGCTCCTGCTCCTCCTGGGAGCCACTCTTCTGCCCCTGACCAGCTGTCAGACTGTCCGGGAGGCCCGGAAGGTCCAGAAGCAGGAGACTCCCGCCCCCGCCGGCGAACGGACTCTCACTGCCCAGGAAGCGGGCCTGAAGGAGGGCGATACCCTGACTCTGGAACAGCTCGAGCAGCTGGCACTGCGCTGCCAGCCCGCACTCTACCAGTCACGCCTCGCCGTGGAGCAGGCGCGGCTCGCACTCTCCAATGCCAAGGCAGGATACCTGCCCACCGCATCCGCATCCGCCGGACACAGCCGCAGCACCCACAACACCGACCGCCACCACGGATCCACCCACAACACCGGTAGCTACAGCGGCGGCGTGAATCTGAGCATGACTGTCTTCGACTTCGGACGCACCTCCGCCGAAGTCCGGCAGGCACAGGACTCCCTCTCCGCCGCCCTCGAGGACTACGAGGAGCAGCGCAGCAGCACCATCTACCAGGTCCGCCAAAACTACTTCCAGCTCCGCCGAGCCATCGAACTCCACGCCGTGGCAAAGGAGTCCGTCGTCCAATACAAGGACCACCTGGACCAGATGCAGACCAAGCGCGAGGTGGGCGCCTCCACGGAATACGATGTGTTGAAGGCCGAGGTGGACTACCAGCAGGCGCGCCTCCAGGAGATCACCACCGCCAATGACGTGGCACTGGGATGGGTCGACCTGAACCGTTGTCTGGGTCTCATGGAGGTCCCCGAATACAACCTGGGCGACTGCCAGATTGAGGAGTATCCCGAGAGCGCCCACGATCTCATGGAGAAGGCCCGCAAGAGCTCCCCCACCCTCCAGGCACTGGATTACCGCGTCAAGGTGGCCTCCGGAGCCCTGGATGCCGCCATCTCCGATCTCTATCCCTCACTCTCACTCTCCCTGGGCGGGACCGTCTCCGGCCAGAATCCCGCGCTGCCCTGGCTCTGGAATCTGAACGGCGGACTCTCCCTGGGACAGAGCCTCTTCCAGGGCGGACGACTGAACAACGCCATCCGACAGGCCACCCTCTCCCTCCAGAGCGCACGCAGCAAATACGCCGACGGCGAGCAGACGCTCTTCCGCTCCCTCACCAATGCCACTCTCACCGCCTCCCGCGCAAAGCTCTCCCTGGAAGTGGCCGAGCTCACCGCCAAGACCGCCCAGCGGAATCTGGAGATCGTCAACGAGAAATTCCGCAATGGCAAGGCCACCAGCGTTGACCGCACCGACGCGCAGGTCTCCTTCTCTACCGCAAAGGCCGATGCCGTGAATGCGCGCTTCGACTACCTGGAGGCCCAGGCCACCATCGCGAACCTCCTGGGCGAGCCCGCCGAAACCCTGGCAGAATAGCCACACCCATTTTTCTTTCCTCCCCCACACAAATACTCTTCTCCCATGTTCAAGAAAATACTGAAAGTCGTCTTGATCTGCGTCGTCCTGGGCGCGGCATGGTACGGCATCCACTGGTACCGGAATCGTCCGAAGGCCCCGGAGACCACGTATTTCCGCAGCCAGGCCGTCCAGAAGGGCTCCGTCACCCAGGAAGTCACCGCCACCGGCACCATCGCCCCTATCCGGGAGGTCTCCGTGACCACACAGGTCACCGGAAAGATCATCTCCCTCTCCGCTGACTACAACTCCCATATCACCGAAAACCAGGTCATCGCACTCATCGATCCCGATACCTACGAGTCCGCTCTGGCAAGCGCCCGCGCACAGCTCAAGAGCAACGAGGCCACCCTGGCACGCACCACCGCACAGCTCACGCTGGCAGAAAAGGAGCTCTCCCGCCAAAAGCGACTCTTCGAGCGCGAAATGGCCACCGAGAGCGAGCTGGATACCGCGCAGGCGAACTACGACGAGCTGAAGGCCACTCTCAAGGGCAATGAGGCCGCCATCGAACAGTCCCAGGCAAGCGTCCGCACCGCCGAAAAGAATCTGGCCGACTGCACCATCACCTCCCCCGTCACCGGCATCGTAATCGACCGCTCCGTGGAAGAGGGCCAGACCGTGGTCTCCTCCATGAACGCCACCGGACTCTTCTCCGTGGCCACCGAACTCACACGCATCCAGGTGGAGGCCTCCATCCCCGAGGCCGATATCGGCAGCGTGGCCGTGGGACAGCGCGTGGTCTTCACCGTGGATGCCTACAAGCAGAAGTTCGAGGGACATGTCACACAGATCCGACTGGCTAGCGTCACCACCTCCAACGTGGTCACCTACCCCGTCATCATCCAGGCCGACAACCCCGGCGAGAAGCTCTTCCCCGGCATGACCGCGAATCTCTCCATCATCGTGGAAGAGGCCTCCGATGTCCTCATTGTCCCCAATGCCGCCACACGCTTCACGCCCATGGGCGACGACGCACCCAAGCCCCCCGATCTGGCTGACGACGAGAAGATCCTCTGGGTCGCCGACTCCACCACGCAGATCCATCCCGTGAAGGTGAAACTGGGCATCACCGACAGCATCAATACCGTCCTGCTGGAATCCGAAGAGTCCCTGGAGGGCGTCAATGTGGTCACCGGAAAGATGAGCGCCGCGGCCGCCCTGAAGGCCGAGGAACAGCCCTCCAATCCCTTCATGCCAAAGCCCCCCGCCCGCGACAAGAAGGACAAGGGCCGCGGCGGCCCCGGAGGCCCCCCTCCCGGACCGTGATCGAAGAACACGACCACAAACGATAACCGCGGGGCGACTCCGCACAAACACGCCAGCCGCCCCGCACACGAACCGACCCGACTCCCCCCTCACGCCTCCATACACTACCCCTCCCCGCAATCCTCCGCCATGCTGATCGAAATCCGCAACATGTTCAAAACATACGTCCTGGGTGACAGCACCGTCAATGCACTTGGCGGCGTCGACCTGGATGTAGACCACGGGGAGTTCCTCGCCATCATGGGGCATTCCGGCTCCGGCAAGAGCACCATGCTGAACATCCTGGGCGCCCTAGATACCCCCACCAGCGGGAGCTACAAGCTGGAGGGGCGGGAGGTCTCCACCATGTCCCGCAACGAACTGGCCCTCTTCCGAAACCAGAAGCTGGGATTCGTCTTCCAGAATTTCAATCTGCTTCCCCGCACCAGCGCCGTGGAGCAGGTGGAGCTGCCTGCCTTCTACGGCGGATGCACTCTCTCCGCCAAGGCACGCCGCGCCCGCGCCATCGAATTGCTCAATCTGGTGGGACTGGGAAAGCGACTCTACCACACTCCCGCACAGCTCTCCGGTGGACAGCAACAGCGCGTCGCCATCGCACGCGCCCTCATGAATGACCCGCCTCTCCTCCTGGCAGACGAGCCCACCGGCAACCTGGACACCAAGGCATCCATCGAAATCATCACCTTCCTCCAGGAACTCAACGAAAAGGGCATCACCATCGTCATGGTCACCCACGAAGACGATATCGCCTCCTACGCAAAACGACGCATCGTCATGCAAGACGGACACATCGTCCGCGAGGACAACCCACACCACCAGGAGGCCTCCGCAAAATGAGCTTCGCAATGATTTTCCGGGTGGCCCTCAGGGCCATCTGGCGCAATAAGATCCGCAGCCTCCTCACCGCCCTCGGCATCATCGTCGGCATCGCCGCCGTCATCGCCGTGGTCGCCATCGGTACCGGCGCCGGTGATCAGATGAAGTCCTCCATCAGCTCCATGGGAAACAATCTGATCATGATCTTCCCCAACTCCATACGAGTGGGAGGCACCTCCATGGGCGCCGGAGCCTCCAATACCCTCACCGCAAAAGACGGAGACCAGATCGAACACGATCTGCCCGACTTGGTCGCCGGACAAACCCCAATGGTCCGCGCCAGCGCACAGGTCATCTACAACGAAAACAACTGGTCCACCTCCATCTCCGGCGTGGGACTGGGATTCCCCGTGGTCCGCGGCTGGAATGTGGGCGAAGGCACCTACTTCAGCGAAGACGACATCCAGACCGGCCGACGCGTCCTCATCCTGGGACAGACCGTGGTCGATAACCTCTTCACCAACGGCGAAAATCCCATCGGACAGAACATCCGCGTCAAGAATATGTCCTTCAAGGTCATCGGCGTCATGGAAAAGAAGGGCTCAAACTCCATGGGACAGGACCAGGATGACGCCATCCTCATGCCATACACCACCGTCACCCGGACCATCCAGCGCTCTACCTTCAATAACATCAATATGCTCCTGGTCTCCCTGAACTCCATGGATGACCTGGAAGAGGCAAAGTCCGAAATGACCTCCCTGCTCCGCCAACGACATCGCCTGGCTGACGGCAAGGACGACGACTTCGTGATCCGAGACATGACCGAAATCACCGAAATGATGTCCTCCATCTCCACCACCATCACTCTCCTCCTGGGAGCCGTGGCTTCCATCTCCCTCCTGGTGGGCGGCATCGGCATCATGAACATCATGCTGGTCTCCGTCACCGAACGCACAAAGGAGATCGGACTGCGCATGGCCATCGGCGCAAAACCCCGGGATATCCTCCTGCAGTTCCTCCTGGAGGCCATGACACTCTCCTGCGTCGGCGGCCTCATCGGGACCATCTTGGGCGTCGTGGGCGCTCAAATGGTCGGAAATGTCCAGAACTGGCCCATCACGATCACCGAGGGATCCGTCATCGGAGCCTTCGCATTCTCCGCCATCGTCGGAATCTTCTTCGGATTCTACCCCGCTTACCGCGCCAGCAGACTCAACCCCATCGACTGCCTCAGATACGAGTAGAATCCTGCCCACACACAAAAAGCACCACCCCAAAGGGCCCCGGAAACAAAATCCCCGGGGCCCTTTTTGCATCCCCCCACCACACACATCGCCCGGTCGGAAAATCCACATTCGTCCGGTTGGAAAATCCACATTCGTCCGGTCGGAAAATCCACATTCACCCGGTTGGAAAATCCACATTCGACCGGTTGGAAAATCCACATTCGACCGGTTGGAAAATCCACATTCGCACGGTTGGAAAATCCACATTCGCACGGTTGGAAAATCCACATTCGACCGGTTTACGGTAGCAAACAAGTGGAAAATACGCTATAGTATCTCATATGAAAACCTACAAGAAAAGAATTTGCGATGCCTTGCTAGCCGATGAACTTTTAGGAGCCGGCGCAGTCCTGATCGAGGGAGCGAAATGGTGCGGAAAAACTACAACGGCCGAACAGGCGGCAAAGAGTGCGATTTACATTGACGAGCCAGGAAAGTTTGAGGAATACGATCTTCTAGCACACTCAAAGCCTGACCGTCTTCTAGATGGCGAAAGCCCACGGCTCATTGATGAGTGGCAACTGACTCCATCACTCTGGGATGCAATTCGTTTTCGGGTTGATCACGGAGATGGCCCAGGACAGTATATCCTGACGGGATCGTCCGTTCCGCCGGAAACTGACGAGATAAAGCACTCCGGAGTAGGTAGATTCTCCTGGATCCGAATGCGCCCAATGTCACTTTGGGAATCCTGCGAGTCTTCAGGTGAGGTCTCTCTCGCAAAACTCTTCGCTGGTGAGAATCTGACAGGGGCAGCAGCGAAAGCCAATGACATTGAGAACATCGCGTTCGTGATCTGCCGTGGCGGCTGGCCACTTGCATGCGAATTATCCGGAAAAATCGCACTCCGCCGCGCATTTTCTTACCTGGACGCTGTTGTGAAATCGGATATCTCCCGTGCAGATGGCGTCAAGCGCGACGAAATGCGAGCGCGACGACTCATGCGATCCTATGCACGATTGCAAGGAACGCAGTCCACAATCTCAGTGATTCGCGAAGACCTATCCGAGAACGAGCCGACGTCATTTGCCGAAGAAACCATCTCTTCTTACTTGGGGGTCCTGCGCAAAATCTTCGTAATCGAGGACATGCCCGCGTGGTGTCCAAATCTGCGTTCAAAATCCGTTATCCGCACAGCAGACACACGCTATTTCACAGATCCCTCCATCGCCGCTGCGGCATTAGGTGTCGGCCCAGACGACCTCCTGAACGACATGCGCACATACGGACTTCTCTTCGAAACCCTGGCCGTCCGAGACTTGCGCGTCTATGCGGACGCCCTGGACGGATTTGTCTCACATTACCATGACGCCAATGGCCTCGAATGCGACGCAATCGTCCATCTTCGCAACGGTCGTTACGGCTTAATCGAAATCAAGCTAGGCGGGAAAACACTAATCGACAAAGGTGCGGCGACACTGAATCGTCTTGCTGAAAAGATTGATCCCACAAAAATGAAAGCGCCGTCATTCAAAATGGTCCTAACGGCGGTCGGAGACTATGCCTACCAGCGAAAAGAAGACGGTGTGATCGTCTGCCCAATCTCCGCCCTGAAGGATTGACCTAACACACCCTATCGAACAAAAGAACATGCGGCGCCACACTGCGAAATCCACACTAGCGCCCCCAAAGGCCGCTACTGTACCGCCGGTAGACGAAAAAGCGCCGCAGGCACCTTATAAACCTACTACCTACTCCCTCCTCCCTACCACCTAACAAAGCAGGGGGTACGGGGGCGCCAGTCCCCATAATGCACCACCCTGGGAGTTCATTCCCTTAAGGGGAAGGGAACGGCGCTAAAAGAGAATCGACGATCGCTTCAGCCATCTCCAATGGGATGCCATTACTGGCACAAAATGCATTGGTCAATGCGCCATTGACATTGAATTCCCGAACATTATCCTGCAATGCACTCGCCGCGCGAAGATCAGATCGACAGCAGTTTCTGGCGATGAGCATCGCGCCGCCAATCCGGATATCAAACCCCTCCAGGGAGAGGATGTCCCTGTCCAGAGCATCGGGAGCATACAAAAGTCTCTCAGTATCAATGAGATCAATGTAATTATCCGCAAGCACATATAGATCCGTCAGATCTTTGGTTCGCTCCTGTTTGTCTACAAATGCATTCATCTTCAAAAAGGCGAGCCAATGCGGACGAATGACACGAATGGTGGCCAATCCCACTTCAGCCTCCAGCGCATCCCCATATGCCGCCTGAAAGCCAAGCACATTGAGCGTCCTATCAAAGTCCGGAGGCCACGCAATTTCCCCCTCGTCCGACTCTATGCCGCCAAATGGAACAATATCTACGGAGATCTCCTCCGCTAGCCACAGCCGATGAGTCCTTCGTGGATCCCTCTGTAGCCGATACTTCTGCACAAGAGACCTCTGCAAGGCCTGGTAGTCATCCCAGCTGGAAACCCAGCAGGACATCCTCTCCCTGGAGGGGTTTGATATCCGGATTGGCGGCGCGA
>CAVGTF010000023.1:0-21095 GCA_963632245.1 Anaerovoracaceae bacterium
GATGAATCGCTGCAGGCACTTGCACCCGAGTATTTTCGTTGAAATTTCGGCTCATGTTTTTTGCTTGTTAAGATCTTGAGTGACGCGGAGTTGTTTGAGGGAGAGCGTTCCCGAATAGCCTAATTTTCACAAGATAGCATAAGTTTTTTTTTGCAACGAGTTACGAATGTTTCCTCAGTCTCTCCCTCATCCTATGTTTTTCCTTCACAGCCTGTATGATCTCCCATGCGATAACGAGAATGCAGACGAGGCTTGCGATTTTCGGGAGGGTGTTCCCGGTGTGGGCATAGGGTGTGAGGGGGGCGTTGGGTTTGGTGGGGTAGATGGTGTAGGTATGATAGCCTGCGGTGAAGGGTTTATCGGCGGTTTGGATGGGATCGATGATTTCGCCTTTTGGGGAGATGAGGCAGGTATGGGAGTTATTTCCGGAGCGGAGGAGTGGGTGGCGGTTTTCGACGGCGCGAAGGATAGCCTGTGCCTGGTGTTGTCGTGCGCCGGAGGAGGTCTTATACCAGCAGTCGTTGGTGATGGTGGCCAGGAGTTGCGCGCCCTTCCGGGTGAATTCCCGGGAGATCTCGGGGAATGCGTCCTCGAAGCAGATATTCATTCCGCAGCGTACAGTGGTGCCATCGGCGCGCTTCAGGGAGAAGAGCGTGGCATTTTTGCCGGCAGTCAGATCCCGTCCCATGCCCAGGGCGTCCACGAGCCAGGGCAGTTGTTTGGAGAATGGGACGTATTCTCCGAAGGGGACCAGGTGTGTCTTGTCGTAGTAGTCCTCGCGGAAGGCTCGTGGGAGTGCGAGGACCGCGGAGTCCTTCTGGAGGAGGAATGCGGAGTTGAAGACGGGGGGCTCCAAGGAGTCGTAGTCACCACTGCCGAAGGCGCTGTTTCCCCCGGGGGATGTGAGTCCCTCGCGGACATCCAGAGCACCCAGGAGGAGTGGCTTTGGGAGTTGTGCGAGGAGGGCGCGGAGTCCCTGGGAGTATGCGGGAGTCGTGAGTGGGATTGGGAGTGCGCCCTCGGGCCACAGGAAGAGATCGGTGGCTTCTGTGGTAGCGGCCTGGAGAGTGAGGGAGGAGTATCGGTCCCAGGCGAACTGTACCTCCTCGGGGGTGGCCTCGCGGCATTCGGGGACATCGCCCTGGATTGCCGTGATGCGGATGGGGGTCTCCTCCAGCGGAAGCTTTCGGGCGTGCTCCAGGGCGCACCATCCGCCCAGGAAAAGCAGTGTCACCAGGAGTGCCGCGAGGAGTCGCTTATCCCGTCGCGCCAGGAGTCCCGCCACGAGGAGATTTGTCCAGACCAGGAAGAAGGAGATCCCGTATGCGCCGGCGAGAGACGCCAAGAGCCGGACGGGCGAGAATGCCTGCGAGACCCCCAGGGCATTCCAGGGAAAGCCGGTGAAGATCCATCCGCGGATCCACTCCAGGGAGGTCCAGAGCGCGGCGCCTAGCAGTGCCGCCCGCAGAAATGCGCGAGTGTTTGGGAAGACGGTGAGATCCGCGCCGGGGCGGTGTGCGGGGATGGCATCCGGGAAGGCATCGCTGCGTTGCCGGAAGTCCATGGGGATCTCCTCACGGGGTTTTCGTCGCCAGAGGAGCGCCCCCCAGAGCAGTGCCCAGAGTGCGGGGAAGAGCGCGCAGGGGATTGCCAGGAGTGCGCCGGCGCCGAAGCCCACGGAATTGAGCCACCACAGCGAGATCAGGAAGTGCGTGTATCCCAGGAGCGCGGCGCCCAGGATGCGCCAACGAAGCCGCCGGGGCTGTGGGCAGAGGAGATAGGGCACCAGTCCCAGAAATGCCAATGGCGACCACTCCAGGGGCGGAAAGGCGAATGCCAGCAGTGCGCCGGAGAGAATTGCGGCGACGCAATGATAGAGTGGCAGGTGGTTCAGGAGTGCCAGCGAATGGATCTCCGGGGTGCCGGGCGGCACGCATGCGGATGCCGACTGCATTCGCGCGGCATCCACCCTGCTCTCTTTGGACTCCTCCCGGGACATAGACTACGAGCTGCCGCGGGGCTATTCCGCCACCGTCTCCAACTGCACCTCCATGCCGCAGTGCTTTGCGGGGCGCAGGAGCATGATAATTTCTTCGTAGGGACGCTCGCCGCTGGCACGAATCCGCACCCTCATACGACCCAGGTCCTTATACTGCCGCATGCGCGCCTCCAGATCCGTGGGAGCGATGGGCTCGCCGTTGATGGTGCAGAGACCCTGTGCATCCAGCGTCACCTGGATCGCCAAGGGATCGCTCTCCGGGAGCGTGGACTCCGTATTCATGGCGGGGGGCGTCACGTCCGTCTTGTAGTCCAGGATCGGGACCGTGATGATAAACAGGATCAGCAGGGTGAAGGTCAGGTCCATCAGGGGCGTCATATTGACCTCCGCCTTGACCCTGCGCTCCCTCTTGCCTCCTCTCTGCCTAGCGAGCATAGTCGTCCGGGCTCCCTCCAGCCATGTCCTCTTCCACCGAAATCTCTACCGCGGTGTCACGAGAAACACCAGACACCGGCTGCGAATAGGCGGGTTGCACGGGCGCGGGCTGCTGCGCCGCCATCACTGGCTGCTGATACGCGGGCTGCACCGCGGGATTGCTCGCATATGCCTGCGACTGGGGTGCAACAGCGGGCGCTGTCGCCGCCACTTGAGGCTTTGGCTGTGCGGTCTTTGCCAACTGGAGGGAGGTCAGCAGCTCGTCGCGGAAGTCGTCCATTTCCTGGGAGATCTCGTCGACGGTGGAGACGATCGAGTTATTGCAGAGAGTGCCGGGGATTGCGACGAACAGTCCCGCCACGGTGGTGAGCAGTGCGCCAGCGATACCGGGTGCGATTGCCTGGATATCGGGTCGCCCGCCATTATTGACGATTCCCACGAAGGTGGCCATGACGCCCCATACGGTGCCGAAGAGTCCGCACATCGGGGCGAGAGTAATCAGCGACGCCAGTCCCGGCAGCAAGGCCTCCAGGGCGCCCCTCTGGCGCGTGATTTCGGTCTCGATAGCGACCTGTACGCGTTCCAGTTCCTGTGCGGTGAGAGCGCGGGGGAGGATTCCCTCGGAGAAGAAGGCGTATTTCTGCTGGGCGGTGGGCTTCAGGATCTCCAGGAGCATCGCGCTGGCGGCGCGCCCCAGATCCGCCAAGGGCCCCGTCAGCGAGCGGTCGTGGTCCAAGTCCCCCAGGATCTTATGCGTGCAGGAGCCATATTTTGCCAGCCGCTCCCGCAGGAACACGATCGCATTTTTCATTGCCCTAGTCTGGAAGAACTTGCAGACCAGGAGTGCCCAAAGGAGGGCGTTGGCGGCAAGCAAAACCGCCGTGATGGCCCTTCCCACGCCATCACTATAGATAAAACCGTCCAAAAGGACTTTCATAGCATCAGCTCCGCGAGTTTCACGTATTGTTGAGGAGAGAGGACTTCCGCGCGTGCGGTAGCGGGCAGTCCGAGGGCCTCCAGGGCGGCGGCGACATCCACGCCGGGCATCAGGGGTTCCAGGAGGCGCCGCGCCTGCTTCCGGCGTTGCGCAAATGCGGCGCCCGCCAGGCGGCCGGCGCGTTCCAGGAGTTCGGGGGCGCCCAGGGGCTCCGGGCGGGACTCCAGCGCCAGGAAGGCGGAATCCACCTCCGGCGGCGGAAAAAAGACTCCGCGGGGCACCTGTCGCGCGATCTTCGCAATATAGCGGAAGGCGAGGCGTACCGTCAGGACGCCGTATTGCGCGGTGCCGGGATTTGCGGCGAGTCGCTCGGCCATCTCCTTCTGGAGTAGCACATGGAGGGCGCGCGGCGGATTCTTTGCAGAGGCCAGATGCGCCAGAAGGACGGAGGCGCAGGAATAGGGGAGATTCGCCACCACGCGATAGGGGTGTCCCTGGGGGAAGAGCGCATCGAAATCGGTCTTGCAGGCGTCCTCTTCGCGGAGACGGAAGGTCTCGGGATACTGTTCGCCGAGCGTCCGCCGGAGATATCCCGCCAGCCGGGAATCGAATTCCACGGAGGTGAGGAGGGCGCCGGATGCCAGGAGCCGCCGGGTGAGCACACCGGTGCCGGGACCGATCTCCAGGAGCTCCTCGCCGGGTTGCGGAGCCGCGGCGCGCACCAGGGCGTCCAGGCAATTGTCGTCCACCAGGAAGTTCTGCCCCAGCGCCTTGCTGGGGTGCATATCGAGGGACTCCAGGATGGCCAACAATTCCGCGCGCTTCATGGGATCACGGGAGCGGGTGCCTTCTCCAGGAGGACATAGGGTTCCAGGGCTGCCAGCGCCGCCTGGGCATCAGGCCCCTGCGCCGCAATCACCAGGAGCTGTTCTGCGGGAGCGCCGAGAGTCAAGAGTGCCAGCGGGCTGCGCGCATCCGCCGTCCGGCCATTGCCGGCGGTGATGGTGACCCGGGTGGAGGAGAATTTCGCGCAGGCACGGGAGATCTCGCTGGCTACCTTCAGGTGCAAGCCATTGGGATCCCGGACCCGACCACGGGCCTCCAATATGCTGTCATGCTTCCGATCGTCTGACATGGCAATCAATCGCTCCTCGGAAAATCATTCCCCTATTCGCCAGACTCCGAAGTGGAAGGCGCCGTCCCCGCCGCCGCGCCCTTGCTGTTCTCCTGGGGCAGATCCAGCTCCTGGAGGATCGACATCACGCGCTGCGCCTTCTCGGCGGTCTCGTCCAGTCGGAAATGCAGCACGGGGGTGTATTTCATGACCATCTTCCGGGCGATGCCGTCCTGCAACTGCACCCGCCGGCGCTGGAGCAGCTCCATTGCGCGACGCTTTGCGGCGGCGCTGCCGTAGACGGAGACGAAGACATTGGCCGTGCGGAGATTGCTGGCCAATTCCACGCCCACGAAGGTGACCAGGGCATCGGGAATATCGGGTCGAATCAGGGATTCGCCCAGCATCCCAAGCTCCCGGAGCATCTGCGAGTTCAATCGGGAAATGCGGTCTTCTGCGCCCATGAGGGATCGGAGTGTGCTAAAGAGTGAGAGAATGTATGGGAGCGCCCTTCTCGACTAGAGTTCGGGGAGGATCTTCTCCACAGTAAAGACCTGGATGCGGTCGCCCACCTCGAAGTCCTCGAAGTTGTCCAGCCGGATACCGCACTCCTGGCCGGCCTTCATCTCGCGGACATCCTCCTTGAAGTGCTTCAGGGATGCCACCAAGCCGGAGTAGATCTGGGTGTCCTGGCGGAAGACACGCGCCTTCTGGTTCACCTTGATGATACCGGAGGTCACGCGGCAACCGCAGATCTTTCCGGTCTTGGAGATATTGAAGACCTGCGCGATCTGCGCCTCGCCCAGCAGATTCTCCTTGGTCTCGGGAGTCAGGCGGCCGCGCATGACGTCCTCCAGATCGTCCAAGAGATCGTAGATAATGGAGTAGAGACGGATCTCCACGCCCTTCTGCTTGGCAGTGCGGTTCACGCTGGGCATGGCGCGCACGTGGAAGCCCACGATGATCGCCTTGCTGGCCGCCGCCAAAATCACATCGGAATCCGTGATCTCACCCACGCCACCATGAACAATCTTCACGGAGATCTTCGTGGACTTGATGCCGGAAATGGCCTCAGAGATGGCCTCCAGGGAGCCGCGGACGTCGGTCTTCAGCACCAGGTTCATCTCCACCACGGAGCTGTCGTTGCGAGAATCCGTGAGGCGCTTCATGACCTCTTCCATGGTCAACGCCTTCTGGTCGCCGGAATTCTCCTGGCGCTTGCGTTGCAACTCTTCGTCGGCGGCCGCCTTCGCGGCCTTTTCATCGGGCTGCCAGACAACCTTGTCGCCCGCCTCGGGAACCGCGTTGTAGCCCATGATCTTCACGGGCGTGGAGGCAGTCGCCTTCGCCAGGCGCTTGCCGTGGGTATCCAGCAGCGCGCGCGCCTTTCCATAGGTGCTGCCGCAGGAGAACCAGTCGCCCTGGCGCAACACACCGTTGCGCACCAGGATATTGGCGGTGGGGCCCATGCCGGGCTCCATCTGCGCCTCGATCACCAGGCCCTCGAAGGGCGCATCGGGATCGGCATTGAGCTCCAGCATCTCGGCTTCCAGGAGGATTCGCTCCAAAAGCTCGTCCACGCCCTCGCCCGTGATGCCGCTGCAGGAGACCACGGCGGTATCGCCGCCCCAGTCTTCAGGCTGGATGCCATTCTCCTGGAGCTGCCGCAGCACGCGGTCCTTGTCGCAGCCCGGCAGATCGCACTTGGTCATGGCAACAATGATGGGCACCTTTGCGGCCTGCGCATGATGGATGGCCTCGATGGTCTGGGGCATGCAGCCCTCGGGTCCCGCAATGACCAGCACCGCGATATCGGTGGCGTTGGCGCCACGGGCGCGCATGGCGGTGAAGGCGGCGTGCCCGGGGGTATCCAGGAAGGTGATGGTCTGGTCGCCATACTGCGCCACGGAGGCGCCGATGGCCTGGGTGATTCCACCCGCCTCGCCAGCGGCCACGCGGGTCTTCCGGATGTAGTCCTGCAAGGTGGTCTTGCCGTGGTCCACATGGCCCATGAAGACCACCACCGGGGGACGGCCCACCTTCTTGCGGGGACGGCCATCCTGCGCCGCCGCGGCAATGGCGGATGCCTTGCGCTCAAAAACGGGATGATTGCCCTTCTCACGGCGCTCCTGGACGAACTTCTTGCCGTTGCGCTCGCAGATCTTCTCCACGGTCTCGGTCTCCAGGACCTGGTTGATGGCGGCGAAGATATTCAGCTGCATCAGCTGGATGATCACCTCGTTGGGCTTCATCTTCAGCGCAATGGCCAGATCCCGGACAGTGATGGGGGTCTTCAGGTGGATCTCGCCAGGAGCGCTCTCTTCCTCCAGCTCCTCCTCCAACTCCTCCTCGTCCTTGGAAACAGCCGCCGCAGGCGCCTCCGCAGGCTTTGCAGCGGGCGCGGCAGCCGCACGACGAGCATCCTGCGCCTCCTTCCGCGCATTCAGGATCTGCTTGCGGATCAGCTCGGCCTCCTCCTCCTCAAGAGTGCTGGAGTGGCTCCGCACGGAGGTGAAGCCCTCCTTCTGCAGGAACTCCACCATCTCCTTACTCTCCATGCCCAGCTCCCGAGCCAGTTGATTGACGCGTATCTTCGTAGACATATCAGCTTCTATTCTCCATTTTATCGTTGAAAGTGCACTAGCCGGGAAAACGTCAAACGGGAAGAAGGAACAATGAAGAAAGAGAAGGAGGGGCATCCGCCCTCCACTCTCCGAAACTCCTCACGGTCTCCTCCTCTCACATGCGGCGCCAATGCCACCCGCGGGCGTACGCGGTGGCACCTGTCGCCGATAAGGGGAAAACGCGGCGGACGCGCGGCAAACACGCGCCCGCCGGGAATCCAGGACTACTTCGCAGCCAGGGCGGAGACGATCTTCTCGGCCATCTCCTGTCCCACGCCGTCGATCTCGGCAAGCTCCTGGACGGTGGCCTCCCGGAGGCCCTCCACGGAGTGGTAGCCGTTGGCGACCAGCAGTAGCGCGGTCTCCTGGGGCACGCCAGTGGCCTCGGCCAACACGCCGGCGGCGGCCTGGATCTTCTGCTCCATGGTCTCCTCCTGCGTGGGCTCCTCGGCGGTCACACGCTCGATGTTGATCTTCCAGCCCAACAGCTTCGCCGCCAGACGCGCATTCTGGCCCTTCTTGCCAATGGACAGCGAAAGCTGGTCCTCGGCAACCCGGACCTGAAGGATCTTCTCGTCCTCCTGCTCCTCTACAAAGACCTTCGCCAGCTTCGCGGGCTTCAGGGCATTCTCCGCGTAGACCCGGATATCCGGATCCCAGTTGATGATATCCACCTTCTCGCCACCCAGCTCGCTGACGATCATGCGGACGCGGGCACCGCGGATGCCCACACAGGCGCCCACGGGATCCACCTTGGACTGCGTGCTGGAAACCGCGATCTTGGTGCGGTAGCCGGGCTCACGAGCCACGCCCTTGATCTCCACAGTGCCATCCGCAATCTCGCTGACCTCACGCTCAAAGAGCCGCACGACGAACTCCGGACTGGAGCGGTTCACAATCAGACCCGCACCGCCTTTGTCGGGATTCAGGGACTTCAGCAACACGGTCACGTGATCGCCCACCTCGTACTGCTCGCCGGGGATGCAACCCTTGGGGGGCATCAGCGCCTCGGTATTCTCGATGGTGACCCAGACGCCATTCTTGTCACGGCGGGAGACGGTTCCGTTAAAGAGCTGTCCCTCGCGGCCGGTGAACTGGGAGACCACGTGGCGCTTTTCGGCTTCCTGCAGATTGGTGGTGAAGACCTGTCGGCCCAGCTGGGAGGCAATGCGCCCGAACTCCTTGACCTCGATATCCCAGGCGACATCCATGCCCAGCTGCGCATCCGGGAACTTGGTGCGCGCCATCTCCAGGGAGATCTCCAAAGAGGGATCCACCACCTTCTCCACTACCGTCAGATGCGCAACGCAGGTGATCCCACCACGCTCATCAATCTTCGCATCCACATTCTGATAGTTCCGGACAGCACGACGCGCGGCCTCCCGCAACGTGCGCTCCAACATGGCAACAATCTCCTCACGGCTCACGCCGCGGACACTGGCCAAATGCGCAATCAACTGATTCCGAGTCTTCTGCTCGTCTGTGGTCTTGCTCATAATTCCAACCTCCTCCGTCGTTCAATGCGGATAAAAAGAAAGCGGGTCCTCAACAGACCCGCTCCAAGACGTCTGTGATGATTGACAGCATCACATCACACAAAATGCGAACCGAAACTCTCGGACGCCCACGCGATTAAAAACACTGCCGGGAAAACCCGGATAATATAGCGCAAAATCTACTTGCGGAAACGGCGATAGGAAGAAACGCGCCAATGGCAGGCACGCGCCACGCCGCGGGCCCAAAAATACGCGCCAATGCTACCCCCCCTAAAAAAACGCAGCCTCCAGGCACAAAAAAACCGCGATGGCTTTCGCCACCGCGGTTTTTTCAGATCTAGGAACGCTCGCTACTAGAAGCAGAAGGAGACGTTGACACCAGTGCGGAAGTTCTCCTCATTGTTGATGTCGGAGGCCTTCCAGGCGTCACGGATCTCGTGATCCACGGCCCAGCCGCAGTCAACCCAGGCGCCCACGGAGATGTTCTCGGTGAGAGCGTAGTTCAGAGCGCCCTTCAGCTGGAAGGAGCTGATGACGTCGCGGTTCAGACCATAGGCAGCGCGCATCTTGCTCTTGGTGCCCCAGTAGAGCTTGCCGGAGATAGAAGCGGAGAGCTTGTCGGTCAGCTGGCGGGAGTAGGTGGTGTCGAACCAGAAGTAGTTGGTGTACCAGTTCAGGTCATAGCGCCAGGTCACACCGATGGACAGAGCGTCCTTGGCATCCTCGTCCTGGAAGGACTGGAGGATGTTGGTCAGGGCGATGGTGGTGTCCAGGGGCTCGTCGTGATCGAAGTAGGCGCGGGGATACTGGAAGTACTTGTAGGCGATATCGAACTTCACGGGAGAGAAGTCGAAGATGTCGAAGGTGTGGTTGTAGCCGATGACATAGTCGACCTCTTCGGCGCGATACTGGCGGTCGTTCTTGTAGGAGAAGCTACCACCGTCGGGACGGTTGTAGTGGCTCATGTCCATGGCGGCCCACAGATCAACGTAGAAGCCCTTCAGTTCGACGAAGGCGTCGAGGAAAACCATGGCGTTGGGGTTCACAACCTTACCATCGCACATGTACTTGGTGGCCCAGTCAGCAGAGAGGCTGACGAAGGGACGCCAATCGCAGGTCTCCTCGGTCTCGAGAGCGGGAGCGGCTTCCTCAGTGGCGGGGGCTTCCTGAGCCATGACGCTGAAAGAGGCAACCAGAGCCAGCATCATCAAAAATGCAGTAAGTTTCTTCATCGTGTGTTCCTTTTTTTGGGGATGAATGCAACTTGAAAAAAACAAAAAAGGCGTATCCCGTATCCTGAGGGCAATGGGCCGAAGCAGGAAAGACCCTCCCACCCTGGGAAAAAGCCCTCCGCCGGAACGGAACGCGAATAATCTACAGTGTCAACAATAGTTCCGCAATGACAATTCTAACGAAATGGTAATATTTGGGCGGGAACCCGGCGCGCGGCGCTTCTGCGCGCCAATGCGCGCATAAACGCCATAAGTACTTAGTAATTAGCGACTAGTGGTTAATTATAAGGCGCCGCAGGCGCCCTTCCGCCTACCGGCGGTACGGTACCAGCTTTTGGGCAGCAGGGCAACATTCGCCACCTGTGTATAGGCAAAGGGGGTGCGGGGGCTTGCCCCCAGTCCTTTGGATAGCTCCCCCGCCTATGCTCTTCCGCCTATCTTCTCCTTCCCCCTTATTGCTTTCTCACTTTCACCTTCATCAAAAATCCCAGCCGGAATTCGCTTTCTTCGGGGGCGGGGGTCTTTTCGGAGAAAGTGGTATCTTCGCGGTGATGGTCGGCGCCCGCCATGGCACCCAGGAGGAGGAAGATCGCGAGCGTAAAGGATCCGCCGTAGGAGAGGAGTGGCAGAGGCAGTCCGATGACGGGGAGGAGTCGAACGGCCATTCCCACTCCCACGGTGATATGCACCAGGAGCAATCCCATTCCCCCCAGGAGGATATTCAACCGCAGCCGATCAGTGGCACGGGTGGCCCAATGGAGGAGAATCATCGACAGCAGCCAATAGAGGAACATGAGTGGTAGCACCCCGAAGAGGAGTCCGCCCTCCTCGGCGACCACCGCGAAGATAAAATCGGTGGGTGCCACCGTGCGGGGAAGGAATCCCAGGTTCTTCATGGTACCATTCAGGTAGCCCTTTCCTGTCAGACCACCGCCCGCCACAGCCATCAACGACTGCTGTTCATTCCAGCCGCCCTCGGAGGAGAGGAAGCTGCGCACGCGCCGCAAGTGGTATCCCCGCAAAATGCTCCCGCCGGGACCATCCTCGGAGAGTAGCGCCTCGCGACGACGCTGTCCCTCGCCGGAGTCCTGCCGGAGATGCAGGACCGCCAGCGAGACCGCCGCCACCAGGATCACCACTGCCAGAAGGAGGGTATTCCAGAGCCAGCGCGGGAGGTATCTCGTGCACGCCAGGATGCCCATGGGCACCGCCAGGGAGGCGGCATTGCCGTAGGCGGGCTCCAATAGGATCAGTCCCATGGGCACCAGGAAACAGAGGAGTCCCAGGGGGAATTCCCAGTATTTCGGGAGAGTCTTTCCGTCCCAGAGCGCGGCCGCCGCCAGGATGGTGAATGCCCGTGCGAATTCGGCAGGCTGCAGGAGGAATCCGCCGAAAGAGAGCCACCGCCGCGCGCCACCGATGCTCTTTCCCAGGAAAAGCACCGCGATCAACAGCACAATGCTGGCGAAGTATCCCGAAAAGACCACCGCACGCCAGGAGATGCGTCCCGGCGGCAAAGCAGAGAATGCGATCGCCAGGACCGCGCCCATCCCCAAAAAGACACACTGCCGCAAATAGTTCTGACGCACCGCAAACGACGGCCCCAAATACCCCGTGCTAAACAAAAACGCCACCCCCATGAAACACAAGAGCAGAATCGCCAGAAGATAGAGAAGATGGGAAGGGGAATAACGCAAGAATGCAAAAAAGGAGGAAGGAGGAGGGAGGAAGGAGGAAGTTCGGCCAGGGTTTCGCGTGGCGAAACCCCGCGCCGGAATCTACCGGCGCGTGCGCCAGCGCGCCAAAGTGCGCCGCAGTTGCGAGTTAGGAGTTTGCGCTGGCGCGCAATTGCGCCGCATGCAGTTGCGGCGCAGGTAGAAGGTAGCAGGTAGTAGGGAGTAGGTTTGTGCGGTCACTGCGCGGCTCTTCCGCCGCAACAGCGGCGGTACCAGTACCGCGGCACAGAGCGGCGGAAGAGCGCCTGCGGCACCTTACAGACTCGCCACTAGCCGCTAAACAGCTAGGTACTAGGGCTGTAGCCGCCGCGGCGCAAAAGCGCTCGGGCGGCTACAGCCCGAGCACCTGTTGCATATCGTACTTGCCGGGTTTGGCGGAGGCGAGGAATTTGACGGCGCGGATTGCGCCGTTCGCGAAGGTCTGTCGACTGGATGCCTTATGGGTGAGCTCGATGCGTTCGCCATTTGTAGCGAAGATGACCGTGTGGTCGCCCACCACATCGCCGCCGCGGAGGGCATGCATGCCGATTTCGTTCTTCGGACGGGCTCCCACCATTCCCACGCGACCATGCCGCACATCCTTCTCGTAGGAGAGACCGCGCGCCTCCGCCAGGATCTGTCCCAGCTTCTCGGCGGTGCCGGAGGGCGCGTCCTTCTTCTGATTGTGATGCATCTCCACCACCTCGATATCGTAGTCCTCACCCAGGAGCGACGCCACCTTCCGGGAGAGCGCAAAGAGCAGATTCACGCCCACGGACATATTCGGGGACTGCACGATCCGCGCGCCCTTCGCCGCCAAATCCGCCAGCAGTGACTGGTCCTCGGCGGTGAGGCCCGTGGAGCCAATGACCATGGACACCCCCAGCTCCGCTGCCACCGGCGCCATCTGGCGAGTCACCGCCGCGGCCGTGAAGTCGATGACGCAATCCGCCTTCGACAGCGCTGCGCGAAGATCAGTCGTGATCACCACGCCGCAGGAGCCGCCGATGCCTGCCACCTGGCCGGCATCCTGCCCCACGAACGGACACTGCGGCGCCTCCACGGCACCCACCAGCTCCAACGCGTCATCCCCGCAGACCTGCGATACCAGCATGCGGCCCATGCGCCCGGCGGCGCCCATCACAACAACACGAATCTTCATAGACGGCAAAAAACTCCTCTGGAAGGCCCAAAAAATTCTCGGTCAGGAAAAAGGAAAATCGCTACTCCGCCTCAACAGGCGCGGGGGACTCTTTGGGCGTTGCCGTCTCCGCGGGCGCCTCCTCGGTACCAGTGGACGGTTGTTCCTCGTGAGTGAACTCCTCCATGGGCATGGAATCGTTCATGTGGTTGTAGAAGCCGTTTTCGCGCTGCCACTGTGGGAGAATATCCTCATAGTCGCCCTCGGGCTTTCCCTCGTAGACGGGCCATTCTGCGCCGTCGGCAAAGAACTTCAGCGCCGTCTGGATATTGGGATCCATGGAATCGTCGCCCTCCTTGCGGTCGGGAGAGAAGAGCTTCCGGTAGTCCTCGCGAGTGAGCGGATCGGGGATATCGGGACGAATGCCCTTTCCCTGGATGGGAGTGCGGAGGCGCGTGTAGTATTTCGCGACAGTGAACTTGACCGCATTTCCGCCCTCCAGGGGCATCACATCCTGCACCAGCGCCTTGCCGAAGGTCCGGTCGCCAATGAAGACCGCGCGATGATAGTCGCGCAGGCAGCTGATGGTGATTTCGGCAGCGGAGGCGGTTCCGCGGTCTCCCAGGACCGCCACGGGAATTTCGTGAGGCAGGGAGTATTCTGCGGGATGAGTGGCGTAGACGCTGTTCAGGCGAGGATTGCGGCCCTCCAGGCTCGCCACCATGGACTCGTTGGGCAAAAGGCAGCTGAGGATATCCACACTGATATCCACGCGACCGCCGGGATTGCCGCGCAAATCGATGATCAGGCTCTTCATGCCCTGATCCATGAGCTCCTTCAGCGCCTCCTGGAACTGCTTGGCAGTGGGCGCCATGAAGGCATCGATCCGCAGGAAGCCCGTGGTGGTGCCCGCCACAATATGCACATCGTTGATGCTACGGTTCTCAATGGCGGCGCGGACCAGCGGCAACTCCCGGGGCTCGCCACCGGTCACGTCCTCGCCAGGACGCAAAATGCCCACGGTCACCGTAGTGCCCGGCTCGCCACGCAATAGCTTCACGATTTCATTGAGGGACTTTCCGCGAGTCTCCTGTCCGTCAATGGTCAGGATCTGATCGCCGGCCAGCAGTCCGGCCTGTGCGGCGGGGGTATCGCGCACCACGGACGAGACGGTGAGGACGCCCTCCTGGATATGGATCTGCACGCCCACGCCGCCGAAGGTATCTGAGTCCTCCTGCTCGAATTGGTGGAACTCGGTGGGAGTCATGAATGCGCTGAAGGGATCCAGCGAATAGACCATCCCCTTGATGGCGGCATCGAAGAGGTGATCCACGTCCACCTCATCCTGCTCCACGTAGTTCTCCCGCACCTGCTGCATCACCTCCAGGAAGAGATCCAGCTTCTGGAGCATCTGGCGATTCTCCTGGGGGGTCTCCCGGCAATAGAGCTGGTAGCCGAAGAAGAGATTTGCCAGGAGCAAAGGCAGAAGCACGGGCAGAATGAACTTCTTCATAGGCGGCGAACGGTTAGAGAGGGGAAAGGGGAGGGAGGATGGACGGAAAAAGGAATGCCCGGAGGGAGCCGCATGCACGCATGCACGGATGGACTCCCCCCGGGACTCTCAATCACGCCAACTAGGCGTGGATCTTCGCCAGCAGCTTGGCGGGCAGCTCCTCAATGAGGATGCGCTCCTGCTGCATGGTGTCGCGGTCGCGCACGGTGACCGCGTGGTCGTTCTCGGAATCGAAATCGTAGGTCACGCAGAAGGGCGTGCCGATCTCGTCCTGTCGGCGATAGCGCTTGCCGATGGAGCCGGTGTCGTCGTAATCCGTGCGGATGTCGTACTCCCGCAGGATATTCTGGATCTTCTTGGCAGGCGCCTCCAGCTTCTTGGAGAGGGGCAGCACTGCGGCCTGCACGGGCGCCAGGCGGGGAGTCAGATGCAGCACCACGCGCACATCCTCGTCCTTATCGGCCTTCTTGGTGGCGGCGGTGTCTTCCTCATAGGCGTTGCACAGTAGCATGAGGCAGATGCGATCCAAGCCGCAGGAGGTCTCCACGACGGTGGGGAAGGTGGCCTCCTTGGTCTCGGGATTGAAGACGGAGCATGCCGCCTTGTCGCCAGAGAACTTCGCGTGCTGGGACATATCCCAGGTGCTGCGGTGGTGGATACCCTCGATCTCGTCCCAGCCGAAGGGGAAGAGGAACTCGATGTCCACGGCCTTCTTGGCGTAGTGGGCCAGCTTCTCATGCCAGTGCCAGCGGAGCTTCTCCTCGGGAATCCGGAGGATCTTGGTGTAGAAGTTCCAGCGCTCCTTCATCCAGTAGTCGAACCAATCCATGGACTCGCTGTCCTCGCAGAAGAACTCCATCTCCATCTGCATAAATTCGCGGGAGCGGAAGGTGAAGTTTCTGGGGTTGATCTCGTTACGGAAGGCCTTTCCGGTCTGGGCGATACCGAAGGGCAGCTGCTTTCTGGTGGCAACGCGGATGGTATTGAAGTCCACGAAGATGGGCTGGCAGGACTCGGCGCGCAAATACGCCTTGTGCTCCTCGTCAAAGACGGGTCCCACGTAGGTCTGCATCATCAGGTTGAATTCGCGGGGCTCGGTCAGGTCGTGGCTGCCGCAGTGGGGGCACTCGCCAGGCACCGGCAGCTGATCCACACGCCAGCGCTTCTTGCAGACGCGGCAGTCGGTCATCTGATCGGAGAAGTGGCTCACATGGCCAGATGCCCGCCAGACCTCTGGGTGGCAGATGATCGTGGAGTCCAAACCGACCACGTTGTCGCGGTCCTCAATCATGTACTTCCACCAGGCACGCTCCACCGCACGCTTCAGCGGAGCGCCATTGGGGCCGTAGTCCCAGAATCCATTGAATCCACCGTAGATCTCGCTGCTCTGGAAGATGATCCCGCGACGCTTGCACAGGGACGTGAGCTTGTTCATGAACTCGGTGGAGTTCACTTCCTGGGTTTCGGCGTTTTCCTCGTTTGCCATTGTTTTGGTTCCTTTTTGTTGAAGCCCGGTACCCGACGCCGTGGTTTCGACGTCTTCGCCAGACTTGATTGTTCCGAATGATGAAATGAAAATGGTCTACGGCTCCAGGACGCGCCCCCAGCCCGGATATCCCGTCCAGGGGGAGTTCTTTGCGTAGGAATAGCGGGGTTCCACAAGAATGCAGTCGCCCGTGGGCTCGATGGCGATGGTCTCCTGGGGGACGGGGATCCCCAAGACCCGCGCGGGTCCCATGGTGAAGCGCTCCAGGAGGGCATCCAGCGTCATGAGACCGGAATGCACCATCACGCGGTTGCAGACGGAGAAGGCGGCCTCCAGTCCCAAGATGCCATTGGGCGCCTTGTCGAAGGGCAGCGCCTTCTCCTGGGGGGCATGCGGCGCATGATCCGTGGCAATGACCGCGATGACACCCTCCGCCACCGCCTTCTGGAGGGCGGCGCGATCCGCGGCGGTGCGCAGGGGCGGCGCCATCTTCGCGTTGGTCCCCCAGCGCTCCAGCGCCTCCTGAGTGAGTGCCAGATGATGGGGCGTGGCCTCGCCGGAGACGGGCAGTCCATCCCGGATGGCCTGCTCCAGCAGGGAGACCGCCTCGCGGCAAGAGAGATGCTGCAGATGATACTGCGCGCCGGTATCGGCGGCAAGCTGGATATCGCGCTCCACCATGCGGATCTCGCCCTCCCGCGTGGAGGCGGGGTCCTCGCAGTGATCCACCAGCGGAATGCGCGCCTCGGCAGCACGGAAGGCCACCTCCCGCATGACGCCACTATCCTGTGTGGTGGAGCCGTCGTCAGAGAGCGCCACCGCACCGGCGGCCTTCAACGCCTGGGCATCCGTGGGGGCCTTCCCCGCGCGATCCTGTGTCATGCAACCGCAGAGCAACACGCGGCAGTGCGCCTTCTGGTCGAAGAGCTCCCGGAATTCCTGGAGTCGTTCCGGGGAATCCGGTGGCGGGAGAGTATTCGGCATGGCCAGGATCGTGCGGAATCCGCCGGCGACGGCGGCGCGTGTCTCGTGGTCGATGTCGCCCTTGTGGGTCTGTCCAGGCTCCCTCAGGTGCACGTGGATGTCGATGAATGCGGGAACAGTGAGCATCTTCGTGCGGGGAGCTAGCCTCCCATGAGGTGCGGGAGCAGATGGGTCGCAATGCTGAAGTAGATCAGCAGGGTAAAGAGATCCACCACGGTAGTGAGGATGGGGCTCGCCATGAGGGCGGGATCCAGTCGACAGAGCTTGGCGCCAATGGGCAGCGCGGCGCCCAGCACCTTCGCGACCACCACCGTCATGAAAAGGGTCAGGTTCACCACCAGATTCACCTGCCACTGCGCCTGGCGGAAGATCGCAATGCGCAGGAAGTTCACCGTGGCCAGGATGCTGGCGCACATCAGGCCCACGCGGAGCTCCTTCCAGAAGACCTTCAGCCAATCCTTCAACTCCACTTCGCCCATGGCAAGACCACGCACCATCAGGGTACTGGACTGATTGCCGGAGTTTCCTCCCGTGTCCATCAGCATGGGGATGAAGGCGGTGAGCATGACCAGGTGGCTCAACAACTCGGTGTAGTGGTTGATGAGGCTGGCGGTGAAGGTGGCCGAGACCATCAGGATCAGCAACCACAAAATGCGGTTCTTGGCCAGTTCCCACACGGAGGAGTCCAAATACCCCTTCTCCGCATGCTGCATACCAGCCAGACGCTCCAGGTCCTCCGTCTGTTCGTCTTCAATGACGTCGATGATATCGTCAACGGTGATGATGCCCACAATGCGGGACTCCAGGTCCAGCACGGGCATGGCGATCAGGTCGTATTTCTTGAAGTCCTGTGCCACCAGCTCCTGGTCCTCGGTGGTGGTGGCGTAGACGAAATCGGTGCTCATGATATCCCGGATCAGGGTCTCGTCCTTGCTGGTCAAGATCTCGCGGAGGGAGACGATTCCGGTCAGGTGTGTGGAGGCATCGACCACATAGCAGGTGTAGATGGTCTCCTTTTCGATGCCGGAGGAGCGGATGTAGGCGATGGCCTCGCGGCAAGTCTGGGTCTCGAAGAGCCGAACGAACTCCACGGTCATCAGGCTGCCGGCGGAGTTGTCGGGATACTTCAGGAAGATGTTGATGAGCTTGCGGGTCTCAGGATCGGCCTTCGCCAAAATGTTCCGGACCATGTCGCTGGGCAGTTCGTCCAGGAAGTCCACCGCGTCATCCAAATACATCTCCTCCACCAGGAGACGCGCCTCCTCGCTGGTGAGCTGACGCGCGATGGCATTGTGGTCGTTGGCGTCCAAATAGGCGAAGACCTCGGCCGCTAGGTCCTTGTTCATCAGACGGAAGACACGGATCATGTCCGCAGTGTCCATCTCGCCCATCTCGTTGGCGATGTCCACCGGGTTCATCTCCCGGAGGGTCCGCTGGACCTCCGCCAGATTCCCCTTGGATAGCAATTCTTCGAGTTTTTCCATAGTGCCGCGTATTGCGGACCGCGAGGGCGGCGCGCGGGGCACCGTGACGCGGTCGAAGAAGGAGGAGGGGTTCTAGGCTATTTGGCTCCAGGGAGCCACCGCATCGCCATCCACCCGAGGGCGAGCAGGAAGAGAATAAAGGCCCCCAGGAAACAGAGGGTGATGATATGGGAGGTTTGGCGCTCGCGGCGGCGATTCCGGTTGTGGAGGCTCACCTCCTCGGCGGAAAGCACCACCGGCGTCCGCTTCTCGGCAATGTCGATGTATTCCACATCCACCGGGAAACCCGCCAATGCCACGGAATCCCCCGCCTTCAGCATGACAGCGCCATCCACATGCTCGCCATTCACATCCAACTCCAGCATGGAATTCACCGCCGCCACGGAAATGCTGGTGCCGTGGACAGTGAAGTGCGCATGGAAGCGGGAGACATCGCCCTCCCGGACAGTCACGTAGTTGTCCCGGGATGCGCCCACGGTATTGACGCCCTCCCAGAGGGTGCCGCGGTGCTCCTTGCCGTCAGAGCCAATCCACTTCAGGCGATAATGGGAGGGCACGCCGCGCTCGCCGAAAGCAAAGAAGAGCATTCCGAAGCGGATGATGCTCCCGTCGTAGAGCGCGACGCTCTTGACCTTCTGGCCGTCCTGGATAATGCCGGCGCGGGAGTTGTTATCGTAGATGGTCCAGCCGCCGCCGATATTCTCCTGGACATAGAAATGCATCCGGGAGATGCTGGTCTCGGCCTGGCTCTTCAGACAGACCTCACACTGCGAGGAACGCCCGAAGTAGATCTTGCTGTGAGAAGGGAACGCACCCGTACTGCACTGCGTCAGCTCCTTTCCCGTGGAATCGTAGACTCTGCAGATTGGCATGGTGCGTTTCTCCTGGTGACGGGGATTCTAGGTCCCCCGCGAGACGCCGCGCGCCCCGCAGGGGATTGATCAATTCAGTGTGTTAGCGAAATCAGGGACGGTTCAGCTCCTGGAGCGCCTGGCGGATCTCGTCCTGCAGGAAGGCGACCAGGCCCTCCAGCGGGAGCATCTTGCTCTCTTTGCCCCAGTCGCGGTGCTTGAACTCCACTTGGCCCTCGGCCAGGGTCTTCGGGGAGATCACCACACGCAGCGGAATGCCCATCAGGTCGGCGTCGGCGAAGGCGCTGCCCGCCTTCTCGCCACGGTCGTCCAGAAGGACCTCCACGCCGGCAGCCTGCAGGTCCGCATAGAGCTTCTCGCAGGCGGCTTTCACCGACTCCTCGTTGTACTTCAGGCCGATGATGTGCACCTGGTAGGGCGCGATGGACATAGGCCACACGGGACCGTAGTCGTCATGGCACTGCTCCACGATGGCCGCCATGGAACGGCCCACGCCAATGCCGTAGCAGCCCATGATCATGGGCTTGGACTTGCCGTCCACATCCAGGTAGTTGCAGCCCATGGGCACGGAGTACTTGGTGCCCAGCTGGAAGATGTTGCCAATCTCAATGCCGTGCAGCATCTGCAGGGGCGCGCCATCCACGGGGGAGGGATCGCCGTCACGCACGCAGGCGATGTCCGCCACGATGACGTGCTCGGGATCCTTCATGTCCCGTTTGAAGTTGAAGTTCTTGCAATGGAACTCCTCTTCGTTGGCGCCCACCACCAGATTGGGGGAGTTCACCACGGAGGGGTCCACAATCGCGCGGAATTTGGTGACATCCAGGCCGTAGAGGGAGGCGTATCCGGGGACCGCGCCGGCGTCGCGGATGAGCTCGTCACCGGCGAAGGCCAGACCATTGTCCTTCACCACCTTGGCGAGCTTGGTCTCATTGACCTCCAGGTCGCCACGGATGTTCACGAAGACCAGGTGATCCTGGGAGTCGCGGTAGAAGACTGCCTTGCAGGTGTGCGCGGCATCCACGCCCAGGAATGCGGCCACATCGGCGATGGTCTTGGAGTGGGGAGTGCGCACCTTCTCGATGGGGAGCATCTCCTCCTGGGGATACTGCAGATTGGCGCAGGCCACCTCGCGGTTTGCCTGGTAGTTGCCGTTGAGGGAGACAAAAAGCGTGTCCTCGCCGCAGTCGGCGATGGCCATGAATTCGTCGGAGCGATTGCCGCCGAAGATGCCGGAGTCCGCCTGGATCGCGATGAAGTTCCGGAAGCCAATGCGCTGGAAGATGCGGGTGTATGCCTTGTGGCAGACGGCGTAGTATTTCTCCAGATCCTCCTGGGAGGTGTGGAAGCTGTAGGCGTCCTTCATGGTGAACTCACGGGTCCGGATGAGACCCGCGCGGGGACGCGCTTCGTCGCGGTATTTGGTCTGGATCTGGTAGACCATGAGGGGCAGCTGCTTGTAGCTGCTCACATTGGCGCGCACCGCATGCACGCAGGCCTCCTCGTGGGTCATGCCCAGCATCATGTCCTTGCCATTGCGGTCCTTGAAACGCAAGAGCTCCGCGCCCACACTCTCCCAACGGCCACTCTGCTGCCACAACTCCGCAGGCAACGCCACAGGCATCAGCATCTCCTGGCCGCCAATGGCGTCCATCTCCTCACGGATGATCTGCTCGATCTTCTTCGTGATCCGCTGGCCCAAGGGCATCAAGGTGAAGATGCCCGCGGAAACGGGCAGGCAGTAGCCGCCACGGGCGAGGAACTTATGGCTGACGGTCTGGGCGTCACGGGGGGCTTCCCGCAGACGCTGTCCAATCATCTTGGAGAGTCTCATGGCAAAAACAAAAAATCGCAAAAAGGGAATAACTATTACGACAGAAAACGGCCGCCTCGTACGTGTGCGCGTACGCGCAGGCGCAGACACGAGGGAAATATACCCCTTCCAAAGAAGCCCCGCCGCACACTCTATACCCTTTCTAAATCGCCCCCACAACGCAGGCGCATTCCCACACCCCCATAGCTAGGCAATGGCCGCCTTCCCCCACTAAAATGGGGGGGTGCGG
>CAVGTF010000024.1:0-20585 GCA_963632245.1 Anaerovoracaceae bacterium
GCAATGTGCAATGTGCAATGTGCAATGTGCAATGTGCAATGTGCAATGTGCAATGTGCAATGTGCAATGTGCAATGTGCAATGTGCAATGCATGGTACCGCCGGTAGGCGGAAGAAACTAGGCAGGGGGTATCCAAAGGACTGGGGGCAAGCCCCCCGCACCCCCCTTAAGCCCTTACACAGGCCAAGAAGCCGGTACCGTACCGCCGCACCAACGGCGGAATTCCCGCGGGGCGACCATGTAACTAGCCACTAGCCACTGATTGCTAGGTACTTACGGCGCGGAAGAGCGCCTGCGGCACCGTATGGCCAGCCACTAGTTCTGCCGTTTCTTGCGTTTGAACGCCTCTGGCAGCAGGATGAGGGAGGTGGCGATCAGGAGGATGAACCACTCCTGTGGGGGCAGGGGGACGGTCCGGAAGATTTGTCCGCCGAAGGTCACGATGGCGACCTGTCCCAGGAGGATGATTGCGGCGATGCAGAGGAATGCGGAGTTATTGGTTGCGTGGAGGAAGAAGGAGTCCTTGGTTCCCCAGCACTTCGCGCGGAAGAGATTCCAGAATTGCAGGAAGACGAAGAGGCAGAAGAAGCGCGTCAGCATGAGCTGTGTGGCGTGTGGGGTCTCGGACCATTCGTCGTGGATCTCCAGACCGTGTGTCTGCATATAGAAGAGGAATCCCAGAAGTACCAGCAGGCAGGGCAGTCCGGTGAAGAGGATCTGCTTGCACATGGCGGGCGTGATGATGAAGGAACCCGGGACTCTGGGTGGCACCTCCAGCACGGCGGGATCGGGGGGATCGGTGGCCAGTGCGATGGCGGCGAAGGTATCCATGATCAGGTTGATCCAGAGCACCTGGATGACGGTCAGCGGCATCTCCAGATCCAGGATGGGCCCCAGGATCGCGATGGCCAGCGCCACAAAATTCACCGTGAGCTGGAAGATCAGGAACTTCTGGAGGTTCTGGTAGAGGGAACGGCCCCAGAGGACCGCCTGGACAATGCTGGGGAAGGAGTCGTCCAGCAGGATGATATCGGCGGCCTCCTTGGCAACGGAGGTGCCCGCTTTGCCCATGGCGATGCCCACATCCGCCTTGTTCAATGCCGGCGCGTCGTTGGTGCCGTCGCCCGTGACCGCAACCACCTCGTTCTGCTCACGCAGGCACTGCACCAGACGCAACTTGTCGTTGGGACGCGCACGCGCCATGATGCGGAGGCTGGCGGCCGCCTTCCGAGCTTCGTCATCGGAGAGCGCCTGGAATTCGGGACCCGTCAACAGCAAGCCGTCCTTCTCTTTCTCCTCGCTCCAGAGATGGCTCTGACGGCCGATTTCACGGGCGGTCTCCGGACTGTCGCCGGTGACCATCTTCACGCGGATGCCCGCGTTTCGGCACTGGGAGAGCGCGTGTGGGACCTCTTCGCGGACGGGGTCGGCAATGGCGGCGAAGCCCATCCAGATGAGCTCCTGTGCCACGGCATTTTCGTCAGCGGACTTCATGTCGGGTGCGGGTCGTCCGGCAAAGCCCAGGATTCGCATGCCGCGGAGCTGCCACTGGTGGATTTCCTGGAGGAGGGACTCCTTTTCCTGCTCGGAGAGCGGCGCGTCCTCGCCGTCGGTCATGCGGCGGTTGCAGCGTTTCAGGAGGATCTCCGGCGCGCCCTTGAGGAAGAGCCAGGGAGTCTCGCCCAGGGAATCATGGGAGCCGCGGGTGGCCATGAACTTCCGTTCGGTGGTGAAGGACCACTGGTCGCCGGCATTGCAGCGGAATTGCTTTCGCAGCGCCTGGTAGTCCACGCCCTTCTGGTGGAGCCAGAGCAACAGCGCGCCCTCGGTGGGATTGCCCAGGGGGATGGGCTCCGCGCCGGGCTCGGCGTCCTCGGGCATGGAGAGCTCCGCGGTGGAATTCGCGGCGATGGCCAGCTGCAGGAGTGCCGCCTTGGATTCCGGGAAGGCGAAGTGCTGCACGCGCATCTGGTTCTGGGTGAGGGTGCCGGTCTTGTCGGTGCAAATCACGGTGGCCGCGCCGATGGTCTCGCAGGCGTGCATGCGTCGCACCAGGTTGTTGGTGGCGATCATCTTCCGCATGGAATACGCCAGCGCCAGGGTGACGCTCATGGGGAGTCCCTCGGGCATTGCCATGACGATGAGGGCCACGGTGACCATGAAGAAGGAGATCAGGTGGCTGATGGCGGATTCCGAGAGCCACTGCGCGGGAGAGGCGGGCAATGCCCCCGTCAGGATCAGCGCGCCCAATCCCACGACCAGCACCGCCAGCGCGGCGCCCAGGGGCACCATCCAGGAGGCGTGGCTCCCGGAAGACATCCAGCGCGGTGCCTTGATGGGATGGTGGAACATCTCGAAGGCCGCCAGCAGGCTGGGGAACCACACCGGCGTCAGGGCGATCACGCCCGCCACCAGGATCACCACCGTGGCAATCCACTGGTGCGCATTCTGAATGATGTTCCCGACTAACCCGGCGTGCACCAGCAATACCAGGAAGACCAATCCGGAGATCGCCATGCCCACCGCGCCGATCTGCTCGGCCAGCTTGGAGAGCTGCTTCATCAGCGGCGTCTGCTCACTCGAGATTTCCGCGGCCGCCAGCGCCGTCCGGCCAAGCTCCGTCTGCGCGCCAACCGCCGTCACTACGCCCAGCGCATGGCCCTGCACCACGGGAGTGCCCTTCAGACCCTGCCAGGCAGGATAGGTCTCCTCGCCCTTCTTCGCGCTCTGCGCCTCTTCGCGGGTGCACTTCTCTACGGGCACTGATTCGCCCGTGAGGCGGCTCTGGTCCAGCAAAAGCTCCGTGGTCTCCAGGAACTCCAAGTCCGCGGGGACCTCCTCGCCTTGATCCAAAAGCACCAAGTCGCCCACTACGATCTCACGGCGCGGGATCTCCCGCAGACCGCCCTGCCGAATCACCTTCACCGGCGTGTCTTCGTTGACCTGGTTCAGGACATCGAATTCCTTCTCCGCCTGCATCTCATTCAGGAAGCCTAGTACCGTGGCTAGGATCACGGCCACCAGGATGCCGATGGCCTCCACCGCCTGCCCCGTCAGGCACGCCAGCACCGCCGCCACCATGAGGATGCGGATGATGGGATCCTGGAATTTCTTCAGGAGCTGCTTCCACCAGGCCTCGCGCTTTGGCGGCGTCAGGAGGTTCTCACCGTGGAGACGACGGCTCTCCAGGACCTGCTCCGGGGAGAGGCCCTGGCGGTCGGAGTGGGACTGGCTGTTCGCGGTCTGGGATTCGGGGGAATTCTGCATGGGGAAAAAGTAAGGGGGAAAACAAGTAGGCGTACTATAAAGAGGCTGTGTGAGTCTCTCGTTTCGTATTCCATGAGATTTTGGTTAGATGTTTCCCGAAAAATGCGCCCGAAATCCCTCACGGACATTTAAATTTCTGCGAAAACGCTGGAAAATCCGCCGTCTTGCGCGTATTACCATCGACGAACTGGAGCCGGAAGGCATTTTTTTCTTCCGCCTAAAGGATACGCGCATCGGAGACGAACGGACCTCTGCTATGACCGCAAATAAATTTTCCATCTTTCTTTTCGCGCTCTGCCTAGGAGCAGCGATGTTCCTGACGGCCGCGCCCGCTACGGAACGGCAGCCGCTGGTCGCCGTGCTCTCTACCAATTCCCGGGTGCCAGCTATGACCCCGCAGGTCTATCGCGCCAGCGAGGACGCCCTTCGGCAGATCCTCCTGGAGCGGAATCTCCGGGTGCGGCTGGGCGATGACGCCCCGAAACTCTTGCTGGAGTTCGGCGCACAGAGCCTCTCCGATCTCTCCGTGGAATCCGCCCAGACTATCATGGAACGCCTGGGAGCCGATATGCTGGTGCAGCTCACCGTGGATGTCTATAAGGTGAATCCCGGCCGACAGAGCCCCCGTAGCGTAAAACACAATCCTCCCAGAAATCTGCATGGTGGCGCAAAGCAACCGGCACCCATCTACGTGGCGGAGGTGGGCGGAACGCTGCAGATCTGGGAGAAGGGCGGACATACCCTCCGACTGGTCCCCTTCCAGAGAATCCTCACCAATCGCGTCGGGCCCCTCAAGGACTTCGAGGCCTCACAGGACGCTCGAAATGCCATGACGCAATTCGGCTACGCCGCCCTCCGGACCGCCCTCGCCGACGCCCTCGCTGCACCCCGCGAGCTCTTCTGATTGCCCTCTTCACAAATATGTCCTCTCGCTTCCTGAAATCCGCTCTCGCCACCCCCCTCCTACTGGCACTCCTGACACTGACACTCGCCTCCTGCGCGACCTCCGCAAAGTTCGACTACGCTCATGCAGAGGGGCTCATGTTCCGGGCGTCTGCAGATCATATCCCCATGCCGCCTGTCTCCGTCCTGCCCTTCCAGGACTGCCGCGGACCTCGCACCTCCGATGGCACTACTGAGGAACAGGTCGCCCTCCTGACCAACCGCGGGGATTTCCGACTGGGATGGATCCCCCTCATGCCCTACGCCTGGGAGGGCCGACAATTCCCTGAGGTAAACGGCACCTCCCTGGCGACTCTCCGGAATTTCTGGTGCTCCTTCGACCGCGAACTCGCCGAGGCCACCGTCACCAGCATCCAGCACTCCGGACTCTTCCGGGAAGTCCGTTTCGTCGAATCCGCGGAACAGGTGGAGACCCGATATGTCATAACAGGGACACTCTTCTCCACCGAATACCAGGCAGAACGACTCACCTACGGCGTTACCTATCTGGCCGCACCAATCCTCTGGTGCGTGGGATTCCCAACCGCGGTCTCTCATGACTCCCTCGTCTTCTCTCTCCAACTCATAGACCGCGAAACAAACCAGGTCCTCTGGAAATACCGCTACGACGGCTCCGAATCCATCCCACATTTCCTCTACTACGGCATCGGAGAAGACGCCTCCGGATACGCACGACTCATGAAACAGGCCATGAACGCCGCTCTCTATGACCTGGATCGACGCGTCCAGGAAGCACGGAAATAAAATCCTCCGCGTAGAAAAACCAAAAAAATCCAAGGAAAAATTAAAACAGTCGTTAGAAAATCGGCGATACCCGGCGTATTAAGAAGTGAAGAGGCCGGACAGTTCGGTCTTCTTGGTTGAGTCATTCAAGTTTTTTGTTCCGCATAACGTTTCAGCAAGGAGGAATCCAGATGAAGAAATTTGTTCAGATTCTCATGGTTTTCGCGGTTGTCGCGTTCCTGGCCACCCCGGCGATGGGTCGTCCCGGTCCTGGCGGTCCTGGCGGCCGTGGTCCCGGCCGTGGTCCTGCTCCCCGTCACGAGGTGGGTCGTCCCGGCCCTGGTGGTGGTCGTCATCACCACGATGGTCCCAGCCGCGGCTGGATGAATGGTGCGTTGGTCGTGGGCGCCACTCTGGGCGTCTTGGACATTGCGACCCGTGTGTTGGCGGATCCACCGCCACCTCCGGTGGTGACCACCACCCAGCCTGTGACGACTCAGCCCACGGTGATCGTGAATCAGCCCGCCCAGACCACTCAGCCTACCGTGATTTACACGCAGCCGGTCCAGCAGACCCAGCCCGCGGTGATCTACACGCAGCCGGTTGAGCAGACCCAGCCCGCGGTGATCTACACGCCCGTTCAGACTACGCCGGGCACCGTGATCTACCGCTAGCGTAGAGAAAACCCGCATCAGGCCTTCCCCGACGGCGCATTTCGCCGGGGAGGGCCTTTCCTGTTGTCAAGGGAGCATTCCATGGAGATAGAAGCCACCAGCCGCACTCTTCTTTCCGGCGTGAGCCGGAATGACCCCGACGCCTGGCAGAAGTTCTTCGACCGCTATAAGGTCCTGGTCTTCTTGCGGGGTCGCCGCTATGGCTTTGCGCCTGCGGACCAGGAGGAATTGCTGAGTCGTGTGATGGGGAAGTGCTTTTCCAGCACGGGTCTGGCAGGAAAGATGGTCCTCGCCTTCGATGCGGCAAAGGGACGCTTCCGGGACTACTTCTGCCGGATTGTCTCCAATGAGGCGCTCACCATGCTCCGGGAACGCGGACGCCGCCGCGAGGTCCCCGGACAACTCCCCGATGGACGCGAGGCGGATTTTCCCGATCCGCGCCAGGACGACTCCCAGGAGAAGGAATACCGGCTCTTCCTGGTCCACGAGGCATTCGCCGCGGTGCGCAGGGAATTGCCGCCCAGGCAGGTCCAGGCATTCATCGCTGTCCGCATGGACCAGGTCTCGCCCAAGAAGGTGGCCGCCATGCAGGGGACCTCTCTGGCTACCGTCTATCACGATGTCACGGAGGTGACCGCCGCCATTCGCAGGAAGGTCGCCCAGTTGGAGGAGGAGTAACACGATGTCTCATCTCGATGAACAGCAGATGGTGGAGATGCTCTTTGGAGAGTGCCACGGCATCCGCGCCTGGCTCCGCCGTCGGCATTTGCAGAAGTGCGATGCCTGCCGGGAGCGCTACGAGGCGCTCTGCCAGGATCAGGAGGAACAGCGCGCCATTGGACGGCAGCTGAAGGAATACGGCGAGTGCCTCAAGGAGGCCGAAAAGACCATGACTCTCCCGAAGCCCCCTGCCGCCGGCTGAGGTAGGGGATCTCTCCCCTTGGAAAAAGGACAAAAAAGGCCCGCCGTCAGGGAACGATTCCTGCGCGGAAGACCAAATTATCCGAAAATTACGCTATTTCTTCGTCGCGACGATTCCCCAGAATGTCCACCCACGATACCCAAACGCCGGATACCACGGCACCACTGCCCCACCTCCTGGAGGGCGTGATGACCCTTCGACGCATTAGCGCCGGCGCGTACGGGACGGTCTATTTGGGGCGGGATGCGGCGCACCGGGAATTGGCGGTGAAGGTCCTGAATCCGGATGTGCCGGAATCGGGTCGCGAACGGGAGCGCCAGGGGCTGGTCTCCTTTTTGGAGGAGTTCCAGAATGGCGACGACCATTTGCTCACGATCCACCAGATCTCCCCCGTTGGCCCCACACTCTGCTACTCCATGGAGCTGGCCGATAACCTGAATGACCCCTACTCCTCCGACGACTATGCTGCCGCTACCCTGGGCGCTTGGCTGGATCGACACGGTCCGCCGCCCATGGAGACCCTGGTGGACTGGATGCACCAGCTCCTGGAGGGCGTGGCGGCCCTCCATGCACACGGCCTCATCCACCGGGATCTGAAGCCCGGGAATCTCTATTTTGTGCGGGGACGTCTGAAGCTGGGAGACTACGGATTGGTCTGCCGCTGGAAGCCCGATAGCACCCTCATCGGCACACAAGCGTATATCCCCGAGGGAATGACGCAGGCCGCCCCCGAAATGGATCTCTACGCACTAGGGAAGATCCTCTATACCATGGCCACCGGACTCCCCGTGGGCGAATACCCCCGGATCCCAGAACGGCGTATGGACGACCGCGCACTGCGGCAGCTGAACCAGTTCCTCATGGAGCGCGCGTGCTCCTCGGAACCCGAGAACCGCTTCCATACTGCACAGGCATTCCGGGAGGCCTTCGACCAGGTCTGCGATCCCGCTACCCAGGCCCAGAGGAGCCAGAAGCTCCGCAGGAAGCTCTTTCTGGGTTCACAGCTGGCATTCGTGGCGCTCCTGGTGGTTGCACTGGTGCTCTTGGCACTCCATGTGAATTCTCTGCGCCCCGTGGAGGAGGAGTACCTCCCCGTTTCCCAGCAGTGGTATGAGCAGATTCCTCCCATCAATTCCCGGATGAGCCTCCGATTCCATCAGGAGAAGACCGCCACACAGGAGATCCCCGGCGGAATCCAGGTGACCCCCGGAGAGACGTGCTCCGTCACCACAAAGGATTTCGAACTCTATTTCGAGGTGACCTCGAATCTTCACCAGGCAGAACTCCAAATCCGCTTCCAGCCCGAAAATCCCGCCGAGGACCCCACGGAAATCCACGCGATGCTCACCCCACGCGGAGTCTTCTCGGAGACTACCCTCCTGGCGAGCGAACCCCACGGAGAGATCACATGGGGACTCCGCGTCGTCCCCCAAGGCGATCAGTGGCTCCTCCTGGCAAACGGACGACCCGTCCTCGATATCCCCGCCCCTAAGACAACTCCCCCCTGGAAACTATCCTTTACGCTCCTCTCCCAGGAAACCGGGACACTCACGGTGCGAAAAATCTGCTATTTTGCAAATGGTGTGAATTAGTTATAACTCGTTTAATATTAACGAGTTATGTATATAAAAGTGCCGCAAGGCGCCATTGGCGCATTCGCTTGTTTCTCCATATCCTGATATTTCCCCATGGAAGACATCCAAAGGAGGGGAGGCTGCCGCCCCCGTACCCCTGCAGAATTCTTTTAGCTATGGCGCTGTTATTCTAGCCATGCGCATTGCATATTGCGCCGCAAGGCGCCATTGGCGTACGCGCCGGTAAATTCCGGCGCGGGGTTCCGGCACGGAACCCTGGCCTAACTTCCTCCTTCCTCCTTCCTCCTTCCTCCTTTTTGGAAGTTTAGCGCTTTTCCCGCCATCGCTTGGAAGTGTGGGAGTTTTGCGGCGGTGGCGGCCTCCTGGAGTCTCTGGAGTCCGGTGGGGATATGCTGTTTGTACCACTCGAGGCCGTTTTCTTTCCAGAGTTTTCCGTAGGCGCCCAGTGCTTGCATGAGCCGCTGGATGGCGGCGATATGGAGGAGTGACGCCTCAGGGGACGTGCCACCCTCGTTTTTGACTGCCTGGAGATATTGGTTCCAGCAGAGTTCCCGCTCCTCGGGGGAGTATTCGGTATAGGGATCGTAGAGGAGGGACGCCAGATCGTAGGCAGGGGAGCCCATCCGCATTCCCTGAAAGTCGATCCAGAAGCACCGGTCGTCCTTCACGAGGATATTCGCTCCCTGAAAATCCCGATGCAACAGCGTCTGGGGACCCGCCAACAGCGCCTCGCGGACGCCGCGGGACTCCTCGGCGACCTCGTTGGTCCAGAGCTCATCGGCGTCCAGGACGACCTGGAGGAGGTACTTCCGGAAGTAGTCCCGCTCCCACTGGTAGCTTTCGCGGGTGAATGCCGGCTGGAGGGGCAGCGGATTCTTCTGTGCCTCCCGGGTGCCTGCAACATGGAGTCGTGCGGCCTGGGGAATCACTTGCTCTTGCAGGAGGGAGAGGCGTTTTTCATGGGGGAGGGCGGAGAGCTCCTGTCGCCCCAGGTCCTCCTGCACAATCTCGCCCACATCGGGGAGATGCATCCGGATTCCCGGCACCGGAATGCCGAGGGTCGCCAGGAATTGGTCGATGGCGACGAAGGCGGAGTTCTCTTGTCGGGCGGGGTCGTATGCGCTCCAGAGGAGGCCGGTCTTCTCGCCGTCCTTGAGCAGTGGGAGATATCGTCTGCCGGAACCCTGCGCACGAGGGACGCCCTCCGTGGTGGCGGTCATGGCAATCCGTGGATCGGGGAGGCGCTGGGGACTGCTGGCAGGCGGGATCTCCCGGGAAGTCTCGCAGAGGATTCCCGATGCGTAGAGACCCGGATGGGGCAACGACACGCCATCCCAAAGGACCACATCATGGAGCTTCGTGCCCGCGGGAATCCGGAGATCCTTCCCTAATCCCAAGGCACCGGTGCACTGCACGCCCTGGCGTCCTAGGAGATCCCGCCGGAGGCTCTGCTCCTCAATGGCATCTCGTAGGGTGGGATTGTGGCTCATGACGCAGTCCAGGACCGCCTGGTGCGCATGGATGTATTCCGCGGGTGTGCCCACATCCGTCCAAAAACACTCCTTCGGCGCCACCATCCCCAGGATTCGCCGACCGGCCTTCGCTGCACGTCGGAAGGCATCCAGGATGCTCGGAGTCTCTTCTTCCTCTGGTAAAAAGTCTAGGATCTCCCGTTTCAATAGGTAGATCCCAGAAAAGGTGTATCCCTCCCCATTTCCGCTGTGGAAATCCAGGATCTCGCCATCTTCCGTAAGACGCACACTCCGCACGCCTTTGTTGGGAATCAGCAGCAGCGTGGCGTCCGCGTGGGCGTCCCGGTGGAAGCGCAGGAGCTCCTCCAGGGGAAAGTCGTGGATTACATCCACATTCCGCACCAGGATCTCGTCCACCTCCGGCGCGAGCTCCCGGATGGCTTTTCGAATGCCACCACCATGGTTTAGAGGACGGGGGCCCTCCTCCGAACAAAGGACCTCCACTTTACGCATCCGGGAATACTCCCGGCACGCCGCAGAGACCTGCTCCCCAAGATACGCACTGTTTACCAAAAGTCTCCCGATCTCCGGCAATTGCCGCAGTTCGTCTAGCGCCAGGGTCAGTAACTCCACGCTGCAAAAGGGCAATAACGCCTTGGGACGCAGAAGGGTGGCCGGACGCATCCGGTTGCCCAAGCCCGCCGCTAATACAAAACCGCAGAGAGAAGACATTGTGGAAAAAAGGAGGAAGGAGGAGGGAGGAAGGAGGAAATTAGGCCAGGGTTCCGTGCCGGAACCCCGCGCCGGAATTAACCGGCGCGTGCGCCAATGCGCCGCAACCGGTTGCGGCGCAAGTAGCAAGTAGTTAGTGGTTAGCCGTTAGTTGTTCGGTCGCTGCGCGGCTCTTTCGCCACCCATGTGCCGGTACTCGTTCCGTGGCAAGAGCCGCGGAAGAGCGCCGCAGGCACCTTGTAAACTAGCCACTAGCCACTAATTGCTAGGTACTTATGGCGCTTATGGTGGAAAATGCGAACGGCGCCGTCTCGTGGCAGGATGCGGAGAGGCGGCGCCGTACTTTATGATCGGATGAGCGAAGCGGAGTTTAGAACTCGTACTTCACGCCCAGGGAGACCAGGTCGGTGTATCCCCGATAGGTGCCCCGGATGTACTGTTCCGAGGAGAGGGACTGCTTGGCGTGGCTGCGGTGGAAGAAGATGTGGTTCCAGCCGGCATCCAGGCGCAGGTGCTCGTTCCACTGATAGGAAGCGCCGAAGCAGAGCCAGACACGGTTGCTGTCGGGAAGCATCACGCTTTTGTTCTCCTTCTTGGTGACGGCACGCTGGTCGAAGGTGGTGCCGCAACGCAGGGTCCACTTGTCAGTCAGCTTATACTCGCCGCCGAAGGAGAAGCGCCAGGCGTCATGCCAATCCATGACCACCGTGTTCTTCTTCACCAGGGGACCGCGCTCGAAGGTGGTGGTGAGCTCCTTCATGGTGCTCCACTGAGTCCAGGCGATGTCCATCATCAGGGTCAGACGGTCGGTGATCACCTGCTGGATGCCGAAGTTCACGTTCTGGGGCATCTTCAGCTTCAGCTTGGCGTGATCCTTGTAGCTGGTGCCCTTGATGCCGTAGGCGCGGGAGACAAGTTCGGGGATGTCGTAGAACTTTGCGTCCAGATCCAGCTCGTAGGTGGAACGGGAACGATAGCCGAGACCCAGGGTCGTGCCCTCGCAGGGCTTCCAGACAATACCCAGCGTGAAGCCCAGGCCAATGTCGTCACCCTCGGTGCGCAACTTGGTGTCACGGCCATACGCGGCGGTGGGCACCTTCTGGCGGGCCTTCATCTCCGCATAGTCAATCATCAGACCAACACCCACCGCAAAGTTGTCGGTGAGACGGTAGGAGACAGAGGGCAGGACCTCCACCACCGCGATGGAGGTGTCAATGCCGTGATAACGGCCCACCCAATTCCGATGGTAGTTGGTGGCGGTGCCACTGGTGGCACTGGCCGCCAGGTTCAGGTTCAGGCCGTCGCCAATCGGAATGGAGTAGTCCAAATTCGGAATGTACGTCTTACGGATGATGTCACCACTCTCATGGCCGGAAATCGTGCTGCCAGAATCGTGGAACTTCACTTTGCCCGTGAGAAGGTGAGTGCCAGCATTCAACGTGGGACGCTCCACCCACGCCGCACCAGCAGGGTTGAAGTACAACGCAGAGGGATCGTCCGTGCTCGCCGTCATGCCAGCCAAACCACGGCCAAGACCACCTACGGACTGCTCCAAAATCGAAAAGCCAGACGCTAACAAGTACGCCGAGGAAAGAACTAGGCAGCTAAATGCGAGAAGTTTCTTCATGTGCTTCCTAATGAGTTGGTTAGGGGAACTGAGACGTGCGGTATTGTAACAAAAACTAAAAAAGTGTCTGTAAACGATAAGATAGCACGCCTTCTGGAGATTACGACATTGTGACTGTGGAAGAGGGGAATTCTGTGGGTTTGGTGACACAGATTCCGCGTTCCATGTAGTGGATGATGGCGATGATAGCGAGGATGCAGAGAGTGGCTGCGGAGGTAATGGTCATGAGAGTTGCGCCGTAGGGTCCTGGGGTATGGAGGATTCCCCAGATGCTGTTGAGCTGGTCGAGCGCGTATGTGACGATGTAGATCAGGAGGAGTGCGGGCTGGAAGAGTCCCTCTCCGTTTTCGGAGTGGTTTGCGCGTGCGAGGATGCTGGTTCGCAGGGGGATCCAGAGGAGGAGTGCAGCGACTCCGAGGATGGTGGGTGTGATCAGGTATTCCTTGAGGAGTGTGGGTTCACCGCCTGCGAGGAAGAAGTCCCTGATGCCATTGTAGATGGTGTGTGTAGTGGGGTCATCGGGGAGGACGAGTGGCGCGTGTGCTCTTCCGATGCAATTCCACAATGCGAATGCGGGTGGGATGATTGCGAAGAGGATGAAGAATGCGTCATAGAATGGGAGTGCCTTCTTCATGCCGTCGGGGCTTACGGGTTGGCAGGGGAGGGGATCCACGTGTTCGTAGCCTTCTTTCGTCCAGGGCGTAGGGGAGGCGTAGCTGTGGTATCCGCCCAGCCGGTTCCACTCCCGGTAGAGGAGGTATGCGCAGGCGGCCAGGAGGATGCACCAGGGGATGGACCATGGCTGGGAGAGTCGGTAGTGCCATCCGTCGCCGTATTCAAGGGCGAAGGCGGTATTGCTGAAGTGTGCGGCGGCGTAGTCGAAGAGCCGTGCCACCAGCAATCCGGAGAGCAGGCTTGACCAGGAGCGGAGCATTGCCTGCATGGCGCAGAAGGTGCCGTAGCGGGATTTTGGGAAGAGCATCATCTCCAAGGGCTGGTCGCAGATGGCGTAGAATCCGCTGATTAGCAGATTGATGATGGCGCTCACGATGGAGAGATTCACCAGGACCTGTGGCGGCATGGTGCCGAAGACCCACCGCAGGAGGAAGGGCAGTCCGGAGAGATTTGCGAAGATGTAGTGATACACCATGATCCGGGTGGGATGCCAGCGATTCACCAGCGTGGGTAGCAGTGCGGCCACGAAGATTCCGCCGGCAAGCACCATTCCGCTGATGCCGTTCATGTGGCCGTAGTCCGCATCGGTGAGCTTTAGCTGCTTGCTGACGAGGTAGTAGTTGAAGACGCCGGCGGCGCCGCTGAGGGATCCGGAGATGAAGATCAGATAGCGCAGCCAGTAGACCCGGTGGCAGAAGGTGAGCTTCACGAAGTCTTTCAAGCCCAGGATCTTCGCTTTCAGGCGGTCCAGGCCCTTCGCTTTCTTGCGGGCGAGCTGTTCTTCGGTGAGGGGCGGATACTCGCCCTCCTTCACATTCAGGCAGAAGAGCGTGATGCCGATGCCATAGAAGGCGGCCAGTCCCAGGAAGATCGCGGTGTAGTGTTTTTGGGCGTGTGGGAAGAGGAAGTAGTGGAAGAATGCGGCGCCGAATTGGAGTGCCAGGCGTACGCATGCCATGATGCGCCCGAAGAACTCCGGCGGGATGATGTCGATGAAGATGTACCAGATCACCGAATTGGCCCACATGGCGAAGAACTGGTAGAGGACCATGATGATTCCCATGACCAGCGCGGTCATGGTGGCTGGCGAGGTATGCCAGAGGGGCTGCGCCCAGGTGGAAAGTGCGTCGCCGAAGCGCAGTGTGAAGCCGAAGAGCGCCAGTGCCAGCACGATGGGCGGCATGGATAGGAAGATGAAGGGGATTCGTCGGCCCCATTTGCCCCGGTGCAGGTCGCTGGCTACGCTGATATAGGGGCATACCGTCATGTTCATGACGGAGATGATACAGGATAGGATGAGCCAGCTGGCGGTGTCGCTGACGCCTAGTTCTTTGAGTTGAATTGGCAGGATGGCGGCGGGGGCGCTGCTGGCCAGGCCCAGGCAGGCCACGGCCAGCATGAGCCAGAAGAAGAGCATGCAGAGCTGCATGCGGGTGTAGGTCAGCTTCCCGCAGTGATAGAGCTTCTGTGGCGTCGACGTCATAGGGGCAATTCAGCAAAAAGGGGGGCGGAGGGAGGGATGTGGGCGGGCGGATGCGGATATTTATCGGTTGTCCACCCGTTCGGGGGACAGATCGTGCATCCGGAAGCGGAAGGCGGCGAGTTCCTCGTAGGGAGTGCCGGGGCGACCCCAGTTGGCGTAGGGGTCAATGGAGAGACCGCCACGGGGCAGGAATTTTCCCCATACCTCGATGTAGCGGGGATCCAGTTTCTTCCGCAAGTCCTCCAGGATCATATTCACCACCGATTCGTGGAAGGCACCATGGTTGCGGAAGCTGAAGAGATAGAGTTTCAGGGACTTGCTCTCGACGATGAGCTTGTCAGGCACGTAGGAGATGGTGATGGTGGCGTAGTCGGGCTGGCCGGTCTTGGGGCAGAGCGAGGTGAATTCCGGACAGTTGAATTTCACCCAGTAGTCGCGCTGGGCGGGACTGGCCACGGCCTCCAGGACGCTGGGGTCGTAGGAGGCGGGATAGCGGGTGGGACCGGCGGCTCCCAAGAGGGAGAGGTCGTCAACAGTGGGCAGCGTGGCGGGCTTTTTGTGGGAGGGGGAGGAGGTCTTCATGGGACGGGAAAGCAGTCTACGGTGGCTAGGCGAGGGTAACGACGGAGGCGGTGTTGCGGTCCGTCCATTCAATGACGGCGTGCCTGCCCTCTTCTCCGAATTCGCCGCAGTTGATTACTGTGGTCTTTCCCACGGTGTAGACGCCACGGGCCTCGTGAATGTGTCCGCAGAGATTCAGCGCGGGAGCATGCGCCTGCAATAGATTCGCCACTGTCTGGCTGCCGACATGCATGCCGTTGGGGATCACGTCGGCGCCGGAGCCCATGGGGGGCGCGTGGGTCACCAGGATATCCAGGGTCTCGGGGGAGAGCGCCTTCAGCGTGGCGTCCATCTCCTTGTCGTCCCATTGGAAGGGCGTGGGTTTGGGGCAGGTGTTGCTGCCGGAGAGTCCAAAAAGCGACAGCCCCTTCACCTGGAATGCGCGCGGCGGCAGCCAATGGCCCATTTCACGCAGGATGTCGTCGGCTTCACGGGGATCCAGATTGCCCGCCACTGCAAAGAAGTGCGGAAAGCGCGCCTCGACAGTCTTTATGGCCGCACGGAAGTCCTCCGGTGTGCCGAAATTCGTGAAGTCACCGCCAATAAGCACCAAATCCGCATCGGGGAGGGTGTCCAGGGGCTTGAAATGGGTGTGGATGTCGGAAAAGTAGAGAATGCGCATGGTGGGACTTCGAAAAAAAACAGAAAACAGCCAGGGAAAAAGCACGAGCCTAAATATACCCCGAAACAGCTAGAAAACACGCCCTCTCGCGCAGGCGCGTGCGCATATATGCTGTAAGTATCTGGCAATTAGCGGTTAGTGGCTAGTTCGCAAAGGCACCGCAGGCGCTCTTCCGTCACTCGTGCGGCGGGACGGCGCGCCAATTGGGCTTGGCGGCAACTTTGCCAGCATTTTTGGCTTTGGCGCAAAATCCACAAGAGTTATATTCTGTATGACTTCAAGAAGTTACGGAATCTTCTCCCGGACCGCGGCATTATCTTCTCCCTCGTTGTAGAAGAAATGCTCCGTTTCCCTTTTCCCACCCAGAAGGAAATCCATTGGTCATGAAGAGAACTCTCCCCTTTCTTGTCTGCTTGTTGACGGCGTGCGCCTGCTTTGCCTTGCGCGCCGTAGAACTCGGCGTGTCGTCAGATGAACCCGTGTCTCCCGCAGTCTGGCCCCCCGGATGCTATGAATATTTGCAGGTGACCGTCACCTTGTCAGACGCCCCCTCGGATGCGCTCCTCCTCTATTGCGAGGCGTGCCGGCCAGACGGCGTCGCAATCGGCCGCTATTCCACACAGGTCTCCGAGACGGGCACCGCGGTCTTTCGCTTGGATGGCGGGGTGCTCCGCGGACAGGATCAGGAGGGCGCTTATCTCCTGCAGGACTTCCGGCTCTTGACGTCATCGGGCTTCCAATCCATCCCCGGAACCGTCACCACAAAAAGCTATTCGCCCGAGGTCTTCCGTCCACAGTGCCAGTCCACGCTGCTGACTATCCAGAATGGGCTCGTGGTCACTCTGGAAGACGACACCGCCACCCTGGAGTTCACCTGCCCACAGGACTCCCAGGTCCTGCCCGATTTCTTCTACCAGGAGGACTGCGTCTTCGATGGTTTTGCCGTGGCGCTGGATAACCGCGTGGACTCCATCTACTTCCCCACGGGAAGCGACGGGCTCTTCTCCACGGCTGCCTACACAGGTCTGGATGTCTCCCAGACGCTCCTGGAACAGCTCTGGGAGATCGGCGACAAGAATGGCGATTACTCCCCCGGCGAGACCCTGACGATTTCCGTTTCCGTGGAGAAGAATCCCCTGCCGTCGGCGGATTCCATGGAGCCCACTGAGGGATTTTTCCTGCTGCTCTTCTACCACTGCCTGAGCCAGCGCCTGGAGGACATCGCCGCCCTGAAGTGCCATCCCTTCGACACAAACCAGGATCTCTGCCTCACGAAGGCGGAGCTGGATGCGGGACGCGCCCTCTGGCAAGACAGCGAGGTCACCCACGCATTCCTGCTGGGAGCCGTGGATCTCTGCGATGCCCTGGCTTACGGCTACGACGCCTTCTCCGAATGCTTCTATCCCATCCACGCGACCGACAACTAGGAGGAACGCCATGAAAAACACCCGCTCCCATTCATACCTGAGCTTCTGGACGCTGGCGGCACTGCTGCTGCCACTCGTTCTCCCCGCATCGGCACTGGAAAAGATCCCCGATACCATTCCCGAACCACCCTCTGTCCTTGCGACGACTCGGAAGTTCGCCTTCCGTGGAGCGGATGAGGTCCTGAGCTGCGTGGGGCGCGGAGGCGGCGATGCCGCAGTCTTCTTCCATGAGGAGAAGGACGGCAAAATTGTCTGGAAGTCCGTGAAGAGTAGTCCTTATAAGGCAAAAATCACCATCGACCGATACTTCGGCTCCAAGGAAGAACGGGACCGCATGATCGAAAATGGCCTCATGTCCCGGAAGGCCATTCTCGTTGTGCCGAATCTCGATTGTGATTCGGAAGACTACTCTTCAGATAAATGGGCCCCAGAACGGGATAGGCTCTATCTCAACGGACACTTCGTGGGATATTTGTGGGGAAGTGATAATAGCTGGCGGAATAACTCCTTCGAGATTCCTCTAGACTGGCTGAAATTCCCTTCCTCCCCTGGCGAAGAGGCGGAAAATCACCTGGAGATCTATGTGGATGTGGCCAATGGCGGCGAGGAGATCTGGATCCTCGGACAGGTGTGGCAGGGGATCGTCTTGGCCGCCGCCGATCCCGTGATGCTGGTCCATGGCTGGACCGACGAACAGTCCACTCTCAACGAGCTGGCGGATGCCATCACCGAGGAGATGGGGCTTCTCACTGCACAGGCGCGGGTGATCCGGGATGCCTCGCCCGAGGAGAATGCCGAAATCGTGCAGAATGCGCTGGCGGCAGAGGCGAGTAAGATGGGCGTGGAGAAGTTCCTGGTCGTGGGACACAGCAAGGGCGGCCTGGATATCCGCCCCGTGATCGATGCCAATGGACTGGATTCCAAGTATGTGCGACGCGCCCTGCAGATCGGCACACCTAATGCGGGCAGCCAAGTGGCCGATCGGGTCGCAGATCCCCAGACCATGAAGCAGTGGCTTGTTACCACAATTGCAAAATGGAAGGAGAAGATCGATGTGGCGAATCCCGGCTTCGTCTCCTTGACCACGGAGGGAAGTCACGAGTTCAATGAGAAGTTTGGCTCTCCGAACTCCCCGCTTCATACTATCATTGGATTTGTGCTGCCGCAGTATCTCGAGGGACTCTACAAGACAATCATCAAGGTCTGTGATCTGCCGCAACCGAACGACGGCATCGTCACCGTCGCAAGTGCACACGCCCTGGGCACTGCGGTGCCACAGTCTCCCTTGGACTCCGGAGAGTCCTCCCTCTACGACCACTGCGCCATCGTCCGCGGCGAGGGCAAGAAGCCCGTGATCGCCCTCATAAAAGAGCTGTCCAGCGCCTCGGTCGCACGCTTCGCCTCCATTAATTCCAGCTCCAGCAACCGGACTTCCCTCCAAGTCAAGACGCGCTCTGCCGAATTCTCCGAAGAGGCCCCCGCGGAATCCCCTGCCACCATCACAGAACCGGTTCTCTCTGGAAACGCACTCCAGGACGAGCCCGTCCTGGTTTCCGGCACCACTCCCTGGAAGACCTCCGCGACCTTCCTTAAGCCGGGACGATACCTCTTCTGCCTAGGCTTCGCCCCCGAAGATGTCACGGTGGAATTGAAGCTATCTTCCGAAGCGACTCCCCGGAGCCTCGTGCTGACGCGGGAACCCGACGATGGCGACGGCTTCCTGAAGTCCATGGGACTCTGCGCCTGCGATATCGACCTCGAGCAGGCCGATACGGGCGTCTTCACCATCCGGGTTCCTGAGGACACCGAGGAGACCGCCATGGTCTTCTTGCTGCGCGGCGCGGTGGATATCCCGAAGTTCCATTTCCAGGCGGAGACTGACGGTTCCGACGGAAATCCCGGAAAGGAGGCGCTCTTTACCGCCTGGCTCGCGTCACCCCTCGATGATACCCCACTGACTACCGGACTGCAGGGCGTCGTGACCACCATCGCACCCTACGAGTCCCAGGAAACCCCGACTACACTGAATCTCCATGACGACGGACAGGATGGCGATGCGGTCGCTGGCGATGGCGTCTTCTCCGGACGCTTCACTCCCGATATCCCGAATTTCTGGGTCGCGAAGGCCTCCGCACAGGTGTCCGAGGACTCCTCCTACGCCGGAATGGAGTTCGCAGACAAGGCTAGTTTCATGACCTTCCCTGGCGAAAGCACAATCCAGCTCCCCCTGACGGAGTCCTGGGAAAGCCTCCCCGCTGGCGCACAGGAGATCCCGGATTATAAAAAGAATCTCATTCTAGAGACGGAGGTCACTACCACCAAGCCTGGGACATACACTCTACAGGTCGCTCTCCGGGATGCGAATGGGCAGCCCATCTATGCGACTTGCACGTGGACTGCAACCGAGTCGCCGGAAACCCACGAGTGCCGCGTGGTCATCTCTCCCGAGGAATGGGAGAAGCTACAGGTCCAGCCTTGGAAGGTACATCGGGTCATGTTGCTCTGGGAACCCACTGACAGCGAAGGCACCCAGGACTCCGACGAGAATCCCGGGATGAGACAGCAGCGTGTCCGCACGGTGTATCCCAACCAGTCTCTGGAGGCCGCATCTATTCCGAAATCCTGGAGCAATCCTCTGCAGATTCGGCTCACTGGCGAGGGCACCGCAACCATCCAGGATGCCGATTCCCTGGCCGGCGGCGTCCTGGAACTCAAATTGCAGGTGGAGGTAGAGGGCTGGGAGGAATACTGTAGCGATCTGCATTTCACTCCTACGCCGAAGGTGTCTATCCCCGTCGCCTCCGAGACCGGACGACACGTCGGGCAGGCTACCGGCACTCTGGTGCGCGCCGAGGACGGCACCTTCTATGTCGAGGCGCAGGTGGCCGCACAGGCAGGGCTGAGTCTGGAGCTGGAGGACGCCTCCTATGTCATCTTCGGCGGACAGGCCACATTCCCACAGCTGGAGGACATCTCCGAGTCATTTTTCGTCCTAATGGAAGGCGAATTCCATACCGGAGTCCTCTCCATCCAGGATCTCCGTCGAAATATCTTGGTGGATAAGTTCACCAGCGATAAAGAAGAGGTGACATCCGTGGTGGATAACACGAATCTCACTGTGAATGTCACCCGCGATGACGATACCACTCCCTCCTCCGACGAACGCTTTTTTCTCTATCTGACCGCCCTGGGGGATATCGCTTCCTTCGCGGAGAATACGATCCCCCTGGGGGATTGGACTCCGGGACAGGTCATCAGCTATGGATCCGTGCTGGAGGTGACCGACCAAGTCCGGGAACTCCTTCCTACCATTGGAAACGGCGATGATCTCTGGGATTCCGGCGAGGAACTCACACTCACCATCGAGACTACCCGAGAACTCCCGGAGATGCTCCACCAATGTCTGGGACTCATGATCGCAAAACGCGATACCCCCTCTGCCGAAAAGATCCAGGAAGTCCTTCACCCCCTGGACGAAAACGAAAATCTCTCCATCTCCCTCCCCGAAGTGGAGAATGGTCGCGTAAATTGGGGCAAGGGCGCTCTGGATCCCACCGTCCTCCTCAATGGAATCATGCTCCTGGATCACCAGGAATACCGCTATAACGCCTCCCGAAGAAACTTCTTCCCACACCTTTAGGGTATGTATGAAAGCGGGGGCACGGGGGCTGCCCCCGCCTAGTTAGATAGCAGGTGGCAGGTAGTAGGGAGAAGGTTTACAAGGCGGCGCAGGCGCTGAACTAGTACTTAGCAGGTTAGTGGTTAGCTGCTAGCTAATAAGG
>CAVGTF010000025.1:0-20494 GCA_963632245.1 Anaerovoracaceae bacterium
GTACCGCATTGACGGCGTGCTCAACGAGGTGGAGGCGCCGCCGAAATACATGCAGAAGAAGATCATCAGCCGTCTGAAGCTCATGAGCGGCATGGACCTCTCCGAGCACCGTATCCCCCAGGACGGCCGTATCCGCATCTCCGCCATGGGCCGTGAGCTGGACCTGCGTGTCTCCGATATCCCCACCATCTTCGGCGAATCCATCGTCATGCGTATTTTGGATAAGAGCGGCGTTATGCTGGGTATCTCGGAGCTAGGCTTCATGGACGACGACGTGAAGCTGATCTACAAGATCCTGAATCTCCCCGACGGGATCTTCCTGGTCACCGGGCCTACCGGTTCCGGCAAGACCACCTCCCTGTACTCCTTCCTCCACGAGCTCAATCAGCCCACCCGGAAGATCATCACCGCCGAAGACCCTGTGGAATACGAGCTCAGCGGCATCAACCAGGTGCAGGTGAACACGGAAGTGGGCCTCACCTTCGGCAGCGCTCTGCGAGCCATGCTGCGTCAGGCACCAAACATCATCATGGTCGGTGAAATCCGTGATGCGGAGACTGGCACCATCGCCATCAACGCCGCACTCACCGGACACCTGGTCTTCTCTACGCTGCACACCAACGACGCGCCCTCCGCAGTGCCCCGACTCATCGATATGGGCATCAAGCCCTTCCTCGTGGCATCCTCCCTCCGCGCAATCATGGCACAGCGACTCACCCGCCGCCTCTGCAAGAACTGCAAACGCCCCCATAAGCTCACCGACAACGAGCTGCAGGGCCTCGGCATCACCCGCGAATACGCCGAACAGCAGAACTTCATGGAGCCCGTGGGATGCCCCGACTGCAACAAGGGATACCGCGGACGCATGGGCATCTACGAGATCTTCATCCTCGACAACTCCATCGAGAACCTCATCTACGACCAGGCCGATGCCGGTATCATCAAGCGCCGCGCAAAGGAACTCGGCATGCGCGATCTGCGCGACGACGGCATCCGAAAGGCCGCCATGGGCGTCACCTCCATCAACGAGGTCCTCCGAATCACCGTCAGCGACTAAGCGCCGCAGGAATCTCCCCCAAAAACTATTCATAACCCTCTGATCTGATACGATGTACGACAATAACGACATCACGCCGGAAGTCACCATGCTCTGGCAGATCCTCGTGAAGCGCAAGCTGGCCACCAAGGAGCAGCTGGAGGAGGTGCTGGAGGAAAGCCGGAATACCGGGCAGGACTTCCAGGAGGTCCTCTTCAACTACCAGATCATCGAAGAGGACCAGCTGCTGCAGCTCGTGGCACAGGAGCTCAGCACACAGTTCGTGGAACTCCACGTGAGCTCCATCGACAAGAATGTGGCCAAGGCGATCTCCCCCGAAATCGCACACACCTACAGCATCGTCCCCATCTACGAAGACGACGACACCCTCACCCTGGCCACCGACAAGCCCTTCGATACCAAGCTGGTGGATGAGCTGCACTTCGTGGTGGACAAGGAGTGCCGCATCGTGGTGGCGCGTCCCCGCGACATCATGGAGGCCATGGAGGCCTTCTATCCCGAGGGCGGCTCCTCCGTCAACGACATCATCAACGAACTGGTGGAGGAGCACAACGCCGCGGACAAGCTGGCGCAAAAGGACTACTCCCACGCCACCGACGCCGAGCTGCTGGCCGCCGCCAACGACACCCCCATCGTCAAATTCGTCAATGCGGTTCTGGGACAGGCCATTCGAGACAAGGCCTCCGATATCCACTTCGAGCCCTTCGCTGACGAATTCCGAATCCGCTACCGTATCGACGGTGACCTCTACGAGATGGCGCCTCCCCCGAAGCACCTCTCCATCCCCGTCATCAGCCGCATCAAGGTCATGAGCGGCATGAACATCTCCGAGCGCCGCATCCCGCAGGATGGCCGTATCGAGCTACGCATCAACCGCAATCCCGTTGACCTGCGTGTCTCTACCCTGCCTACCCGCTACGGCGAATCCGTAGTGCTCCGAATCCTGGACCGCAGCGTGGTGAACTTGGATCTGGATGCGCTGGGAATGTCCGAGTCCACAGTCACCAACATCCGCAGGCTCATCAGCCGACCCAACGGCATCTTCCTGGTCACCGGACCTACCGGTTCCGGAAAGACCACTACCCTCTACTCCGGCATCAAGGAGCTCAATACCATCGAGGACAAGCTCCTCACCGTGGAAGACCCTGTGGAATACAACATCGAGGGAATCCTCCAGGTGCCCGTCCACGAGGCCGTCGGCATGACCTTCGCCAGCGCACTGCGCGCCTTCCTGCGTCAGGACCCCGACCGAATCATGGTGGGAGAAATCCGCGATAAGGAGACCGCCGAAATCGCCATCCAGGCATCCCTCACCGGACACCTGGTGCTCTCCACCCTCCATACCAACGACGCCGCCGGCGCCGTCACCCGACTCATCGATATGGGCATCGAGCCCTTCTTGATCAGCTCCACCGTGGTCGGCGTCCTGGCACAGCGACTCATCCGACGCTGCTGCCCGAACTGCAAGCAGCCCTACGATCCCACCGACACCGAGCTGGAGGCCTTCGGTATCACCCGCGAACAGCTCAACGGCCGGAAGTTCTACCAGGGTACCGGCTGCGACTACTGCAATGGCTCCGGATACAAGAAGCGAATCGGTATCTTCGAGCTGCTGCTGGTCACCCCCGAGATCCAGAGCATGATCCATCGCCGCTGCCCCACCCAGGAGATCAAGAAGCAGGCCATGTCACAAGGCATGACCACCCTCCGACAGGACGGACTCCAGCACGTGCTCGAGGGCGTCACCAGCGCGAAGGAGGTCATCCAGTTCACCTTCGGCTGATCCCGCTAACCCGCGGCCACACCCGCGAGACTCTTCCCACACTTTCCCTAGAAACCGAATCTTCAGGAGACATACACCATGCCCAGACTGGAAATGGCAGACCTGCTCGACCTGGTCCTCGAAGAAGGAGCCAGCGATCTTCACCTGCCCTGCTTCTGCCCGCCTACCCTCCGACTCCACGGCGAACTCACGCCCCTCGATGTGCCGCCCATGCAGCCCGAGGACACCGAGTACCTCATGAAGTCCATCACCAGTGAGGCAAACCAGCAGAAGCTCCAGCAGGACGGAACCGTCGACTTCGGCTTCGCCTTCGGCGACAAGGCGCGTTTCCGTGTCTCCGCCTTCCGCGCCCGTGGCAATATCGCCATGGTCCTGCGTACCATCTCCAACGACCTGCTGACGCTGGAGCAGATCGGCCTGCCCATGGCATGTAAGGACATCCTCTTCCGCCCCCGTGGACTGGTCCTGGTCACCGGCCCCACCGGTTCCGGAAAGTCCACTACCCTGGCCTCCATGATCGATGTGATCAACCACGAGCGCAACGACCATATCATCACCATCGAGGACCCCATCGAATTCTACCACACCAGCCGCAAGTGCGTGGTGACCCAGCGCGAGGTGCACAACGACGTGCCCTCCTTCGCGGACGCCATCCGACGCGCGCTGCGTCAGGACCCCGATGTGATTCTGGTGGGAGAAATGCGAGACAACGAGACCATCTCCGCCGCTATCACCGCGGCTGAAACTGGTCACTTGGTCTTCGGAACCCTGCATACCACCGGCGCCGCCGAAACCGTCGACCGTATCGTCGACTCCTTCCCCACCAACCAGCAGGCACAAATCCGTACCCAGCTGGCATCCACCCTCATCTGCGTGATCTCGCAGCTGCTGCTGAAGCGCATTGACAAGAAGGGCCGTATCGCCGCCTTCGAGGTCATGATCTCCACGCCCTCCATCCAGGCGCTGATCCGCGACGGAAAGACCTTCCGTATTACCTCCGATATCCAGACCGGTGCCAAATACGGCATGAATACCCTGGATACACACCTGCTCCAGCTCTACAACCAGGGAAAGATCTCCTACGGTGACCTGATCACCAAGTGCCGCGACGCCGAGGGCGTGGTCCAGAAGATCCACGAACAGCTCAAGGAGAACAAGAACTCCCTGAACCAGGCCACCGCCAACGCCGCCGCCAGACGGCAGTAGGTTGGTTCCTCCTCACCTAAAAAAATCCCCTTTTCGATCCCCCTCTCTCGCCGAAAATCCCCCCTAAATCCCAATGGCGAAATTTCAATACACCGCATACGACGACGCCGGAAAGCTGCGCAAGGGCGTCATCGAGGCCGAAGACGAGCAGGCCGCGACCATTCAGCTGAAGAACCAGGCGCTCTCCCCCACCAGCCTGACGACCATCGGCGGCGGCCAGAAGTCCAAGAAGGCCGGTTCCGGCGCGGGCTCGCTCTTTGGCCAGCCGAAGGTCCCCAAGAAGCACCTTTGCACCGCCACCCGTCAGTTGGCGACCCTGCTGGAAGCCGGTCTGCCGCTGGTCCGCGCATTGCGCACCCTCCAGCGTCAGGCGAAGGGCGTGCAGCCGGCCCTCTTCAAGGTCATGGGAAGCCTGGCCGACTCCGTGGAAGGCGGTTCCACCTTCTCCGAGGCCCTGGCCACCCACCCGAAGACCTTCGATAAGCTCTACGTCTCCATGGTCCGCGCGGGTGAGGCCTCCGGTGCCATGGAAATCGTCCTGAATCGTCTGGCGGAATTCATGGAAAAGAGCCAGCGCATCGCCGGCAAGGTGAAGTCGGCCATGGTCTACCCTATCGCCGTTCTGGTCATGGCACTGGGCATCACCGCCGGTCTGATGATCTTCATCATCCCGAAATTCGGACAGATGTTCGATGAAATGCTCCCCGGCGAAACCCTCCCCGGCATCACGCAGTTCGTCATCAGCTGCTCCAATGCCATGCAGCACCACTTCCTCACCGTATTCCTATGCTTCATGGGATTCATCTTCGTCTTCAAACTCTTCCTGAAGACGAAAATCGGTACCTATCTCTGGGACTTGATGGTCATTAAAATCCCCGCCATTAGCGGATTGGTCATCAAGAATATCTGCGCGCGCTTCGCCCGAACCCTGGGAACCCTGATGGGCTCCGGCGTCGCCGTCCTCTCCGCACTCATGATCGTCCGCGACACCGCCGGAAACGAACACTTCGCCCGCGCCATCGATACCGTCCATGACGCCGTCCGCGAAGGTGAAGGCATGACCAAGCCCCTGGAAAAGAGCGGATTGTTCCCGTTGATGCTCTGCTCCATGATCGAGGTCGGTGAAGAGACCGGTGCCCTGCCCGACATGCTGAACCGCGTGGCGAATGTCTACGAGGAAGAGGTCGACCGCGCCGTGGAAGGCCTCACCGCACTGATCGAGCCTCTGATGATCATGTTCCTGGCTCTGATCATCGGTACCATCGTTATCGCACTCTTCGCGCCGCTGGTGAAGATGATCGATAAGCTGGGCGGCTAAAACCACCAAGACTCCTCCCGGGGAGAAGGGAAGATCCACTCTTCCCCTCTCCCCTTTTTCTTTCCCCAGAAGACACCCAATATGCCCCTCGCACTGGACGAAAAGGTTCTGCAACGCATCCGACAGGAAGACCTGGATACCCTCGTCGACCTGGATCGACGCGGCCTGACGCCCGCCCCCGGAGAGGACGCCGACGCCTTCGCGGCACGACTGCAGCGACTCGCAGAACGTCTCTCCCAATGGGAGGACGACCTCCGCACCGCCGGCAGGGCCTCGCTGGAGGGCATGACGTTGAAGCGCGAGGACGCCATTCCCGCAGAGGTGCTCGCTGCCTCCGGCAAGCGCACAAAGGGCCTCTATGGCTTCCAGTGCGATTGGGTGCCGGGATACTTCTGCAGCCCCTCCCATAGCTGGCTCTTCGGCGGATGCACCTTCTCCGCCCCGCCGGATCTCTTCACGGTCTTCATCATCAGCCAGAAGCTCCGCACAAAAAAACGCCACCTCTTCTACGACCGCGACGAGATCCTCTCCCACGAGCTCTGCCATGTGACACGCACCGGACTCCAAGCCACCGAGTTCGAAGAACACTTCGCATACCAGACCTCCACCGGCGCCTTCCGACGAAACTGGGGCGGGATCATGCACAGCCAGTGGGACTCCTTCCTCTTCCTGGCACTCTGCCTGCTCCTCCCCATCGGACAACTCGTCCTGCCACAATTCGCACCATCACTCCCACTGTGGCTGAACTGGATTCCACTCTTGGCCGCACTGGCATTCTTCGTCCTCCGACATCTCCGTAGCCGCAGGCACTTCCAAAGGGCCCTCCAGACTCTCCAAAAATACGCCTGCCACGGCGATGAACAAAAGGCACGGATCCTACTCTTCCACGCCACCGATCAGGAAATCCATGCCCTCGCAAAGCTATACGGGAAAGCCAACGGGGAAACACTATTCCACCAAACCCTCGACTCCTTCCCCAAAGACCTTCGCTGGAAAGTCGCTTTCCATAGAACCCGCTAGCGCGGATTCTATGTAAGTACTTAGCAATTAGCGACTAGTGGCTAGTTATAAGGCACCACAGACGCCGCTTTAACCTTCTACCTTCTCCCTTCTCCCTTCTCCCTTCTCCCTACTACCTTGATGGGGGACTCGCTGGAGTTAGCAAAAAACGCCCTGTGCCATCAGTAATCCATCGCTCGAGGATCCAGCAGGAAATCGTAGACCCCCAAGTGGAGGATCCCCTTCTCGTCATACCAGGGACTCTGCAGCGTTTTCGTAATCACCACCTTCCGGAAGTGATCATTGACGGCCAACAGGGGCCGCAACTCCTGCTTGCGCTTCTCCTCGTCGTCCATCCGCAACGCAACCTGCACATAGTACCGCCTCGATCCCGCATTCGCCACGAAATCGATCTCGGTCCTGACCATTTTGCGTTCCGCGTCCTCCAAGTGCATCACGCCCACATCCACAGCGAATCCCCGCGCGTGCAGTTCGTTGAAGACGATATTCTCCAGCAAATGAGTCTCCTCCTGCTGCCGGAAGTTGAGGCGCGCATTGCGCAATCCCACATCCGTGCAATAGAACTTCAGGGGAGACTCGAAATACTTCCGACCCTTCACGTCGTAACGCAGGGCGCCACGGAACAGAAAAGAATCCTTCAACGCCTCCAAATAGCTCGCGGTGGTGGTGTGGGTGACCTTCAGCCTCTGCACGCTGGCGAGGGTATTGACGATTTTGCTCACATTGGTCAAAGAGCCAATGGAAGAGCAGAGGCTATCAGTCAGCTCCGACAGCACATGGGGCAGCGAAAAGTCGTACCTTTCTAGGATATCCCGGAAGTAGACCTCCTCAAAAAGGCGAGAGAGATAGCGTTGCTTCGCCTGGTCGTCCTTCTGAGAAAGCACCAACGGCATGCCACCATATCGGCAGTACTCCTCGAAGGACTCCGCACGCTCGCCACCCACAGCAGAATGATATTCCGCAAAAGAAAGGGGATTTACCTCCACTACATCACCACGACCCCGGAACGCCGTCATGACATCCTTGGAGAGCATCTTGGAGTTGCTGCCAGTGACATAGATATCCACATTCCCCAGCTGCAACAGACCATTCAAAACGCCGTAGAGGCGGACATCCTCCGAGGGATGGCGCAACTCCTCCCGGGGAATCGCATACTGGATCTCGTCCAGCAACACATAAAAGACCTCCTTGCTGTCCGTAATCCGCCCCCGAAGATAGTCCCATAACGCCTCCGGCGAACGATATACACGGTTCTCCTCGCTGTCCAGAGCAAGAGTCACAATCCGCTCCTCCGGAATGCCCTCCCCCAAAAGGCGCTCCCGAAAGAGACGGAAGAGCAAAAAGCTCTTGCCACACCGACGCAACCCACAAACCACCTTGATCAGACCATTCTCACGACGGTCCAATAACTGCTGCAAATACCTGTCACGGGGAATAATCATGGCTTCTCAATGAAAATTATATGAGAAATCTAACTAAATTTCCAATAACATACACCGTCACGGGAATTTCGCCATTCTCCACCTAAAATCCACATGGGAAATGCCAAAATCACCCACCCATAAAAACTATCACTGAAAATTTACACAGAAATCCGTAGAAATTTCCAGTCACAATTTTCCTTCCTCCTTGCCGCAAGGCAAGCCCCGGCGTAGCCGAGCACAGCAAGACGAAGCCGGGCGCACTCCTTCCTCCCTTTTTACGCAAAAAAGGCGCGTCCCGTGATGGGGCGCGCCTTTTGCGTATGGACGGTATGGCTACTTTTCTTCCAGCAGTCCGTGTTGCTTCAGGTAGTAGAGGCCGGTGGAGACGCCAGCCAGTTCGCCGATGCCGAGGCCCAGTGCGCTGGTGCGCACGGTGCAAGTGGTGTAGTATTCCTTCCAGGTGAACTGTGGGATGAGTGCCTTGAGAGGCGTCATGAGGGTATCGCCTGCGTAGTAGGAGGTGGTTCCCAGCACGATGACCTCGGGGTTGTAAGCGCAGCAGACCACGCCGATGCCCTGCGCCAGGCGCATGCAGTACTCGTTCCACCACTCCAACGCCAGGGGGATCTTGGCGTGGACGCCCTCCAGGAGCGCCTTGAAATTCAGGTTCTCCAGCTTACCCTCCACGGAAGGCAGGCGGAAGAAGGCGTGATTGGGGTAGTCCTTGAGGTAGTTCTGCATCCTCTGCTGGACCGCGCGACCGCCGGCGTATGCCTCCAGGCATCCGCGCAGACCGCAATTGCACAGCGGGCCATTCACATCCAAGACCACGTGGCCCATCTCGCCGGCATTGCCGGTGCATCCATGAAGCAAGTGCCCATCCGCGATGACGCCGGCGCCCACGCCCGTGGACATAGTGAGGTAGACCAGATTCTTCTTTCCCTGGCCGCTTCCGAAGAGCCACTCGGCCAGCGCGCCGGCATTGGCGTCATTCTCCAAGGAGGCGGGGATTCCCAGCCGGTGTGCGATATCGTCGCGGATGGGGATCTGGTCGCCCCAGGTCATATTGGGGGAGCGCAGGAGCTGTCCTTTCTCCAGATCCAGGGGACCGGGGGCGGAGATGCCGCAGACCGCGACCTGCTGGAGGGTGATGCCCTGCTTGCCGATCAGCTCCTCTGCGGCCTTGGAGATCTTCTCCAGCGCCTCCTCGTAGGTGGCAGTGGAGGGAATGCGTCGGGAAGCTAGGATCTCGCCCTTTTCGTTGGACAGGCAGACGGCGATCTTCGTGCCGCCAATGTCAATGCCGAGGATGTACATGGTTCGTTGGATTGAAAAAACCGTGGGTTTACTTACAAAAATTCCTAACGCCACCGCGTATTACGCGCGGGGTGTCTTTCTCTAATGGAAAGCGGGTCCGGAGGGCCCGTCGCTGAAGAATCCAGGTCCGGAGGGGCCGTCGGCGAAAGCGGGACCGGAGGGGCCGTCACAGAATGCGGGACCGGAGGGGCCGTCGCTATGGAAGCTCGCGGTAGGAGGCAGCGTGGACCGTACGGGCGTGCCCTTGGCCTTACCCTTTGCGGAGGATTTCTTCACCGCCTTCGCGGGGGCGGTCTTCTGGTGAATGCTCACGGGACCGCCGGGTTCGCCCAGGGCAAAGAGCTCCAAATCAGTTTCGACATTCAGCATTTTGAATGAGATTCCTTTCTTGTGGCTCCGGGGGCGTAGTAGCCTCCGTAGCGATGTACGTTCCAAACAAAAAGAAGATATCGCCGATAGGCATCCGCCACGGCGTCCAAAGAAAAGCGCTCCAGCGCGCCCCGCCGGATGGCCTCGCGATTCAGCGTGGGCGCCTGGCGGACAGCATCGGAGAATTCGGCCTGCGTGCGGCAGCGGAAGCCATCCACGCCCTCGCGGATGATTTCGGGGAAAGATCCCCAATCGGTGGAGATGACGGGCGTGCCGCACATCATGGCCTCGATCGCCACATATCCGAAGGGCTCCAGGTAGAGGGTGGGCATGAGGACCGCACGGGCCTCGCCCAACAGCCGCGCTTTCTCGGCGCCGCCACAACCGCGATGGACCTCCCGGAACTCCAGTCCCGCCAGAGAGGCGGTCTCGCGCGCCAGCGCCACGCCCTTGTCCTCGGCGGCGCGTCCCAAGTAGACCAGGTAGTCCTTGGGAGTGGGCGTAAATGGGTAGTCGTCGGGGTTAATGAAATGCGGGATGACGGTATCGAAGTAGCGGTCCTGCTGGGTCTCGGGCTGACGGGTATAGATGACCTGCTGCTGTGCGTAGGAGGGGAAGACGCGGTAGTTGCTCCAGCAGGTTCCGTAGCCCAGCATGGGCTCGAAGACCGGGATACCGCTGGACACCGTTACATCACACTGCGCCACGCCGTAGATGGAGGCCACCCACTGCTGGGTGGCATCCGTCCCCACGTGCTCCGACAACGCCTTCGTCAACCGAGCGCTGTATTCCTGGTGCCAGAAATTCCGAAAGGACCACCGGGCATCCTCGGGAGGCACGCCGATGGAGACCACGGTGCCGTGGGTACCGGGCGGGCAGAGGGAGCCCTCCACGCCGTAGTAGAGATACGGCAGCTCCAGGCGCTCCGCCAGCTGACAGAAGTTCCAGCAATTGAAGAGCTGGGAGTCCTCCGGATGCTCGGCGGTGCCCAGCGGCAGATCCGGGTGTCCTAGGATGTGCAGCAATCCGTCCACGCGGGGAAAAACCTAGGTGTGATAATCGGCGTTGATCTTCACGTAGTCGTGGCTCAAATCGCAGGTCCAGATCTGGAATTGTCCGGGGCCCTGTCCCACGGAGAGCCGCACCTGGAAGGAGCGCTTCTTCAGCACGGCGGCCAGCTCGGCCTCGGTGCACTTCTTGGCGGAGAGACCGCTAAGCACCACGGGGCGATCGTCGAAGTAGAGATCCACCTGGGTGGGCTTGAAGGGCACATGGCTGTATCCGGCAGCGCAGAGGATTCGTCCCCAGTTGGGATCCGCACCATACCAGGCGGTCTTGCAGAGCGGCGAGCGGGCGATGGCCTCGGCAATCTGCCGCGCGCTCTGGTTATCCAGGGTGCCGGAGACCCGCAGATCCACGAATTTAGTGACGCCCTCGCCGTCCATCACCATCGCCTTCGCCAAATATGCCGCGCAGAATTCCAATGCGGCAGTAAAGGCCTCGAGCTCGGGGGTATCGGGGAGAATGACCGCATTTTCGGCGGCGCCATTGGCCAGCACGACCATGGTGTCGTTGGTGGAGGTATCGCCATCCACGATGATGCGGTTGAAGGAGCGCTCCAGGGCGGTCTGAAGGGCGGTCTGGAGGGCGTCGCGGCAGATGGCGGCGTCGGTGGTGAAATACGCCAGCATGGTTGCCTGTCGTGGCCGCGTCTGACAGAGGGTCATCTGGGGGGCGATCATGCCGGCGCCCTTGGTCATGGCACCAATGGTGATCGTCTTGCCACCAATCTCCAGAGAGACCGCCACGCGCTTCTCCACGGTATCCGTGGTCATGATGGCGCGGGCGGCATCGTGGCTGCCCTTCTCGGAAAGCGCCGACACCGCCAGGTCAATGCCGTGGCGAATGATGCCCATGGGCAGGAATTCGCCAATGACGCCCGTGGAAGAGACCAGCACCTGGTCCGTAGTCACATGCAATTTCTCGGCAGCATACGCCGCCATGGCGCGGGTATCCTGGGCACCCTGCGCACCCGTGCAGGCGTTGGCGACACCACTGTTCACCACTACCGCACGGACCGGCTCCTCACGGCGAATCACCCTGCGGTCCCACTCGACAGGCGCGGCAGCAAAGAGGTTGCTCGTGAATGCGCCCGCGACCTCCGCAGGACGCTCACTGAAAATCATCGCCAAATCAGGAGCACCGCTCTTCTTCAAACCAGAGGTGACGCCCGCGGCCAAAAAGCCCCGCGGAGAACAGACTCCGCCATCAGGTAATGCTTGGAAATCCATAAAAATGCAAAAAAAGGAGGAAGGAGGAAGGAGTTTGCGGTCGGGGCTACGCCCCTCCAATGAGGAATGAGGAATGAGGAATGAGGAGTTTCGGCCACTCTGCAGTGGGCCTTGCCGCCACTGCGGTGGCGCCAAACCGCCAGCGGCGCCAGAGTGCGCCGCAATTGCAAATTAGAAATTCGCACTATCGCGCAGTGTACAATGCGCGATGCACCGTACCGCCGGTAGGCGGAAAAGCGCCTGCGGCACCTTGCAAACTAGCCACTAGCCACTAATTCAGAATCCCGCGTTTCGAAGAGTCTCCAGGGAGATGTTCGAGGTGTGTTTCTGGAAATCGGCCAGGTATCGCCCTACGATATCGGCCTCCAGATTCACGCGGGAGCCGTTCTTCAGCAGATGGAGATCGGTGTGCTCCCAGGTGTGGGGGATGAGGCAAACCGAGAAGGACTCCGCAGTGCACTTCGCCACCGTGAGAGAGACGCCGTTGATGGTCACGGAGCCCTTCATCACCAGCGGAAAATCCGCAGGATCGGGACGGTGAATGGTCAGGACACGGTCGCCATCGCGGACCGCCACGCTCATCACGCGCTCCGCGCAGTCCACATGTCCCTGGACGATGTGTCCGCCCAGCCGATCGCCCACCGCCAGCGCAGGCTCGATGTTCACCTTCTGACCAGCGGTGTATTCTCCGAAGATGGTCCGACGGAGAGTCTCCTGGAGACAATGGAAGGTGCATCGGGAGCCATCCAGGACGGCGATGGTCTGGCAGACGCCATCCACGGCAATGCTGTCGCCCAGTTTCAGGGATTCGGGCGGCAGGGCGGTATCCACCACCAGCCGCGCGCCATCCTGGCGGGTCTGGAGGGAGAGGACGGTCCCCTGTGCTTGCACAATGCCAGTAAACATAGTAGACTACTTGCAGTTGTCGGGGTAAGCGATGTAGAGGAGGTCCTCGCCCACCATCTCCAAGCGGATCCGCGAGAGATGCACCGCGGCATCCAGGGATTCGGGGGCGGCGCCGCCCACGGCGGGAATGGAGTCGCGTCCACCGATGATCTTCGGTGCCAGGAAGAAGTAGATCTGGTTAACCACGCCGCAGGAGAGCGCGTTGGCGGCCAATTCGCCGCCGCCCTCGATGAGAAGGACGGTCTTTTCCTCGGCGCCCCAGATGGAGAGGAAGGTATCCCAGGCCTCGGGAGTATCGGGCTGCGCCTCCACCAGCGGCCGATCGGTCGCCATAGTGAGGTGCAGATCGCTGGGGAGGGGCTGACTCGTCCAGACCACGGGCACGGGCTGCCGCTGCCAATTCGGGGGTTCGCGGACGGTGAGCTGCGGATTATCACGGCGCGCGGTCTGTCCGCCCACCATGATCATGTCGGAGAGCTGACGGAGGCGATGCGCGCGGCGGCGCGCCTCGGGACCCGTGATCCACTGGGATTCGCCATTGGGCAGCGCAATCTTTCCGTCCAGAGAGAGTCCCAGTTTCAGGATGACCCAGGGGCGCTTCCGCTGGATCCACCAGAAGAAGTGCTCGTTCAGGCGCTCGCATTCCTCGCGGCAGACATCGGTGACCACCTCAATGCCGGCGGCCTGGAGGCGCTCCACGGCGGCACCGCTATGGGCGGGATTCTTGTCCAGGCATCCCATGACCACGCGGCGAATTCCGGAGCGGATGATTGCCTCGCAGCAGGGCGGGGTGCGTCCGGTGGTGGTGCAGGGTTCCAGAGTCACATAGAGGGTGGCGTGAGAGAGATCTGCGCCGGGAGGCAACGCCTGCAATGCGCGGATCTCCGCGTGTGCCTCGCCCGCCTTGGCGTGAAAGCCCCGGGAGAGCTCATGGTCCTCCGTGGCAATCACGGCGCCGACCATGGGGTTCGGAGAACAAGTCCCCCAGCCCTTCTCCGCCTCCTGCAAGGCAATCTGCATCCATTGTCGATCTATGTCACTAAGCATGTCAGTGCGTGTTCTTGGTGCCGGTTTCAAAAAAGGAATCGGTCAAAAGAAGGTCATTCAGCGTCCCAGGAGGCTCCTAAGAAGGAGCGCCAGTGCGGGGATGGGGTTCCAGAAAGAGCCGTGTTTCCGGGCAGCGCGGTAGGTCTCGCGACGCGCCAAAGCGCGGCTGCTATTCGCCAGCCCGCCCAGCTGCATGTGGACGCCCGCGGGCTCCGGGAGATAACGCCACTTTACACCATGGTTCCGACAGCGCCAGACGAAATCATAATCCGCAGCAATGCGCAGCATGACATCGTAGAGCCCCACGCTCTCGTAGACGCTCCGGCGAAAGAAGGTCCCCGGATGCGGCACCGGCATCTTCCAGGAAAGTCGCGAGAGCGGTTGCGGATGGAAGACCCAGGACTTCCCGGGCTCCGGATGATCCATGGACACCGGCACCGAGACCGCGCCGAGCTCGGAATCCGCGCCGAAGGCCTCGCAGACCCGGGACAGGAGCGTGGGCTCGTACCAGTCGTCGGCATTCAGCAATCCAATCACCTCACTCTGCGCTTCACGAAGCGCCTGGTTCCAGGCATTGGGAATCCCCGCTTCGCCAGGCACACGCCGCTGCGGCTCCACTATCAGCGGAATGCCACGCGCCTGAAAGCGCGGACGATACGCCTCCAGCAACGACAAAGTGCCGTCAGTGGACCCGCCGTCCACCACGCGATACTCCGCGGGAGCCGTCTCCTGTGCCAGCACGGAATCCAGGGTCCGCGACAGGGTCTTCTCCGCATTCCAGCAGATGGTAACCAGCGTGACAGCGGGAGCGCTCATGATGCCTTGGGGGAAGAGTCTGATGATGCACCGTCCTCGCGGCGTGCCGTAAGGATGGCGATCTCCCGGGTAAGGAGGGTGATCTGGCGCTCCAGCCGACGGAATTTCGCCAGAATCACCAGGATTGCGGCGTATCCGGCCAAGACTGCCAGGTAGAAGAGGAGATCCGTGCCGCGGCCAACACCCACCTTCGCCGCCAGCCAATTGGTGGTCTCGGGAAAGAGCACCAGGAGGGTCCCGCCCAGCAGCTGCACCGCCAGAAAGAGCCGCGTTGCCAGACGGCTCCGCAACGCCAGCAGCGCGCAGAGGGTCAGCAGGAGCAATCCGCCAATGAGAATGACGCGGATGGCCATCTAACGGACCTCCTCACGCACGGGCTCTACCACGGGGATCTCCGTCTTCACGGATTCCTCCACACAGCCACTGGTGCCCTCGGACTCCAGACGCGCCTTCAAGCCGCGGTAGTCGGTCTTTCCGGTGCCCAGCAGCGGGATCTCCTCCCAGCGATGGACCTCGCGAATGGAGCAAATGGGCGGGAAGCCCTCTTCACGCAGGATGCGATTGGCCTCCTCGCGCTCCACCGGCATGGTGGCCACCAGACAGATGACGGGCGCGTCATCGGGACCGTAAGTCTCCACGGCCAGCGCAGGACCCTTCACCGCCGGATTCTGGAAATGCTTCAGGAGGGTCTCCTCAATGGCGGGCAGAGAAACCATCTCCCCGCCAATCTTCGTGAAGCGCTTCAGGCGACCCTTGAAGAAGATGAAGCCATCCTGGTCCATCTGGACCAAGTCGCCAGTACGATACCAGTTGCGACCTTCGCGGAGGACGAAGGGACTGGGGCCCTTATAGCCCAGATAGCCGCCAAAGACGGTCTCGCCGCAGACCACCAGCATGCCGGTCTCGCCAGGACCCAGCACACGCTTGCAGGACTCGTCCATGACCACGCCACGAGTGCAATCCAACAGCTTTCCCACGGAGTCCTTGCGATACTGGCGGGGCTTGTTGAGGGAGACCACGGGGCCGCATTCGGTGATGCCATAGCCCTCATAGAGCTCGGCCAAGGGCGCCTTCTCGTTCAGCAGGCGGAAGGTGGCCTCGGGGCATTTTTCGGCACCGCAGACCACCAGCCGGAGGGTCTCCAGCTGCTGGGGCGTGCCGTTGCGAAGGATATTCGCCACGAAGGTCGGCGTGCCGCAGAAGAAATTGACCTTGTAGGCGGCGGTGAGACGTGCCAGCATGGCGCCCTCGGTGGGATTGGGATGGTAGACCACCCGGATATTGGAGGCGCAGGGGAAGACGATGGAGAGCAGCGTCCCAAAGGAGTGGAAGGGCGGCAGCATTCCCAGCAGGCAGTAGTCCTTCTGGATGTTCATGTCGGCGGCGGCACGAGTCACATCCACCATGAGATTCTGATGGGTGAGAGGCACGGCCTTCGGCAGGGTCTCGGAGCCGGAGGTGAAAAGAATGACGGCGGTCTCGGGGATGGGCGCCTTCCAGAGGCTCCGCCACCAGAAACGGCTGCGGAAAACCGCCAGGAGTTTGGCGCCCAAGCCAATGCGGTCCTTGATGGTCTCCACCGTCACAAAACGGTCCTCTAGGCCTGTGAAGTCCACGCCCATGCCTTTCAGACGCTCCACCAGCACCTGCGCAGTCAGGATCTTCTCCAGGCCCACGCTCTCCACGCAGTGGCGCATATTCCGGTTGCCGACAGTCCAGTTGATCATCACCGGGGTCTTGCCGGCGAATTGCGCCGCCAGGTAGAAGAGGGTTGCCGCCACGGTGCCGGGCATCAGAATGCCCAAGCGTTCGCCAGGGAGCTTCTTCAGCTGCGGCGCCAATGCCAAGACCGCCAACACCATCTTTCGATTGGTGAAGACGCCGCTGGTCTGGTCCGCCCACACAGGACGATTCGGAGCCTTCTTCGCATTCTTCAGGAAGGCCAGCGGAATGCTGTCGGCCTGGGTGACCGTCAGGGGCCGCGGGTCGTCATAGAACCAGTTTGCGGGGACCGGCAGGAGGGGATCGGTGGCATCGGATTCGCCCATGGCGGCGATCAGGAGGCTCGCCACGGTGCGGAGCTTCTCGGGGCTGGGGACCTCCTTGCCGAATTCCTTGGCGATCCACTGCTGCAACTCCACCACCACCAACGAATCCAGCCCCAGATCGGTGCCCAAGGTATCCGTGTCCTTGATCAGACGCTTGCCGGTCAACTCGCGGAGCTTGTCCTTGATCTTGGCGCGGACTTCGTCGGGCACGCGGGAGGTGTCCTCGTTGGCGTTATAGGCATCGGGTTCCGGGAGCGTGCAGGTGCGGCCGCCCTCGAACCAGGTATAAGGCACGTAGGTATTGGGGCGCATCGACTTGTTGTAGAAGTTCTCCAGATAGCGATTCAGGATCTCCTTGTCGGAGCCGTCGGGCATATCCTGGGGACGCGTCACGAACTCGATGGTCACGTGCCGACGGGGCATGAAGAAGATTCCGCCCAGGATCACGTGCCAGAAGTGCCGCTTGAGGCAGGTGCCGAAGGGCAGCTGATAGCCCTTCGCACGCCCAAAATCGCTGCCCCACAACCCCGTGGTGCGCACCAGCACCACCTTGCAGTCGGGATATTCCTGCAGGATGCGGGAGACGCCGCCATTACCGCGGAGCTTCTCCATCCGGGAACGGTAGATTCGCCCCGCCGGATAGAACAACAGGTTGTCACCCGCCTTCAATGCCTGCACACAGGCCTCAATCTGCGCCAAAACCGTGTCGTGGCAGGCGATGCCGCCCACGCCCATATCCGGCAGGGTCAAGAGCCGCACACGCCAGCCAATGCGCTTCAGGATGGTGGCGCGCACCTGCTTTTCGGTGGCCAGCGCCCGGGGATGAAATTTGTTCCAGAGGACGCTGGAGAGCAGCACGGGGTCGATCAGCGCCGGGTGGTTCGGCAGGAAGAGAATGCCCGTTTTGCCGTAGCGGCGCACCACATCGTCCAGACCTTTCACTTGCACACGATAGCGCAAATGGAGGGCGAGGGTAACGACCAGCCAAAGACAGAAGACTATCAGGCAGTTCATGGTGTGCGTTCTCCGGGTGTGGGGTTTCGCGCGCCTGCGCACGCGTATAAAAAAAGCACCGCAAGTTGCTTGCGGGTGTGAAAGGGGTATTTGCCGGCTCAGGATTTGCCGACCAATCGGTGTTGCCGCAGTGCCTCAAAGAGGACCACACCGGCACAATTGCCAACATTGATGGAGTTCTTGCGACCGCAGGCGGGCAGCTGAATGAAGCCATCGCAACACGACAGCGCCTCCTGCGAAATCCCCAGCGCCTCGTTGCCCAAAACCAGCGCGGCGGGAAAGCGCAGCGGTGTCTCCCAGTAGATGCCTGCGCCCTCCACGGTATCCACGCCGTAGACAGTGTAGCCCCGCGATTTCAACTCGTCAATGGCCTGCGCCGCCGTGTCGAAATGCCGACAGGGCACCGTCTCGTCACAGCCCCGCGCGGTCTTGGCCAGCTTTTCGTGAGGCGGGCAAGGCGTGTATCCGCAGGCATAGATCGCCTGGGCATTCACGGCATCCGCCAGCCGAAAGATGTTCCCGGTGTTGTAGGCGCTCCGGAGGGTATCCAGCACCACCACCACAGGGAGGGTCTCCTCCCGGGGTTCCGACTGGTCCCCTAAACGCACCCTGGGCGCAGATTCCGCGCCAACGGGTTCTTCTTTGTCCGGAAGGGCTTCCACGAAAACTGAGCAAAAACGGGGAATTCCTACCGATTGCCACGACCGCCACGGAAAGGCGGACGACGATCGCCGCCAGAACGCCCGCCGAAGGAGACGGATCCGCCGCGGGAGCCGCCAAAGCCGCCGCTGCGACCGCCGCGGGAGCCGTAGGAGCCGCCGCGACCGCCGCGGGAACCGTAGGAGCCGCCGCCGCGGCGATCGCCGCCCTCCTGGGCACGGGGCCTGGGGGAGGCCACGGGCTTGGGCATGACCAGCATCTCTTCGGGGGGCTGGACAGTCGGCAGGGCACGACCGATGTATTCCTCGATCTCGGGCATGACGAAGGCGCAGTCCTCGTCAGCGAAGGAGATTGCGCGGCCCTGGTGACCGGCGCGGGCGGTGCGTCCCACGCGGTGGACGTAGTCCTCGGCCTCGTAGGGCAGATCGTAGTTGAAGACATGGGTGATGTCGTCCACCTGGATGCCACGACCGGCCACATCGGTGGCCACCACCACCTTCACGGTGCCGTTGCGGAAGGCCTCCAGGATGTTCAGGCGGCGATTCTGGTTGACGTCACCCGAAAGCATCTCGCAGGGAATTCCGTAGCGCTGGAGCTCGGCGTGCAGCTCCTCCACATCCCGGCGACGATTGCGGAAGATGAGGGCGCGGTGGACATCCTCGTGCTGGAGGACCCACAGGATGATCGCCAGCTTCTCCTGGGTGGTGCAGGCGTACACGGTCTCGTTGACGCCCTCGGCCACCACGCGCTCGGGCTCCACTTCCAGCACCGCGGGATCAGGACGCATCCAGCGGCTGGCCAGCGCCATGATGTCGTGGGAGAGGGTTGCGCTAAAGAGCATGGTCTGGCGCTCTTCCTTGGGCGGCAAGTAGTTGATGATCCGCTTGACATCCGGGATAAAGCCCATGTCCAGCATGCGGTCGGCCTCGTCCAAAATCAGGACCTTCAGCATGGAGGTGTCGATGACGCGCTTCTGCAGGAAGTCGATGAGCCGTCCGGGAGTGGCGACAATGAGGTCGCATCCGGCCTGGAGGAGCCGGCGCTGGCGCTCGTAGTCCATGCCGCCGAAGACGGCCACGGTGCGCAGGGTGGTGTAGACACTCAGGTTGTCGGCGTCCTTGGCGATCTGGATGGCCAGCTCGCGGGTGGGCGCCAAAACCAGCGCGAAGGGCTGGTTGAGCTTGCGCTTGTCGGGGCAACGCACGAACTGGTCCAGCATGGAGAGCAGGAAGACCGCGGTCTTTCCGGTACCGGTCTGCGCCTTGCCCGCCAGGTCCTTGCCCGTAATGGCCACCGGCAACGCCAATCCCTGGATCGGCGTGCACTTCTGGAAGCCCATGTCGTCCAGGGCGGCACGCAGGATCTCTCGGCACAGCGGGAAGTCCTGGAAGTACTTCACGCCCTCTTCACGATTCTCAATGGCGGGCGGCTGCCAGTCGCCCACCTTCTTCTTGTCCAAAATCCGGTGCGCGCGCTCCTCGCCTAGCTTGGAGTCCTCACCGGCCTCCGAAATCTCCTCCGCAACCGGCAACGGCTGACGACTAGACCGCTCAGACCGCGACGACTCACTCCCCTGGAAGGAAACGCCACCACGGCTACCACGGCTACCACGCGGACCACGCCCAGAAGAGGCACCCTCCCCTTCGCCATTCTCAAAACGACGACGGCGCGGCGGACGGCTCTCGCTCTTCCCCCCAGAAGTGGCAGAGGCCTCCTTTTTCGCGGTATCGGCAGTCTTGTCGGCGGCGGTAGAGTCGTTGCTGGAATGGGATCCGAAAAGGGAACGAATGCCCCTCAGGGCACGCTGAAATAGGTTGATACTCAAAATGGACTCCTGATAAAACGTAGAAAAAACGCGCGGCCACCACTATGCGGAAAGGCCTTCTGCGCAGATTGCTTAATATACTGTCACCTAGCAGGACTTAAGACACACACAGGATAGGCGGATCACAGGTCCGCAACCAACTGAAAACCACCTCCACAAATGCCGACTATTCCACCCCGCCTGCTCATTCTTCCTCTTTCCGAAAGGCACTCACACTCTCTTCCCTCTCGAGGCCACCACACTCTCTTCCATCTCGAAGAGCTCCACAGTCTCCTCCCTCTCGAAGACCCCACACTCTCTTCCTTCTCAAAAACTTCCACACTCTCTTCCATCTCGTAGACCCCACACTCTCTTCCATCTCGAAGACTCCACACCCTCTTCCATCTCGAAAAC
>CAVGTF010000026.1:0-19839 GCA_963632245.1 Anaerovoracaceae bacterium
TGTGCAATGTGCAATGTGCAATGTGCAATGCATGGTACCGCCGGTAGGCGGAAGATCATAGGGGGGAAGCTATCCAAAGGACTGGGGACAAGCCCCCCGCACCCCCCTTTCCCATACACAGGCGGCGAATGCTGCATTGCGCCTCCAAAGCCCGCCACCGTACCGCCCCTCCATAGGGGCGGAAGAGCGCCTGCGGCGCCTTGTAAACCTACTCCCTACTACCTTCCTACCTGCTATCTGCTGGCGATTGCGCCCCCCCTTCGTGCACAAAAAAAAGGCAGATCGATTTCTCGATCTGCCTCTTAAAGGATTGGCGCCGATGACAGGGCTCGAACCTGTAACCTAGTGGTTAACAGCCACCCACTCTGCCATTGAGCTACATCGGCGTCAAAGGTTATGACGAGGGCTTAAGATAACTAGGTTTTCGGGAACTTCAAGCACTCTGCCGTAAAAAAGAGAAAAATTCCCGTGCGCTAGATCGGCGGCCTTTCCCGGGGGGATGCAGTCCATAAAATCAAAAATAGGCAAATATTCATTTGACAAATTGTTTTTCGCCTATAGATTAGCCGGTATGCATTCCCTCCCGGGTGCCTGCCGGCGCGTGTCGCCGTTGGGTCTTTCGGGGAGGGCGATCCATCCCGTGTAAAGTGAAGGAGCGAAAGACATGAAAGCCCTGACGGACAAGCAGAAGCAGATTGTGGACTTCATCGAGAGCTATGGCCAGGAGAATGGCATGGCGCCCACCATCAACGAGATCAGTGATCACTTCCAGGTGACCGCCGCCACCGCCTTCGCCCACGTGAAGGCGCTCCAGAAGAAGGGCATGATCACCCGCACCTCCAAGGCGCGCAGCATCGCTCTCCCCGGCGGAAACAAGTTCCACCACTTCTCCATGAGTCTCTCCATCCCCGTGCTGGGACGCATCTCCGCTGGAATTCCTGGCGAGGTGGAGGAGCACGTGGAACGATACATCACCCTCGATCCCTCCTTCATCTCCACGAAATACGTGGCGGGACGGGAGCTCTTTGCCGTGAAGGTTCAGGGCGAGAGCATGCGCGACGCCGGAATCCTGGACGGCGATCTCCTCATCGCCCAGAAATCCGACAAGGTGGAGATCGGCGATGTGGTTATCGCGTGCCTGGATGACGCCGTCACTGTGAAATACATCTACCTCACCGACGGCAAATGGGAGCTGCGTCCCGCAAACCCCGAATTCCATTCCCGTTTCGTGGAACTGGACCAGCTGCAGGTCCAGGGGACTGTGGTGGGACTGGTCCGACAGTTCTAAAATGCCCGCACAGATGCAAGAACAAATGCCATCACAGGAAGCGGATGCCTCCCCACACGCGGGCGTCTCCGACCGCCTGGCGGGCGTCCTCTTCTGGGGCTTCGTGGTCCTGGGACTCCTGGCGTTGCCGGCGTGGTCCTTCTGGGCGGGGAAGGGCGGCAATTGCGTCGTAGGCTCCTCCGGCGCAGTCCTATGGTGTGCCTGGTCGGGGGAGGGCGGTGCCCCCATATTGGCGCTGACGGGCTGCCCCGGCATCGGCTCTCCCCTAGAGGCACTGGTGTTCTTTCCTGGCGAGGAACGCTCCGGCGCCTATCTCCGGGAGTGCCTCCGGCAATCCGGCATCGCGGATCTCGGCGAGTGTTTCCTGCCGCCGGGCGCGACTTTTACCCGGAGCACGGAACAGCTGTGTTGCGAGATGACTGTCCGGCGGCTCTCCCTGGCAGTGCCCCTCCGGGGAAAGACCGTCGGCGAGGAGCTGGCGAAGACCCTGGGCACGAAGGGCACCGCCCTGGGACGACTGTCTCCCGCAAAGCCCGAATCCGGCGAGGCCCTCTGGGAGGACTCCTCCTGGGGCGGTGGCGTCCTCCGGATCTGGCGTAAGGGCGCCTCCTGGCGTGGAGAGTGGTGCCCCGCGGGAGCAGAAGCGCCCTTCGTTACCTTCTATTATGGAGAGACCGGCGAGACCGTGGTGCAAGATGCCACGGGGCGCACCCTGCTGAACCTCCCCCAGCGCGCGCCCGGTGGATTCCTCCGGATCCCCATGGACTCCGTGGAGTCCCCCGTGGAGTCCTCTGGCGGTCCTGGGTGAATTATCCCGTGGAAGGGGTGGCTTCCTCCGTGGGTTTCACGGGGGCGGGATATATTGACGAAACGACTTTTCTCCCCACGAAATGCGGTCCCGCATCGCAGTTTTTTGCCTGCTTTCTGGCGTGGGGAAAATAAACCGTCCGTTCTGGCGTTTTGGAGAAACAATGGGCTCTTATGTGGAACTCCCCCTCGGAATTGCTCTGATTCCCTGCGATAGCCTCATCGAGGACCGTCTCACCGGAAAGAAGAGCCTCATTGGCATCATCGGTGCCATCCGATGCGCACAGTTCCCCTGCGTCCATCCCGCCCTCACCATCCTGGTCTCCCTGACTAGCGGACACGGTGACTACCCCTGCACCCTGGAATTGGTCAGCGAAAGCCGCAACGAGACGGTCTTTGTGGGCAAGGGCGACCTGAAATTCTCCAATCCCAACCAGGTGCTGGATTTGGTCTTCTTCCTGCGGAGGATCCGGTTCGAATACCCCGATGTCTACTGGCTTAAGTTCATGGTGGACGACATGCCCATCATGACACGCCCCATCAGTGTCGGCACCCTGGAACTCCCGCAGAAGGTGGATGGTCAGAACCCGCCTCCGCCAGCACAGCCGTAGCCACGGTGAAAACTCCTTGACGTCCCGCGACCACCCCACCGGTCCGCACCACCAATACCCCCCATGCCTCTCTTCCGATATAAAGTCAGCGACGCCACCGGTAAGGTCAGCGAGCTCCTCATTGAGGGCGATACCCAGGCCGATGCCGCGCGGCGCCTCCAGCGGCGCGGCGTGGTGCCCCTGGCATTCCTGGGGGAGGGCGCTGCCGCCCAGACCCGCCGCGGTGTCTTTCATAAGGGCGTGGATGTGGTGGATTTCACCGACCGACTGGTCCCCCTCCTGGAGGCGAATATCCCCCTGGAACGCTCTCTGGCAATCCTGGGTGACGAACCCGGAAATCCCCAGCTCCAGCAGCTGGTGGGGGATCTCCGACGGGGACTCCATGAGGGGCGGAAATTCTCCGATTTGGTCCGTGATCAAGGGAGCCTCTTCCCGCCTGTCTACTCTGGCGTCGTGGAGGCCGGCGAGGAGGCCGGCGCACTGCCACAGGTCATGGGACAGCTCCGGAGCTTCCTGACCTCCAGCGCGGAACTGAAGAGCTTCATCATCTCTAGCTCCATCTACCCCGCGTTCATCGCGGTTGCCGGCGTGGTCATGATGGGCTTCGTCCTGGGCGTCATCGTCCCGAAATTCGCCGCCTCTCTGGCGGGCGCCGGCATCCAGAGCCAGTCCACGGAACTGCTCATGGGGGTCTCCCAGGGCGTGCGGGACTACTGGTGGCTCGTGATCCCCATTCTATTGCTCTTTGCTTTCCTGGTGCGGCAGATCCGGCGTCCCGATGGCGCGTTGCGCATCTGGTGGGATTCCCTAGTGGTGCGCCTGCCCGTCTTCGGAAAGCTCTGCCTCTACAGCAATCTCTCCCGCTTCGCCCGTACCATGGCGATCCTGATGCGCAGCGGAGTGCCACTGCTCAATACCGTTGCCATCGCTAGTCGCGTGATCCAGAATACCACCATCCGGCGCTCCCTGGACCAGGTGGGCGGCGAATTGCGACAGGGGCAGAAGATCTCTGGCGCCTTGTCCAAGAGCCGGTACATCCCTTCTTTGGTACTCCGCATGGTTGCGGTGGGCGAGGAGACTGGCAATGTGGAGGAGATGCTGGACCGCGTGGCGGATCGATACGAAAATGGCCTGAAGAAGGCCATCAAGAGCCTGCTTTCCCTCTTCGAACCCCTCATCATCGTTATCCTGGGACTCTGCATCGGTCTGGTGGTCTTCCTCATGTTCGCCGCCATCATGGATATGCAGAACGCCGTCTAAAAATCGACCCTTTCTTGTTATTGAATCCCCAAACCCTCTTTAGGAGAATCAACAAAAATGGAACGGAAGAATTTTTCCCGTTGCAATCGCCTGCGTCGCCAGCACTTCACCCTGATCGAGATTATGATCGTCGTGGTCATCATCGGCAGCCTCGCGGCTCTCGTTGGACCCCGTATCTCCAAGTCCCTCGACAAGTCTCGCGTGAATACCACCAAGGCACAGCTGGTGAACCTCAAGAGCGCCGTCCAGAATTTCTATATGGACTGCGCGGAGTATCCCTCCTCCCTGGATGACCTCATGAACAAGACCAGCAATGAGCGCTGGGACGGACCCTATCTGGACAGCAAGAACCTGCCTGTGGACGGATGGGGCAGCGAGTTCGTCTATACCGTCCCCGGCGAGGACGATATGCCCTTCGATATCATTAGCTACGGTGCCGACAAGAGCTCTGGCGGCGAGGGATACAACACCGATCTCTCCTGCTGGCAGTAGCCCCGCTCGGAAACGCTGTCCCGTAGCCTCATGCGCACCACCGCCCTCCAATCTGCACGGCGAACCCGACCGTACACCCTTCTGGAGATGATTGTGGTGTGCGCCATCGTCATGCTGGTGGTGGCGCTGGTGACGCCCCGCTTGGGCGGCGGTGGCCTCCGCATGGCTGCTGAGAGCGCGCTCTCCGAGATCCGCGGCGCGTTCCAGCAGACCGCCACTCGCGCCCGCATCACCGGACAGCCCTACCAGATGACCCTCCTCCCGGAGGAGGGCGTCTTCCAAGTCGCGCCCCTGGAAAATCCCCTGGACCGGGATTGGCATCCCGCAACATTGTCGCCTCTGACTGGCGAATCCGGACGCGGTGCCATCGTCCAATTGGTGGATTCCTACCAGGTGCCCGATGGCGTGGAATGGACCGAATTGCCGGATGGCGAGGAGGACTCCGGGAGGATCCTCTTCCGCTTCTTTCCGGACGGCGAGGCCACGGGGCCGGAGCTCGCCTGGAAGATGCATGGCCGTTCCTATCGACTCGTCATGGACAGCGTCCAGGGAAAGGCCACCATTCTGGAGATTCTGGAGAATTAGTGGTCGGAGGAATGGGAAAAACAGTCGTTTTCGGGATCTCTGACACTTTTTGGGAGGGAATATGATTGCGCAGTTGAGAGGGATTTTGCTGGAGAACAACGCGGACGGCAGTGTGGTGCTGGACGTGAATGGCGTGGGCTATGAGTTGCAGACGCCGCTCTCCACACAGGAAAAGCTCCCGCCTCTCATGAAAGAGGCGCTCCTCTATACCTCCCTGGTCGTTCGCGAGGACGACATGACACTCTATGGCTTTGCGACCCGCGAGGAAAAGCGGGTCTTCCGCACCATCGTGAACTCCGTGAAGGGCTTTGGCCCCCGATTGGCACTCACTACTCTCTCCGCAATGCCCATCGCACAGCTCTGCCAGGCCATTGCACAGGAGGACATCAAGACTCTCTCCCGCATCAACGGCGTGGGAAAGAAGAGTGCCGCACAGCTGGTGCTGGATCTGAAGAGCCATCTCGCCGAATTCGGAGCCGCAGCACAGGTGGTCGGCACTGTGGCAAATGGCGTGCCTGGCGCATCCCAGGGCGAGTTGCCGGTTTGCGCACAGGATGCCGTCAAGGCGCTGGAGACCCTTGGCTATCGTCACGACGACGCACGGAAGGCGGTGGAGGCGGTCCTAGAGGAAGCCGCAGGCGAGGAGATCCCCAGCGCTACCATCATCCGACGCGCACTTTCACGCTTCCGTGGCTAAAACGACTCTTTCATATCATACGCAAGCCGATAGAATTCCATGAGTGGAAATTCCAGCAATCAGGACACCCGCTTCATCACCTCGGAGATGAATGCCAAGGAGGAGGAGTTCGATCAGAGCCTCCGCCCGCAGGCCTTCGCCGAATTTCCCGGTCAGGGAAATGTGAAGGAGCAGCTTCAGATCATGGTGGCCGCCGCCAATCGTCGCGGCGAGGCGCTGAATCACGTGCTTCTCTCCGGCCCTCCCGGATTGGGCAAGACCACTCTGGCGAATATCATCGCCAATGCCTGCGGAAAACAGCTGAAGGCCACCAGCGGACCCGTGATTGAAAAGCCCGGCGATCTGGCGGGATTGCTTTCCAGCCTAGACGAGGGCGATGTCCTCTTCATTGACGAAATTCACCGTCTGCCCCGCCAAGTGGAGGAATACCTCTACAGCGCCATGGAGGATTTCCACATCGATATCATGGTGGATTCCGGCGTGGCCGCGCGCTCGGTCCGCGTGAATCTCCCGCGCTTCTGCCTCATCGGCGCTACGACTCGACAGGGAAAGCTCTCCGCGCCCCTCCGCGACCGCTTCACCATGAAGTGCCGCATGGCATACTACTCCGCAGAGGAACTCCAGACGATCCTGGTGAGAAGCGCGAAGGTGCTCCATGTGGATGCCGAGCCCGAGGGACTCCTGGAAATCGCGCGGCGTGCCCGCGGGACCCCCCGAATCGCCAATAATCTCCTCCGGTGGGTTCGCGACTACGCATTGGTCCGGCACTCCTCCGCGATCACTAAAGCAATCGCCGCGGATGCCCTCGGAATGCTCAATATCGATGATGACGGACTGGACGAGATGGACAACCGGATCCTGGAGACCATCATCGTCAAGTTCAAGGAGCGTCCCGTGGGCCTCAAGTCCCTGGCTGTCGCCGTTGGCGAGGAGGAAGAGACCATCGAGGATGTCTACGAACCCTATTTGATCCAGGAGGGATTCCTCCTGCGTACCCCTAGCGGACGTATCGTCACTGAACGAGCCCTCCGACGCTTCGGACGCACTCCATCTCCCAAACAACCCGATCTCTTCCCCGCTAATTAATAAGTACTTAGCCATTAGTGGTTAGTGGCTAGCCTATAAGGTGCCGCAGGCACTAATTAATAAGTACCTAGCCATTAGTGGTTAGTGGCTAGCCTATAAGGTGCCTGCGGCGCTCTTCCGCGGCTCTTGCGGCGGTACCATGCATCTCTAGGGAGGGACGGTTTCTGACTATAGGCAGAACCAACCAAAGGAGGTCGGGGCTTGCGCCCCCCGTGCCCCCGCCTTTGCTAGGTAGAAGGGGGCGGGTAGTAGATAGTAGGTTTATAAGGTGCCGCAGGCGCTCTTCCGCGGCTCTTGCCGCGGTACTGGTACCGCCCCCTTTGGCCGCTCCGCGGCTGGACAAAACTCTTAACTCCTTATTCACAACCACTAGTGTCCGGTTAATTTGAGTAGGAAACGATTTTTTAGAAGTCGAATCCCGGCAAAAAAGGCGTTCCATTGCTGTAATCGTTGCTTGGTTCAGACTTCTCAAAAAGGTCTTTTAATGGGGTTTTGTCCATCAGTGAAACACTCAAAATCTGTAGCATTTCGTAGGTAGAGCGGCTAGTTTTCAGTTCCTGCTGAATGATCGCCACGAGGCAGTAGGCAGTGATAGCTGCCGCTATCTGAATGCGAACAGCATTTTCCGTTGTTCCCCAGAATTTTTTGATCTTCAGGTGCTGCTTGAGCCACTTGAAAAACAACTCAACCTGCCACCGATTCTTGTAGAGATTGGCAATTTCCAGAGAAGTTGGCGAAAAGGCATTCGTCAAAAACGTGAGATCACGGTTCATTTCGTCGTCGTGGTATTTGACCAAGCGAAAATTTGCTGGGTATTTTGACCTTGAAACATCGCCTGTCAGCTGAATCACCAAGTCGGAAAGAACATTGCTGGGGAGTCGTCTTTTCCATCTGATGACCTTGTACTGCAGATCACTTCTAGCGCGCACGACAAAGAAGGACTCAAGGTTGTTGATCCTGAACAACTGTGCGAAGGAGTTGTAGCCACGATCGAAGATGTAGTATGCTCCTGCCTCGTAGGGAATGTCCTGCATTGCCTTGGCATCGTTTACCGACGCCTTCGTAACACGGTAGAAGGCAGGAACATTTGTTTCAACATCGTAGAGCAGGTGAACTTTCACACCACCTTTACGGCGGCGAAACTTCGCCCATTGGAACATTGCCAAACAGAGTGGGATTGTGGTAGAGTCAAAGGCATAGACATTCCCATCCAGCTTGAAAATGTCCGTAGCCCGCTTGCGTCTCGCCTCGTCCATCATGAAGAAGGCAAATTCCTCAAAGATTCTGTAGTCACGGTTTTGATTTGCATCAGCCAGAGTTGACCTGCTCACGCCATCGCGTCCAAGTCCCAGGTGGTAACACTTGTGACTATGCGCTTCCAAGGTAACCACCAAGTCACGCACACTTTCTCGGCTACTCAACTGGGCAAAAAGCAGTGTCAGTAGCTGGCACCAACATGAAAAGTGCCTGACACGGTGATCTCCGTCGTATTTTTCCGTGAATCGACGAAACTTGAAACGATCAAGATACTCGGTAAGCTGTGAAAAAACGTACTTTTCGCTGTTCATGACAATAGGGTAACCCATTGTCTGGAACAATTTCAAATCTGTGCGGATTTTTTTTGGGTGTCTAACATCTCACGTTTCAAGATGTTAGATACCATCAGAAAAGTTTTTAACCGGACACTAGTGATTCACAACTGCGGCGCGCTCTAGCGCCGCTGGCGGTATGGCGACGCGAAGCGCGGCGACAAGGCCCGCTGCAGAGTGGCCACAACTCCTCATTCCTCATTCCTCATAAAAAAAGACGGCCCCGGCGAACTTATTTAGCCGGGGCCGTATTTTTTATCGTCTTGCGGTCGCCTTGCGCTTGTTGGAATCCGGCGTGGGGTCTGGTTCGTTTGGTTGCACCTGTAGGTATTCCAGCGTGCGTTGTGCGATTCGTTTGAAGACGGGTGCGGAGACTCCGGCGCCGGTGTGAGCGCCGGTGGTGGGGTTTTCTGCGGAGACCAGCAGGAGGAATCGTGGATTTTCAGCGGGAGCGAATCCGATGAAGGATGCCAGGAACTGTTTTTCGGCGTAGTGTCCCTTGATGCCCTTTGCGGTATCTGGCTGAATCCACATCTGTGCGGTACCAGTCTTGCCCGCAATGGAGAAGCCCTTCACTGCCGCTCGGGCGCCGGTGCCCTCCTTCTGGGTGACCGTCGTTAGGACCTTCGCCATCCGATCTGCCGCAGATGCGGAGACCGCCTGACATTTTGCGCGGGGCACGGAGTATTCCACCCGTCCATCGGCGTGCACCACGCGGTCCACGAGGTATGGCTGCATGATGACACCATGGTTGGCCAGGGCGCTCCAGGCTTGGCAGATCTGGAGCAGGGGAACCGTCATGCCCTGTCCCATGGGGACGCGGGTGATGGTGAGGGAATCCCATTGGTGGAGTTCTCGGAAGAGTCCCCGTGCTTCGGAGGGGAAGGTGACCGTCTTGCCGTCCTCGGGATAGAATCCGATGCCGGTGCGCTTGCCGAATCCAAAGCCAGCCAGGTGCTTGTACATGCGCTCTTCGCCGAGATCCAGGGCGAATTTGGCGGTGCCGATGTTGCTGGACTTCTGGATCACCTGCGACAGCGTCAGGTCTTCGAAGGCGTGGGAGTCCCGCAGGAGCTTCCGGTTGTAGACCCAGTGGCCGCGCTCGCAGTCCTTCACCGTATTCTCGTTGGCAATGCCGGCGGCCAGCACTCCAGAGAGGCTGACGGGCTTCATGATGGAACCCGGGTCGTAGCACTGCAGGAGGATGTGGTTCTGGCAGAGATCCGGATCCTCCATGGTCTCACGGTCGTTGGGATTGAACTGCGGATATTGTGCCAGTCCCATGATGGCGCCGGTGGCGGGATCCATCATGACGGCGTAGGCGCGGTCGGGGTGGTTGGTCTCCCAGAGGGTGGCCAGCTCCTCTTCCAGAATGCGCTGGATGGGCTCCTGGATGGTGAGATAGACATTGCTGCCATCGACGGGCTCCTGGGAGGCATTTTCGTCCACTTCCAGGGGGCAACCATGGCTGTCCCAGAGGGCGGCGGTCTTGCCGGGCGTGGGCTTTAGCCAGCGGTCCATGAGCGCTTCGATGCCGGAGACGCCCTTTCCGGTGCTGTCAGTGAAGCCCAAGAGATTGGCGAGCTGGTTGTTGCGGGGGTAGAAACGCACCCAGGAATCCGTGTAGCGCACGCCCTTCGTCACGCCGGCAGCGCACAGCTCCTGAAGCATATCGGCCGCGTCCTCTCGGGAGACGCCGCGCTTGACGGAGATCTCGCGGCAGCGATCCAGCGTGAGCTGGATTCGGCGCTTGAGCTCCATCTTGTTGATGTCGAAGCACTCGGGGACCCGTTCCCGGACGGTGGCGAGCTGCTCGGGGGTGAGTCCGGCGGGTTGCAGGAGGACCTTGAAGGCGGTGACCTTTCCCTGGGAATCCCGGATGGGGCGCAGGCGAATGCCGGGAATGGAACTCAGGGCATTCTGACGGACGAATTCGGGCGGGATATTGTCGGAGACCTTCAGGGTGAAGGTGTGGTCGGCGGCCTTCTGGAATTTCTCCTGGAGTTCTGCGGAATCCAGATCCAGGTGTTTTGCGATGATCTGGCAGGCCTCGGGGAGTTTGTCCAGGAAGCGCCGGGGCTCCACATAGACATCCTGGGTCGCCTGGTCCACGGCGAATTTGTTTCCGTTGAGATCCAGGATGCTTCCGCGCTGGGGGGTCTTGACCTGGGTCTTCAGGCTGATGCTACGGGCGTGCTTCCGATAATATGCCTGGCGCGCTAGCTGGATCTTGCCGATATGGAAGGTCAGAGAGGCAAGTCCGACCGCAAAGAGCACCACCGTCACCACTGCACGGCGAAGCACACCGCCACGCAGGCGCGCGGTCAGGACCCGGCCCTCCGAGGGAGTGGCTTGCTCGTCATCCCAGGGATGGAAGGCCGAAAACACCCGCTTCAGCCAAATGCAAAATGCCCCGCACTCCTTCCCGGAGGAGGCGGGGTGAGCATTCTGAAGTGGGGAATGGTCCTGGGACATCAATTTTTGAAAAAGGAGGAAGGAGGAAGGAGGAAGGAGGAAGTTTGGCCAGGGTTCCGCCGGCGGAACCCCGCGCCGGAATCTACCGGCGCGTGCGCCAGCGGCGCTAGAGCGCGCCGCAGTTTTGAATTAGGAATTAAGATTTTTGCCCCAGTTGCGGAACGCCCCAAAAGCCGGTGCCGTACCGCCGGTAGGCGGAAGAGCGCCGCAGGCACCGCTTAAACTTTCTACCTGCTACCTACGATCTTCTACCTACTTGGTTATCTTCTGGAGCCCAGCAGGCGGGGCTGGAGTTCGCCGGAGTCGTTGCGCACCAGCTGCATTTGGACCACGCGCTGTCGGGGATCGGGGGTGCGCAGTCCCAGTGGGCGCGCCTTTTCGGCGATTTCGCGGCCGTTCATGAGGCGTTCCAGGGTATTGTCGCGGTTCTGGAGGGTGGTGCGGAGGTTCTCGGAGCGTTTCTGGAGGACGCTGATTTCCCGCTTGAGATCCCGGTTTCCCTGGGTGCGCTGGACGATCTGCTTTGCACTCAGCAGCACGACACCCACGGCGATCAGGAGCGCGATAACGCTGAAGAGGGTGCCGGAGGAGTTCTTCTGGCTCTTCTGTTGGGCGAGAGACTGTTGGCTGAAGAAGTAGCGTGCCATTGCGGGGGAGGGGGGGGGAGGGTGTTGTGGTGTTGTGGGGCGTTGCGGGGGGATTCAGATAGAGGCTTTGGGATTCGGCGGGGTGTCGGATCCTCTCTACCGTGGGAACTCCGTGGGGGCGTCGGTGCGCCGGGCGGCCCGTAGCTTTGCGCAGGAGGAGCGGGAGTTCCGGGAGAGCTCCTCTTCGGTTGCGGTGACGGGCTTCTTGGTGAGGGGAACGAAGGTGACCTGCTTGTGGCAGGTGCAGGGAAGCGTGGGCGGGCAGATGCAGGAGAGCGCCGCGTGCTGGAGGAAGTGCTTTACGATGCGGTCTTCCAGGGAGTGGAAGCTGATGACGACCAGTCGGCCATTGGGGGAGAGGAGTCGCTCGGCGGCCCGGAGGGCCTCCTCCAGCTCGTCCAGCTCGTGGTTCACCGCGATGCGCAATGCCTGGAAGACCCGCGTTGCCGGGTGGAGGCCATGCTGGTGGGGCCAGCCGATGATCCGTTCCAGCAGTTGTGCGAGCTCGGCGGTGGTGGACCAGGGACGGGTCTCGCGGCGCTCGACAATCGCCCGCGCCACCGGGCGGGAGAAACGCTCTTCGCCGTATTTCCAGAAGATGTCTGCCAGCTCTTTCTGGGAGAGGGTATTGAGCAGATCGGCGGCGGTGGCGTCGGTGCCGGAGGGATCCATCCGCATGTCCAGAGGGGCATCGAAGCGGAAGGAGAAGCCGCGTTCCGGGGTATCGATCTGGGGAGAGGAGACCCCGATGTCCAAAAGGATGCCGTCCACATGGTCCCAGCCATTTTCATGGGCGGCCTCTTCCATCTGGCTGAAGGTGCCGTGCCAGGCATGGAAGCGTTCGCCGTAGGGGGCGAGGCGTTCTGTGGCTGCCTGGAGGGCGGCGGGATCGCGGTCGATGCCCAGGATTTGGCAGGAGGGATTCCGATCCAGCAGCGCCTGGGAGTGTCCGCCGCCGCCGAGAGTGCCGTCCACTACCCGTGGTCCGGGGAGTTCTGCCAGGAAGTCCACGGCTTCCTGTCGGAGGACGGACACGTGGAGGAAGGGTGTCTGGCTCATGGCTGGGCGGGGGAGGCGGGCGCCTTGGCGCTCTCTTCAATCTTCTGCAGCAGGTCGAAGCTGGAGGAGAGCGGTGCCTCGCGGTCCTGCCAGGATTCGGGGGCCAAGAGGGTGCCGTAGACCATGGAGCCCAGGAAGAGCGCCTTGTCCTTGATGCCCGCGAATTCCGCCAGCTCGGGACTCAGGACGAAGCGGCCATGGCTGTCCAGATTCACGATCTGGATCTTGGAGGCGATGTCGGTATATGCCGCGATCTTGTCGTCGTTGGCCAGGGAGCTGCTCTCCAGCTTCTCGAAGATGGACTGCATCTTCTCTTCCGTCACGACCTGGATTCGCCGGGCACGGCCGGGCACCAGATAGAAGTTGGTGGCCGCGTCGTCCGAGGGAAGACGCCAGGTGCGCGGAAGGGCCAGACGGCGCTGGCTGTCCACGCTCACCGGGTAGGTGCCGGTGAAGAGGCGCATCTTCTTGGGGGCGGATTCGGACATTCAGAAGGAAAAAAAGGAGGAAAAATCGGCGATCGCTGCAGGAAAATCTTCGCTTGCGACGGGACTCACTCGTGGGCGGGCGCGGGAAAAGCTTCCCAAAAAGCCCCAAATGCCACCATTTCGCCCCATCTTTCCCCTAAAATATCCTTTTTTTGGAAAAATGCCACTATTCTCCAAGAAAAAAAGGAAAATTTTTACCAGTGGCGTGAAAAAAGCGCAAAAATCCCCCGGGTTTTGGCGGAATTCGCCATGGGGAAGCGGGCTTTATAGAGGCAACGCGGCGTCGGGAAGGGGGGGGCGACAGTACCGCCGCAGATTCTTTGCGGCGGAAAGAAAAGAAGCAGGGGGCACGGGTAGCGGCAGCCCCGACCTCCTTTGGTTGGCTCTGCGAAGGGGTAGTAATCTTTTTCCAATATTGCCCGTGCCCCGGGCGGCTCCTAGGTTAGTGGTAGTGGTAGCCCCTCCCTTTAGCCGCTCCCCCCTCTAGGGTAGTGGGTGTTTTGCGGGGGTGTTTTCAGGGGTGAAAAACTGTGTTGATTTTGTTATGCGAGTGATTGGGAGGCCCTATATTAAGCGAGTTACTTGCCAGAGCCTCCGGTCTTGCGTTTCTTTCCGTGAGGAGAGTGGGGGCTGGGATAAGGTCTGGTCAACTAATTGAAGGAGTTCATAATCATCATGAAGAAGATTCTTTCTCTGTTCGCCGTGGTGCTCTGCTGCCTCGCTTTGAATTTGCAGGCCAAGGAGGAGCCCATTGTTTTGGCGCTGTGGGATACCATTCAGTGGCCTGCCGAGCAGTGCGATCTGCGCGGTCTGCGTCTGGAGGTCTATGGCAAGGTTGACAACCACGTGGGTCTGACCCTGGGTATTGCCAACGCCACCCTGGGCGACACCAAGGGTGCCACCTTCGGCTTCGCCAACTTGAACGAGGGTGAGTTCCGTGGATTCCAGTGGGGTTTCTTCAATGACACCCAGAAGGACTTCTACGGCTGGCAGTCCAGCTGGATTGGCATTGCCCAGAAGGACATCTGCGGCCTGCAGGATGGTCTGTTCGTCTATGACGGCGGCACTGTCAAGGGTGCCCAGATCGCCTTTGTCACCGCTGCCCAGGCTGCGAAGGGCGTGCAGTTCGGCCTGTGCAACTTCACCTACGACATGACGGGTCTTCAGTTTGGTGTGGTGAACTACACCGAGCAGATGAATGGCGTGCAGATTGGTCTGGTGAACATCATCCGCAACAGCAAGGTGCCCGTCTTCCCCTTCGTGAACTTCTACTTCAACTAAGTTCCCGGAGCGGATCCGGCGGGGCGGGGCTGTCTCCTTGGAGATGACCCCCGATTTCCGGAAGAGCGCCGGCTCTTCCGGAGACCGAAGAACCCACCACCGATCGCTTGATCTCGCCTTCTCGCCTTTCTTGAGAGGGAAGTCCAGACGACTCCTCTCTCTTCTCTCCGCGAAGAGCATTCCTTTCTTCTTCGCGACAATAGCCGCCTGGGGCGGCGTAAACCCGGCAGGACTCCTTTTTCGTAGCTTTGACTGGCGGAATGGGGTCCCCGGATGCCTCCCCGAGCGGATTTTTTGTATCCATTTCCGACAGAATACCGCCCCGTGCAGGGCTCTTGAAACCATGCGCGGAGGCTTTTTGCGTGCACGGAAGGCGTAACCGCCTTCTGGAATTTGCGCATTCCGGGCGTGAGCGTGTGCGTGTGCGAATTCTTTTCTTGACTTTTCAAGCTATCTCCGAACAATGGCAGACAAACTGGAAAACCAGACCCTGAATCCCGCCTATTTGGGGGACGACATTTCCCTCTACCGTATTGAGAACGGCGCTCGCGTGGAGGCGTATATCGCATCCACTCCCGAGACCCGTTCCATCTGCAACGACCCCGGCGTGGCGGGCATGAACTACACTCGGAAGCTCTCCTGCGCCTGCCGGAAGGTCCTGGAGCAGCGTCCTGTGGAGCTCAAGGAGAAGGAGACCGTGGTGGTCAATATCCTTCGCGGCGGCCTGAACTACGGCTTGCGCGATGCCTTGGCGGATGCCTACGGCTGGAATAGCCACACCACCTGCTTCATTAGCGCCCAGCGTGCCCGCAATTCTGCGGATTCCGAGGACTGGCATATTACCGAGAACGACTACGAGAAGGTCTATTTCCCGGAGGTCGCCACCCTGGTCATTGGCGATGTGGTTGCCACGGGCACCAGTCTGCGCTATGCGCTGCAGGAGCTCCTTCGCAGCGCCCTGGAGCAGCGGGTGCATCTGCGTTCCCTCCTCTTCTTCACCTTCGGTGGCAGCAAGGCCGCCGAGATCCTGGAGGACATCGACCGGCAGTGCCGCGATCTCTTCCCCGGCTACGAGAAGAGCGTCCTGATCTACTTCGAGGGATGCTTCACCTGCGCACAGGTGGACACCCCCCTCTCCGTCCGCCTCACCGGCACCGACCTTCTCCGCTGGCACGCCCTCATGGCACCGGAGTTCGTCGCCTCGCAGTATGAGGATCCCGCTTATCCCCTGGAGCGCTGCACCATCTATGACGCGGGCTCCCGCGCCTTCTGGCTACGGGACTACGTGCAGGATGTCATTGGCTACTGGCGGCAGAATCTCCAGTTCGCCGAGCACGGGATGACCTTCCCGCAGCTCCTGGCGGAGAGATTCCCCAATCTCGACATCTCACGCTTCCCGGCTGACACAGACCTGAAGGCACTATCCCTCAGACAGCTGGCGAAAATGGAGAAGATGCTCTGACGACACAGCGACCCCTCAAAAAATCCGGGATTCACCCTCCCGGATTTTTTTGTGGCCCAAAAGATCCTCCTTTCCCCTTTCTTTTCCCATAGGTTCCCAAGAATTCTTTTTTATCCCTAAAAATTCAAACAGAAAACAGGAGTAGTTACTTCCATGAGTGAGAAGAAGAAACACGTAAGCGAAGACTTCGAGCAGACCTCCGTGAGTCAGGAGAGTCGCCGGGGCTTCATATCGATGCTGGTGGTGATGTTGGGCTTCACCTTCTTTTCCGCCTCCATGTGGGCGGGCGGCACCCTGGGTGCCGGCATGGACTTCGAGGGCCTGGTGGGTGCCGTCATGGCGGGCAATCTGATCCTGGGCGCCTACTGCGGCGCACTGGCCTTCATTGCCGCGCGCACCGGCAACTCCATCCACATCCTCTGCCGCTACTCCTTCGGCGTGAAGGGCTCCTACCTCCCCAGCTTCCTGCTGGGCATCACCCAGGTCGGCTGGTTTGGCGTGGGCGTCGCCATGTTCTCCATCCCCGTGCAGAAGTGGCTGATCAGCCTGGGCTATGAGGGTGCCGCAAACTCCTCCACCCTCTGGATCATCACCATCATCGCCGGCTGCGCCATGACCTCCACGGCCTACTTCGGCATCAAGAGCCTCACCATCCTCTCCTACGTGGCCGTCCCCGCCATCATCATCCTGGGCATGTTTTCCTCCATCCGCGCCCTGACCACCGGCTTCCCCGTGGCCGAGGGCTCCGATCTCGTTCGTAGCGGCTGGGACATCATGTTCAACCACCAGCCCGCCGAGAGCGCCGCCATCAGCGCCGCCACCGCCATCGCTATCTCCGTGGGATCCTTCATCTCCGGCGGTTCCTGCACCCCCGACTTCGTCCGCTTCTCCAAGAACGCCAAGATCGCCGTCATCACCACGGTCATCGCCTTCTTCCTGGGCAATTCCCTGATGTTCTTCTTTGGTGCCGTGGGCACCATGACCTACCAGGTCAACGACATCTCCGAGGTCCTCTTCAACCAGGGACTCATCGTCTGGGCAATCCTGGCGCTGGGCCTGAACATCTGGACCACCAACGACAACGCCATCTACACCTCCGGACTGGGCTTCTCCAACATCACCGGAATCCCCAAGCGCTACACCGTGCTGTTCAACGGCATCCTGGGCACCCTGACTGCCCTGTGGCTCTACAACCACTTCGTCAGCTACCTGAACATCCTGAACATCTTCATTCCCCCCGTGGGCGCCGTGGTTATCGCCGACTACTTCCTGCGCCGCGACATGAACTACTTGTCCCCCGACAAGGAGAACTTCCGCCAGATCTTCTGGCCCGGCGTGCTGGCCTGGGGCGTGGGTGTCTACGTGGCCATCTGCATGAAGAACTTCGGCATCCCCGCCATCAATGGCATGATGGCCGCAGCACTGGTCTACGTGCTGCTCTGCAATGGCCGTGAGGTCCTGCAGAATGTCAAGGAGGCCAACAAGGAGGAGGAGAAGAAGGACTAGTTCCTCTCTTTCATCCGAATTGACCGAGCCCCCGCGCTCCCCTTTTTCTGCGCGCCATTTCCCTGTGGCGGCGTGGAGAAAACGAGGCGGGGGCTTTATATTCTCCGCCTCAAGTGGCTTTTTCCGTAGTATCCCATTCCTAACCGCACAACCAACGAGACCATCATGATCAAGAAGACCCCGCAGACTGTCATCCTGTTGAACTTCGGCTGCCCGGATATCCAGCAGCTTGCCCGTGCCATCCGCGCCCAGCACATCTACACCATGGTGATGCCCTGGACTACTCCCGTGGAACGCGTCATGCAGGAGGAGCCCGTGGGCTTGATCCTCTGCCGGAAACCCCAGTCCAAAGAGCATCCCCAGGAGCGCGAGGCCTTCGCGAAGCTGGGTATCCCGCTGCGTGTGGAGGAGGGCGATGCCTTGGATGCCGAGGGCGCCATCGCGTTCTGCAAGGACCAGTGTGGCTGCCAGGGCCTCTGGCGCATGGATGCTTTCCTGGAAGAGGCCGTGGAGGACGTCCGCAAGCAGGTGGGCGACAAGCGCGTGATCCTGGGACTCTCCGGCGGCGTGGACTCCTCCGTGTGCGCGGCGCTGATCCATCGCGCCATTGGAAAGCAGCTCACCTGCGTCTTCGTGAACCACGGACTCCTCCGGTTGGGCGAGCCCGAACAGGTCCAGAGCGTCTTCCGCGATACCTTCGACATGAATCTGGTCTACATCGACGCCTCCGACCGCTTCCTGGACAAGCTGGCGGGCGTGGATGAGCCCGAGCGCAAGCGCAAGATTATCGGCGCCGAGTTCATCGAGGTCTTTGCCGAGGCCGCCGCAAAGGTGGATGCGCCCTTCCTGGGGCAGGGCTCCATCTATCCCGACTTCCTGGAGAGCATCCCGCTGGATGGCGATCCCAAGGGCGTCATCAAGAGCCACCACAATGTGGGCGGCCTCCCCGAAAAGATGGACTTCCAGCTGGTGGAGCCCCTGGCGCGGCTCTTCAAGGACGAGGTCCGCGAGGTGGGACGCCTCCTGGGACTGCCCGAGGTCATGATTGACCGCCAGCCCTTCCCGGGACCCTCCCTGGGCGTGCGCTGCGTGGGCGAAATCCGCCGCGAGTATCTCCGGATGCTCCGTGAGGCCGATGCCATCTTCATTGAGGAGCTCCGCGCTTCCGGTTGGTACGCAAAGACCTGGCAGGCATTCGCCGCTTTCCTGCCCGTCCGCTCCGTGGGAATGCATGAAGGACAGCGCCGCTACGGCTACACTATCGCCCTGCGCGCCATCACTACCACCGACGCCGTCACGGCACAGGTGGTGCATCTTCCCTGGGAGCTCCTGGAGAAGGTGGCATGCCGCATCCCCCAGGAGGTGGAGGGAATCTCCCGCGTCGTCATCGACTGCACTCCCAAGCCCCCCGCTACCATCGAGTGGGAATAAAGATTCGCTCGGTGAACGGGCGAATCAGGTCGTAGGTAGAAGGTAATGGGGAGGAGGTTAAAGCGGTGCCGCAGGCGCTAATTAAGTACCTAGCCATTAGTGGCTAGCGATTCGTTCATAAGGTGCCGCAGGCGCTCTTCCGCGGCGCGTGCCGCGGTACCATTCTAGCTAGCAGCATTGCACATTGCACCGCAGGTGCCGCCCCCCCGTGCCCTCGCCTAATTTTCTCCCGCCTCGGAAGGCGGTACCTGCGCGCCAATATGGGCGCGCGTGGCGCCAACGCCGCCCCGGTCTCCCGCCTTTCCGCCTAGACGGTGTTTTTCTAGCTGTTTCTCGGGTTCATGATTCACCTTTTTGCCGATTCGCACTATGGTGCGCATTCTGGGCGGGAGCTCTGGCGGCATCTACCGGTGGCGTGGCAGGAGCGGATTGCCTTTCACGAGGACGATCTCCCGCTGTTGGAATCCGGAAAGTGGCTAGAGGACTGCGAGCTGTTGGCGCTGCATTTCATTGGCGGCGCCGAAGGCGCGCCGTTGCCGGGGGAGGGCGCCTGTGCCGCGGTGCGTCGGTGGTGTGAGAATGGCGGGAGCCTGTTGTTGCTGCATGGTGGTAGTGCCGCCTTCTGGCATTGCGACTGGTGGCGGCGGCTGATGTCGTTGCGCTGGGTGCGCCCCGGCGATCCCGATGGTGTGACGCCCAGCTTTCATCCGCGGCATCCCTACCGGGTGACGCCGGTGGAGGACAGTGCTCATCCCCTGGCAAAACAGCTCGTCCCCATGGAGTTCCCACAGGACGAGATCTACGCCGGACTTAAGGCAGCCCCCACGCTGCAGGTCCTTATGGAGACCACCATCCCAGAGGGATGCTTTCCACAGTGCGCTCTGGATTCCACCCCCTGGGGCGGAAGACAGCTTCATTTCCTTCCCGGACACGCCCCAGAGGTCCTGGCGGTCCCCGAACTCTCCCAAAACATTCAAACTTGCCTTAAGTACTTAGTAGCTAGCCATTAGCGGCTATGCGTAAGGCGCCGCAGGCGCTCTTCCGCCTACCGGCGGCGAATGCGGGCGCAATCGCC
>CAVGTF010000027.1:0-19205 GCA_963632245.1 Anaerovoracaceae bacterium
ACAATAGGCGCCTTAGTAGGGGAAGCTATCCAAAGAACTGGGGGCGAGCCCCCCGCCCACTCATAGCCCAAAACACGGGAAGGGCGCCTGCACCAAGCGCGCCGGGTGGCGCGCTATACCGCGGCATATGGACCGCGGAAGGGCGCCTGCGGCACCGCTTTCACCTTCCACCTACTCCCTTCCACCTACTCCCTTCTCCCTTCTCCCTACTCCCTTCTACCTTCTCCCTACTAGCTTCCACTATGGGCGCGCTAGCGGTGCCGCGGCTTGTAGTGGGAGGGTGGGGTATTATATTAGCGCCCGTTTTTCATAGAGGAGGCGCAAGGGCGTCTCCTCCTGTTTTTTCTCTCCGCCGCCCACCCCTTTCCATTGTACTAAAAATATGGATCCCATGCTGCCTCCTCCGATGATGTGGCTTGACTGGCTCATCGTCGCAATTCCCCTGTTCGCCATCGTCGGCATTGGTTTTTTGGCGGAGCACTACGTGCACAGTGTCTCCGACTTTTTGGCGGCGGGTCGTCGTGCGGGCCGGTATTTACTGACGGTCTCTGAGGGCACCGCGGGCATGGGCTTGATTTCCGCGGTCGCGATGTTCGAGCAGAAGTACAAGGCGGGCTATGGCCTGGACTTCTGGCTAGGCCTCACGAGCCTAGTGACCCTGGTCATGACCCTGACGGGCTTTGTGACCTATCGTTTCCGCGAGACCCGCGCCATGACCATGCCGGAATTCTTCCAGATGCGGTACAGCCGTCGTTTCCGCATTCTGGCGGGACTGTTAGCCTTTATTTCGGGTGTCATCAACTACGCGCTGTTCCCGGCGGTGGGCGGGCGCTTCCTGGTGTACTACTGCGGACTGCCCTTCTCCCTCCATTTCCTGGGTATTGAGTTCTCCACCTACGGTGTCGTCATGGCAGTGGCACTGATCACGGCATTGGTCATCGTGCTGTTGGGCGGACAGCTGACCACGCTGATCACCGACTGCTGTCAGGGCATCTTCGCCTACTTCGGCTACGCAGTGATCACCATCGCATTGCTGTGGATCTTCTCGGCCAGCGACATGACCAGCGCCATGCTCACCCGTGCTGAGGGCGAGAGTTTCTTCAATCCCTTCAATATCGGCCACCTGACCGACTTCAATATCCTGTATATCATCATCGCCACCATCGGGACCGTCTACGGCCGAAATGCGTGGCTGGGCAGCCAGGGCTTCATGGCCTCTGCCAGCAGCCCCCACGAGCAGAAGATGGCGGGTGTGCTTGGCTCCTGGCGCGTGGGCTTCCTGAACATCGCCATGATGCTTCTTGTGATCGGCGCATTCACCTACATGAACAGCGAGCACTGGGCGCCCCAGCGGGATCTGGTGATGCACGAGCTGGATACCCGGACCGCGGAGGACTTCGGCGTCCCCGCCCTGGAGGCGCAGCTGTCGCTCTTCCAGCCGGAGAGCGCGGAATACAAGGCCTTGCAGTCCGACATCACGAAGGCGCAGAATACCGCGAGCACCATCGAGACCCAGATGCTGGTTCCCGTGGCGTTGCGGCACATCCTCCCCATCGGCGTCACCGGAATCTTCTGCGCGCTGATGATCTTCCTGATGGTCTCCACGGATACCGCGTATATGCACAGCTGGGGAACCATCTTCGTGCAGGATGTGCTCTTGCCCATCCGCAACAAGCCCATCTCTCCCCGGGCACAGATCCTGCTACTTCGCTTGGCCATCATCGGCATCGCGCTCTTCGCGTGGTTCTTCAGCTTCTACTTCCAGCAGGCGGACTACATCCTGCAGTTCTTTGCCTTGACGGGAACCATCTTCCTGGGCGGCGCGGGCAGCTGCATCATCGGCGGACTCTACTGGAAGAAGGGCACCACTGCGGGCGCCTACACCGCCATGGTCATCGGTTGCCTCTTCGCCGTCATCGGATTCTTCCTGAACCAGCAGTGGGCCACGGTGGTCTATCCCTGGTTGCAGGAGGCGCATCCCGCCTTCCTAGAGAGCTTCCGCGTCGGCCTGGAGAACCTGGGCAATGCAGTGCCCATCGTGCAGTGGGAGACCGAGCCGCTCAAATTCGCGGCGAAGTTCCCCATCACAGGACAGGAGATCTACATGCTGGGCATCATCTTCGCCATCCTGGGATACAGCCTGGTCTCTCTGGCCACCTGCCGGAAGCCCTTCAATCTGGACGCACTGTTGCACCGCGGCGAATACAACCTGGAGCACGTGGTTGTGGAAGAAGAGAAGAAGGGCTTCAGCTGGTCCAAGCTGGCGGGCATCACCAGCGAATACACCAAGGGCGACCGGATCCTGGCGTGGTCTGTGCTGATCTACTCCGTATATACCTTCATGGTCTACGTCATCCAGATGCTGCTGAACAGCATCCCCGGCTGGCGCTGGAGTGAGTTGACCTGGGTGAAGTTCTTCCTCTACTACACCCTGCCGACCTCCCTCCTCATCGGCATCGTCACCACCATCTGGTTCACCTGGGGCTCCGTGCGAGACCTGATCCGACTCTTCCGGACCATGAAGGAAAACTACGAGAAGGGCGGTGCCGTGGACGAAGCGGACAACGGCCAGATGGTCACGAAGTAACGTCCTGGAATCCCCTACCCTTTCCATGGACTCTTCCTCGCCAGAGGTCGTACTACGTCCCGCCACCCCGGAGGACATTCCGGGAATCCTGTCGTTGCTGGAGGAATTCGTGCAACGACAGGTGATGTTGGCGCGGAATCCGGAGGAGATGCAGGAGAACTACCGGAATTTCCTGGTTGCGGAGGACATCCAGGGGGTAATGATTGGCGTGGGGGCATTGCGTCCCCACGGTGCGGGTCTCTACGAGATCCGCTCCCTGGCGGTGTGTTGCGCCTGGCAAGGAAAGGGCATCGGTCGACTCCTGGTAGAGGGGCTCCTGGAAAAATCCCGAGGACTATCCCCCGCGGGAAATGCCTGCGTATTTACCCTGACAAAGACCCCCGACTTCTTCCGTCGACTGGGATTCCAAGAGGAACCCAAGGAACACTTCCCCGAAAAGATCTGGGCGGATTGTAGGCAGTGCCCCAAGCTGCGCTGTTGCGACGAGATTGCGCTACGCTACGCGGGCGCGTAGTGCCCTAAAAGAGGGAGGAGGGAGGAGGGAGGAAGTTTGGCCAGGGTTTCGCAGGGCGAAACCCCGCGCCGGAATTTACCGGCGCGTGCGCCAATGCCGCGGCGTTTCCGCCGCGGAAGTTGTTAGTGGCTAGCTGTTAGCCGCTAGTTATTTGGTCGCTCCGCGGGAGCATTAGCGCGCCCCTATTGGCGCGCAAGTACCGCCATCTTTCAGATGGAGGAAGAGCGCCACAGGCACCTTGCAAACTAATCGCTAGCCACTAATTACTAGATACTTATGGCGCGGAACGCGCTGTTGCGGGGGTGCGAGGGCGGTAGCCCCAGTCCTTTGGATATTCCCCCCGAAATCAATTATTCGGCCCTAAAGAGGAGAGCCGCGGAATGCTCGCGGAGCGGCCATACAAACCTACTCCCTACTACCTACGCCCTTCTACCTATTCAATGCTGGGGGGTAGCGTTGAAAAACGGTTATTGGGGGTTACAGTATGAGGCTGTCAGGCCAGCATAGCTCAGTTGGTAGAGCAGCGCATTCGTAATGCGCAGGTCAAGGGTTCAAGTCCCTTCGCTGGCTCCATTTTCCTTTTCCGGCCAATCCGCTTCTGTCTCGGCAGGCGGAGGAAGGGAATCGAGAGACTTCCTCCTTGGCGTCGTACCATATTTCCATACTCCGCGGAAGCAACGCGAAGGCGACAGGCCGGTTGCCCAGGATTTCCTCCCCTCCGAGAACACGAGCCCCGGCGATTTTCAGAAGAAGCGACTCTTCTGGACACCGGGGCCTTTTCATTTTCTGCGAGCGTCTTGCAAAAACGCCAGTCAGGCACCATATCCCCCCCTTTCTTTTCTATGGACTCCTTTAGCCGCAACGGGTCATTCCTTCTTTTTTTTCTGGCGTTGATCTCCCTGTCTGCGGGGCTCTCTGCGGGGACCGTGGCTGCAGCGAAGTTGACCGCCGCATTGGATTCGCCGGCGGGAGTGGTCTTCGGGCAATGTACCAACGCCAGCGTAATCTCCTCGTATTCCTCGTCGAACATTGGCAATTCCGAAGAGACGGCCGCCGGCAAAGTCCTGCCGGTTTCGGGGAGTTCCTTCCTGCAGATGGATGGATCTAGCAGTCCGAAGGCGAAGGGGCGTTCTGGCCGTGTGCTCTCCAGCTTTTCCCTGACGGTCCAGGGGGCGGGAACATTATCCTTCCAGCAGCGGGTGAACACCTACGGCTACAATGACGATCTGCTAGTTGTCTACGAAGATGACATTGACGACACCCTCTGGGAGCAAGGCGGAGACAATTGGGCGAAAGTCTATGTGGATGAGGATAAAGAGAAGTGGTTCGACATCAATGTGGATGGCTTCTTCAACGAAGAATCCGTCTCCCTCTCTACTCAAAAGTACAACCACACCCTCACCTTTGCCCTACTGGCACCAGACAGTTCTGATATTGACTACTACGATCCGCCAGACTCCGAGACCAAGAGCGAATATGAGCTCCTCTACAAGGCCTGGCTGGATGCCTTCGTCTGGGAGCCCGACGAAGACGCGGCGGTCTGCCAATTCCAGCCGGAGAGCGGCACCTCCTTCGGTGCCAATGGAATCCTGGTCTATCTGAACTCCGACTACGTGGACGACAATGACCAGCGAATCTTCACCTTCCGCTACACCCTGGACGGAAAGGCGCCTTCTGCAACCTCCCCCCTCTACAATGACGAAGAGGGCATTGTTATCCAGAAGAGTTGCCGTCTGCGGGTGGCGGTCTACGAGGGTAGCACCCTCGTGAACAGCGACCTCTATGCGGACTACGTCCTGCGGGACGCCCCGCAGGCACCCACATGCCTCCTCTCCCAGGGACTGCCGTTTTACGGCACCGCGACGGCCTCCTTCGCCGCCGTCTCCGACGCCCCCTCGCTGGAGTTCTACTACACCACCGATGGCAGTGAACCGAGTCTGGATTCCCCGAAGGGCAGCAATTGTGTCCTGTCCGAGGAGTGCACCCTGAAGGTGCGTGCCTACGACGACGGCACTTGGGGGTCCATGGCGGTCTTCTCCGTGAAGCGCGCGGCGGCACCCATGGCGACGATCCTTGAAGACGGCGAAGAATCCAAGGGCGGCATCTTTATCAGCAAAGCGAAACTGAGTCTCTCCTCCAGCACCAAGGGTGACATCTACTACCGCCTAGGAGACGGAGCAACGCAGAGCTACAGCGCCCCCCTGGAATTCACCGCGGATGCCACAGTGGAGTTCCTCCTGAAGCCCGCAGAGAGTGACGACGCCCTGAAGACTGGCACCACCCTCTATTTAGAGAGCGCACCGGCATCCGCGAAGCTACGAAAAGCGAAGGAGGACGATGGAAAGTGGATTACCTCGCAGCTGACCAATAAGGGCTGGAATCTGGTGGCGATTCCGCGGGCTCTTCCGCCTGTCATGGAGAAAGCGCTTTCCCAGTGGCTGAAGCCCTACGGCTTCCAGACGACCAACAAGCAGTATCTCCAGCCTTCCCGGATGAAGCAGGGGAACTCCTACTGGGTCTACCTGTCCAACGCCACTCCTCCCACTGCCGGCAAGCCGGAGTCCTTCTACAGCGTGGAAGGCGATTCCACGGATGCGGATACCAGCACCACCGGCACCTGGCGCCTCGTCCTGAAGAACGCCCTCTATTACCTCGAGAATGGCGTCTTCCGAAAAGCGGATTCACCGGAGAACGACCACTCCGGCTGGACCCGGGACTAATTTTTCCGACTCCCTTCTCCTTTCCTCCCCGACGCCTTTTTAGACGTCGGGACTTTTGCGCATGAAACCACGAGGCCGCCTGCGATTGGCGGCCGCAAATATTCTGTCACCTCCCATGAAGCGCGACACACGGCATTTGTTCCTCCTCCTCGCCCTCTGGCTCCTCTCCTGCACGGCACTCTCCGCCGATAGCGTCTACCGTTGGTATACGGACGCCGACGAACTCCGGGAGGCGGTCCGTGCCACCGGAGGACGACCGGTGCTTATTTTCTTCGGCAAAGGCAATTGCGAGGACTGTGAAAACGTATGGACCCTAAAGAATTACCTACAACCGGAAAGTCAGGACTTTCTTTCCTACCTAGAAGAGAACCAAATCTTCGGACTTAAAGTCAAAGACACCTCCACATTTACAAATGCTTGGAAGCATCTAAAATCCCTCAATTGGTCAAGCACGGAGGACTCCGTATTCGGCGGCGGAACGAAAACCCAGAGATCCCCCTACTTGGCCTTCGTGCAACTGGATTCCGAAAGCAGCAAAACAGGCAATCTCGTCCCCGCAAAAGAAATTATAAGCTCCTTTGGAACGGCAGCCCCTGAAAAAGCCAAAATCACCTGTTCGAATGTCTTAGCCTGGCTCACGAAGCTCCAGAAGACCACGGAATTTCTGAAGGTGTATTCTCCCGATCAGGTCCCCGATCCCGGGGAAGATGGAGACGACAGTGGCGAGACCGGCGGCGAGACCGGCGGTGACGATCCCACGGTGGACAGTATGCCCTACCACTGGTATACCGACATTGCCCAGTTGCGCGCTGCCATCAAGGTCTATGACCGCCCGGTTCTAATCTTTTTTGGCAAGAGCAACTGCGGCGACTGCGAAGTTGTCTGGAAGTCAAATGGCTATCTGGAACCATCGAGTGATGAATTCCTTTCCTACATGGAAGAAAACCAAATCTTTGGACTCAAGATCAAGGATACCACCGTATTCACCACGGGCTGGAATTATCTAAAATCCCTCAATTGGTCCAGCACAGAGGACATCATATTTGGCGGTGAAGCAAAAAGCCAGAGATCCCCTTTCTTAGCCTTCGTTCGTTTAGACCCCGAAAGTAGTTGCACGGGTTCGCTAGCCCCCAAAAAAGAAATCCTCAAATCCTTTGATACAGCAGCTCCCGTAAAAGACAAACTCACCCGATCCAATGTCTTGGCGTGGCTTACGAAACTGATGTTAACGAAGGAGTTCCAGGAGGTCTTTGCCACTGCGGAGCCGGAGGGTGAGGTCCTGGAATTTTGGGAGACTGCGGAGGATCTCGGGGTAGGCTCTACTGGCAACTACGATACGAGTCTGGGTGTCGCGAGATTCGAGACTGGATTTAATGCCGAGACCACGGAGCTGAAATTCACCTTTTCTGCGAAAGCGGGGAGGCGGTATGTCTTTTCCGTGACGGGTTCCTCGGCCACGGGCGCGCCTTCCCTGACGGAATTGGTGTCTTCCTCCGAGAGTCTCTCTGCCACCATCTATCCCCTGGGGACGCCCGAGGCTCCGGTGTACTCAGAGACTGGCAGTGGCTTTGCGGTGTTGGACGAGGGTGTTTTCTTTGTGCCGGAGAAGGCGGGCAACTACGTCTTGTGCCTGAAGTTGGATCAGTCGCCCAGCGGGGACCTGCCCTTCGCGTTGCGCTATCACTACTCCTCCTATACCGGCAAGGCGGGCTCTGCGGACACGCCCTTCTGGACTTGGGATGAGGCAAATGTTGGCAAGTGGACCATGGATTACGACGGCGTGGTGAAGACCACGGAGGCGCGTCCCTTCCTGCTTTATGTAGGGGGTGTCGCCTGGTGTCCCCATTGTGTAGCGACGGACCGCCTGATCTTTGACAACGCCGCCTTCCAGAGTGCGGTGAAGGGCTATCCGCTGGTCGTGCTGGACAACCGCCGTCGTGGCGAGGCCACGGGTCCCAGCCTGCTCTACAGTCCCGAATACCAGAGCTACCTCCAGAGCGAGCTGAAGCAGACCCGCGGAATTGCCTCCGATCTCGAGGAGACCATTACGAAGAAGCTCTCCCGGAACCATGAGATCCAGACGTCCCTCTGCCTGCCTGGGGCGTCGACAATCCCCTACCCCACGCTGTTGTTCTGCGAGACCGACGGCGAGGGTGGTGTGCGAGTCGTGGACCGTGTGGTTCCCCTCACCATTCCCGAGGGTGCGGATCTCTCGGAGTTCTCCCAGGAGCTGGTGGAATCCATGGCGAGCCTCCTGGACGACAAGACGGAAGAGAAGGACAACGAGTCTTCCACCACCGGGGCGACTCAATCCCTGGGAAACGCGGACTTCGAAAAGAACGCCTTGATTGGCGGACTGGACAGCGTTGACTGGCGGATTCTGGAGGCCACTGCCTCCGCCAACTGGGAACTGCGGGTGATTCCTGCGGAGGATGGCACTGGCTACGAGGACGACGCGGTGCTTACTCTGTCGCTTTATGACGAGGATGGCACCAACCTGAAGCAGAGTGTGACGGGGAGCTGGAGTGATGCTCCCGAGTTGCTCTTCAATGTGGTGGAGAATCAGAAGCTGCTGCTGAAGATCTCCGTGAATAGTGTCCAGGGAACTACGGTGCCCTACGTTTTGGAGGGTAAGACCTCCCTGCCTCCCTACAAGATCTCTTTTGAGAAAGCCGAGTGGCCCGTCACGGGAAAAACGACTGGTGAAGGAAAGATCACCCTCACTTGGAAGAAACTCATAGCGGATACCACAACGACCGGCAAGGTCCGGTTGGTCCTGCCCGAGGGTGTCACCTCTTCGGGCACTGAGCTCTCCTTTGGGGGAGCGGCAAGTGGGTCCCTGGACGTGACGCTTGAGGGCCTGCAGCGTAACCAGGAGGAATCCGCCGCCAGCGTGGATTCCACGCTTTCCTTAGAGGCCGTGGAGAATTGCCAGGTGGCGACCCCCAGCGAGGCTACCGTGAAATACTACACCCTTCCGATCCTGGGCGAGATTACCTCTGGCAACACCCTCGACCTGACCATGAGCGAAAATGCCGAAGGGGAAACCACCCTGGCGATTCTCTCCGGCTATGGAAATGACACCCTCTCTGTGGAGACCACCAATGCTCCCGAATGGCTGACCGTCAGCGTGAAAAATGGCCAGCTAGTCTTCGAGGGCACTCCCACCAGCAGTGGCGAAGTGGAATTCACTGTCACCCTGAAGACGGGTGACAAGACCGGCGGGAGCTATTCCGTGAAACTCCAGGTCAAGCCCCTGAGCGACCTCAATCCCGCTGCCGCCAACACGGCCTCCTTCACCGGGCGGGTCTACACTAAAGATGAAAAGGGCACCGACGAACGCACCTCGGATGTGATCAAGATCACGCGCAATACCGAGAACCGCCAGCTGGAGGTCACCATCCAGGGGGAACACAACAAGTCCTTCACCCTGTCCGACTGGAGCCTGGATTCGAAAACAAACAGCGTAACTGCTAAGGACCAAGTAGAGTCCCCCACCATCGAGCTCGCCATGACACCTGCTGGCGTGGGCACCGGCAAACTCACATTAGGCAATACCACATACGACATCCTCTTCTCTCCCGATGTGACATCGACCACAACGGAAGACTACCGGGGGCGTTTCCATGTGGCCATGACCTTCGGCAGTTCCAAGGACTTCCAGGGCTTTGGCTTCCTGCAGTTCACAGTAAAAGAAGGCGGCAGTGTTGCGCTCACCGGCGAGATGCCCAATGGCGCCACCCTGGGCGAAACGGCATTGCAACTGTGCAAGGCGACGGATGCCACGGATGCCGCACTGGACTTCTATCTAACCTTCAATGACGAAAGTGTCCTAAGCGGCGAACTGACGATCAACCGTCAGAGCGACACCGAAGAATCCAAGACCAGGATTTCCAAGTGCAATGGTGTGAAGTGGCACCAGAAGAACTCCTCGGCGTTCTTTGCCTCGCAGGCCTGCGGCGTCACCTTCGATCCCACCAAGGGCATCTTGGAGCAGCTAGTGGGCAGTGACAATTACAAGACCCTGGACCTCTATGCCTTTGGCAAGAGCGAGGACCTCTCAGAGATCACCCTTCCTGATAACGTGGTCGGCGCGCTGCTGCCGCTAGGCGTCACCCTGGAAGAGAAGACCACGGACAGTGGCGTCGTTTTCCAGGCGAGTGAGCGCAAGGGCTATGCCCTCGTGCCCGGCATGGGGCTGACTGTGGAAATCACCTCCGATGGCATCCTGCAGGGCGGCTTCAACCTCTTCCAGGAGGATGGCACCACCCGCGAGGCCACCTTCCGCGGAATCTTCACGCCGGTTCCCGCCAGCTGCTGCGGCAGCGATCCCGATGCCATCGCATACGGTCGCATTGTACTGGACGACAAGAGCTGGCCGGTCATGATCATCCCCAACCAGCCCGCTGACTTGAACGACCTCCATACTCTGGAACTGCAGTCCGTCGCAGGAGGCAAGCTCGGCTGGTCGGACAAGAAGGATGGCGAGCTCGGCGTGCTAGTGGATGCCACGGCAGAGACGAAGCTCCTGGGCTACTCCACGGAGAGCGGCTATGCCTGCGAGCTTCCCGCGAGCGGCTCGAAGCTGTATGCCGCCACCGCGAAGTACGGCTACATCCCCGAGGGCGATGCCTCCACGAGCGCCACGGTTCTGGAGTTGTCGGCATCCCTGGCAAGCAGTTCTTCCTCGGGTAGCGAGGCCTCCGTAGAGGGCCGGTGGTTCCTCCTGGCGATGCCCGCCGGCTTCCAGAGCAGCGACGCCTTCCCCACCTGCGTCCGGTATGTCTTGAGCGACGACGGAAAAGACTTCCACTCCCTGACCACCACTGAGGATTCCTCTTCCGACGAGGTCTTCTTCCTGTATCTGAAGACAGGCGAGAGCATCACCCTGAAGGGCCTGCAGTTCACCGAAGAGAGCGCCGCCACCGACGAGACCACCACGGATTCCCGTGGCTTCCTACTGGTGCCGGAGGACGACGAGAGCGTCAAGAGTGGCGAGGTCTGGCATTGGGAGGGTTCCGAGGACGCCTTCCGTCCCGGCGCGCCCGAGAGCATCTCCGGCGTGACGGGCTTCCGCCAGGGCGTCTGGTGCAAGGCGACAACGACGACCGCGATCCCCGTGGACAAATCCACGGATACCTCCGACTCCGACAAGTAGCACGCTCCTCTCCCTTCCCTGCAATTCCCCTGTTACTGACATGACGCCTTTCCGCATTTCGTTCCTTGCCGCGTTCCTGGCGGCGATGTTGCTTCTTCCCAGTTGCAAGAAGGCAACTGACACCACTCCCTCGCAGGAAGAAGTCGCCGCGAAGCAATCGGAGACCCTCACCATCCTCACAGAGGAATCGGAGAAGCCGCCCCTGGCGCTAAGCTACGAGGGCATCTTGAACATGGGGAAGGTCTATTCCCAGGAGAAGGCCCATGGGGTCTTCACGGTGACCAACGTCAGCCGTTTTCCCCAGACCATCAAGCGCGTCTTCCCCACCTGCAACTGCATTGTCCTGGACGAGAACTACTCCAGACGGGAGTTGCAGCCCGGCGAGGCCCTGGAGATCGGCTTCACCATGGATGCCTCCACCGTGACCGCCGACTCCTATGCGCGGAATATCCAGATTGACGTGCAGGGTGCCAAAGCCCTCACTGCGCGAATCGGCGGATATATTCTTCCGCCGGCGATCTTGAAGCCCGGCGACTCCGTGGAACTGGGCGACCTGCGAAATCCCGTGGGTCCCTGGGAGGCGGTCTTCGAGATCCAGAAAAATCCGGAGCTCCCCGAGCCCCTGGAATTCGGCGAACTGCCGGAGAGCCGCTTCTTCCATGCGGAGCTGACGACCCTGGAGCCCGGCGAGAAGTACCGTCTGACGCTGACCTCGAAGGGGCCTCTGCCCTACACGCGGGACTTGGCAGTGCTCTACAACGTGCCCATCACGCGTCCCGCAGCAGCGCGGCAGCTCGTGCTGACCCTGAATGCCAATGTAGGCGAGGAGGTCTATTTTGCCCCCAGCACCTGGAAGATCCAGGAGGAAAAGCTCCGTGAGGCGGGTAGCCTGACCGAGCGTTTTGCCTACGGCGAGGTGCCGGGTCTGCAGGAAGAGCGCAAGGCGGGAGATCCCGCCGCCAATCCCAAGGACATGATGCGCCTGAATCTGATGAAGCAGAAGGACGCCATTCCGTTGCGCTTCGTCAAGGAGCACCACGATTGGGACGACCTCTTCGCCAACCTGGAATTCGAGGTGCCCGAGGGCGTAATCTTGGAGAAGATCCGTCATCCCAAAGGCATTGAGCTGAAGATCACTGTGACTCCGGAGAGCTTCCAGGGAGATGTGCGGGAAGTGCGCATCCTCCCGCACCGGCAGGAAAACAAGGGCAGGCCCATCATCATCACCTTGGAATAGGAATCCGACCATGTCACGCTCCCGCAAAAGCCGAAGTCTGATGCCGGCGCTCTTCCTCCTGGCGCTGGCGCTCTTGGGCATCCTGGCCACGCCGCTGACGGCCAGAGACTATCTGCTCCTCTTCGGCTCAGACTCCTGCGAGGAGTGCGGCGCCTTCAAAAAAGCGTGGTCCGCTACGGCCGCATACACCGATCCCCTCCTGGTCTATATCTCCATTGACACAGAGGAGGGCTATCAATTCCTGCGGGATCTGGAGGAGGCCCTGCCCCCCGAAAAGCCCGCCGAGGTCTTCCCCGTCTTCCTGGCGGGACCCCACTGGATCCAGGGCGCGGAGGCGCTGCAGGACAGCAAGTGGGACGAGTGGGTCCACTCCGTGCCGAAGATCCCGATGCTGGCGCCCCTGGAACAATCCGTGGCATCTGCGGAGCGCGAGATCCTGATCTCCTGGACACCACCGGTGGTTGCGACGAAGCCGCTCCTCCCCGGTGAGCTGACGCACAAGGGGCCGATTGCATTGCTATACTTGGCGTCGCCGGGCTGTGCAAAGTGTGCGCGTCAGGAGCGCGAGCTCATGCGCCTGAAGGAGCTCATTCCGTCCTTGTCCATGGAGCGCTATGACTTCTCAACTGTGGACGGACAGGTCATGATGGAGCGAGTGAAGAACCACTTCCAGCTCAAGGACACCGAAGAGAATCTGACGCCGCTGGTAGCCTGGGGCAATGGCCTGCACCACGGCAGCCTGATCACGGCGGAGTCGTTATTGGAGGCGCTGGTGAAGACGCCCGGCGATGCCTGGTGGCGTGGCGCCATTTCGGAGAGCGAGCGCCAGCAGGCCATCCGTCATGGCGAAATGCTGCTGGAGGGCGTCACCTGGACCATGGTGCTTTCCGCGGGCTTGCTGGACGGCATCAACCCCTGCGCCTTCGCCACCATCATCTTCCTCATCAGCTACCTCCTCTACCTCAAGCGCAGCCGGAGCTTCGTGCTGGTGGTGGGCGGATGCTTCTGCCTGGGAGTCTTCCTCTCCTACTTCCTCTACGGGCTCTCCCTGGGCTTCCTGGTGGACCAGCTGAACCGCTTCTTCTGGGCAAAGACTCTGCTCTACTGCCTCTTCGGATTGGCCGGCATCGCATTCTTCCTGCTGCATCTGCGGGATACCCTGAAGTATCGCGAAACCGGGAAGGTGACGGATCTGGAGATGGGGCTTGGCGCGGACACGCACCGGAAGATCCACGACAAGATCCACACCTGGGCGAAACTCCCAAATTGGCTGGCGATTCCCGCGGCGATCTGTCTGGGATGCCTGGTCTCCGCCATGGAGCTCGCATGCACTGGACAGGTGTATTTGCCCACCATCGCGGCGATCTTCGGCAAGGGCGGCCTGCAACCGCGGGTCCTCTGGATGCTGACCGGATACAACCTCGCCTTCCTGGTGCCGCTATTGGGCGTGACACTGGCGGCCTTCTGGGGAACCGGCGCCACCAGCCTGGCCGCCTGGGCACGAAAACACCTCCTGGCCTCCAAGGCGGCCATGACACTCCTCTTCCTGGCCATGGCACTCCTCATGTTCTTCATGGCATTCAGGGGATAAAAAAAATCCATACATCCGGAAGCCTCCCTCCTCCCAAACGGCGTTTGCAAGCCGGCGGATTTTCGCTATAGTACGCCGGTTTCCGAAAGGACACGACCAATTTTTCCTCACGAACTCATGCGATTTGACGCGGCATTCATCCTTAGCAGCCTTCTCCTTCTGGCCCTTAGGCCGGCGGGAGGCTGTGTGCTGTCTGCCTAGAATCGTCTAGAGAACGCAAAGACAAGAGCCCCCCGCTTCCATGGCGCCACCGCGCGGATCGGGGGGCTTTTTTCGTTTCCCACACTTTCGCGCGATTTCTTCCCCGGGTGCCAACCCCATTTTCCCAAGATTCGCGCAATCCATTCAACACCCAACAACCAACAAGAACCCCCACTCAAAGGAAATCCAAACGACTATGAGCGACAGACTGTACTTCTTCGACACCACGCTGCGGGACGGCGAACAGGTCCCCGGATGTCAGCTGAACACCGTGGAAAAGATCCAGATTGCCAAGCAGCTGGAATTGCTGGGCGTGGACGTCATCGAGGCCGGCTTCCCCGTCTCCAGCCCCGGAGACTTCCAGTCCGTCCAGGAGATCTCCAAGGCGGTCACCTGGCCCACCATCTGCGCCTTGACCCGCGCCGTGCAGAAGGACATCGATGTGGCCGCGGAGGCGCTCTCTTTCGCCAAGCGCAAGCGCATCCACACGGGCATCGGCACCTCCGATATGCACATCAAGTACAAATTCAACTCCACCCGTGAGGAAATCCTGGAGCGTGGTGCCGCGGCCGTGAAATACGCGCGGAATCTGGTGGACGACGTGGAGTTCTATGCGGAGGACGCGGGCCGCACGGACAACGAGTTCCTGGCGAAGGTGATTGAGGCGATGATCAAGGCGGGTGCCACGGTGGTGAACATCCCGGACACCACGGGCTACTGCCTGCCCGACGAGTTTGGCGCCAAGATCAAATACCTGGTGGATCACGTGGCGGGCATTGAGAATGTGGTGATCTCCACGCACTGCCACAACGACCTGGGCATGGCAACGGCAAACACCATCTCCGGCGTCCTCAACGGCGCGCGGCAGGTGGAGGTCACCATGAATGGCATTGGCGAGCGGGCGGGCAATACCGCGCTGGAAGAGATCGCGATGATCGTGAAGTCCCGGAAGGACATTCCGCTGGACATCAACATCAACACCACGAAGATCTGCGCCACCAGCCGGATGGTCTCCAACATGATGAACATGCCAGTGCAGCCCAACAAGGCCATCGTGGGCCGAAACGCCTTCGCGCACTCCTCCGGCATCCACCAGGATGGCGTGCTGAAGAATGCCCAGACCTACGAGATCATCAATCCCCAGGATGTGGGACTGGACGACAACTCCATCGTGCTGACCGCACGCAGCGGCCGCGCCGCCCTGAAACACCACCTGCAGAATCTGGGCGTGGAGTTGAACCAGGAGAAGCTGGATGCGGTCTACCAGCAGTTCCTGCAGCTGGCTGACAAGAAGAAGGACGTGACCGACGACGACCTGCTGATCCTGGCGGGCAGCCACCGCAACAGCGGCAAGCATATCACCATCGACTACCTGCAGGTGGTCAGCGGCGTGAATGTGCGCCCCGTGGCGAGCCTGGGCCTGAATATCGCCGGCGAGCACTTCGAGGCGGCGGCCTCCGGAACGGGCCCCGTGGATGCGGCCATCAATGCGCTGAAGAAGATCATCAACCGCCCCATGACCATGAAGGAGTTCATCGTGCAGTCCATCAACAAGGGCAGCGACGACCTGGGAAAGGTGCACCTGCAACTGGAATACAACGGCGATCTCTACTACGGTTTCGGTGCCCACACCGATATCATCGGCGCCTCGGTAGAGGCATACGTGGACTGCATCAACAAATTCAAGGACTAGGACCGCATTCTGCGGAAGGAATTCCATCCCATGCCAAAGACACTCTTCGACAAGATCTGGGACGCACACCTGGTGCAGTCCGTGCCCGAGGGCCCCGATCAGCTATACATCGACCGCCTCTACTGCCACGAGGTAACCAGCCCGCAGGCCTTCCAGGGACTGCGCCAGCGGGGTCTGCCCGTCTTCCGTCCCGCCAGCGTGGTCTGCATGCCAGACCACAATATCCCCACCGAGCGCCAGGAGGAACCCATCCGGGATCCGATTGCGCGCACGCAGGTAGAGACCCTTGCCGCAAACGTGAAGGAGTTCGGCCTGAAACACTACGGCGTCCTGGACGAGCGTAGCGGAATCCTGCATGTGGTGGGTCCCGAGCGTGGCCTGACACTGCCGGGCGCCACGGTGGTCTGCGGCGACTCCCATACCTCCACCCACGGCGCCATGGGCTGCGTGGCCTTCGGCATCGGCACCAGCGAGGTGGAGATGGTGCTGGCCAGCGGATGCATTCTGCAGAGCCGTCCGAAGACCATGCGGATTACGGTGGACGGCGTGCTGGGCAAGGGCGTCACCGCCAAGGATGTGGCGCTCTTCCTCATGAGCCGCCTGGGGACTGCCGGCGCCACGGGGCATTTCGTGGAATACGCGGGAAGTGCGGTGACGGCTCTGACCATGGAGGGCCGCCTGACCCTCTGCAATCTGAGCATCGAAATGGGTGCCCGCGGCGGCATGATCGCGCCGGACCAGACCACCTTCGACTACCTGGCGAAGTGTCCCGAGGCACCGAAGGGCGCGGAGTGGGAAAAATCCCTGGCCTTCTGGAAGACCCTGCGCAGCGACGACGACGCGGTCTTTGACAAAGAGGTCCGCTTCGCTGCCGAGGAGATCGCCCCCTGGATCACCTACGGCACCAATCCGGGAATGGGCATGGCGGTGGATGGCACAATTCCGTCAGACGCCCCCGCGCGCCCCCTGGAATACATGGGCTTCCAAGCCGGCGAGCGGCTGTTGGGCAAGCCGGTGGACTATGTCTTCGTGGGCGCCTGCACCAATGGCCGCGTGGAGGACTTCCGGGCCTTCGCCAGCATCGTGAAGGGCCATAAAAAGGCGGCGAATGTAGTCGCGTGGCTGGTGCCTGGTTCCTGGATGGTATTGCGTCAATTGCAGAAGGAGGGCGTGGAGGCGGTTTTGAACGAAGCCGGTTTCCGGTTGCGTCAGCCGGGCTGTTCTGCGTGTCTGGGCATGAATGAGGACCGTGTGCCGGCAGGGAAGCTCTGCGTTTCCACCAGCAACCGGAATTTCGAGGGCCGACAGGGCCCCGGCGCCCGGACGGTGCTGGCAAGCCCCCTCACCGCCGCGGCGGCCGCCATCACCGGAAAGATCACGGATCCCCGGGAATTCCTCCACGCATAAAAAGCACCCCTTTCAACACACTCTTTTTTCCATGAAACAGAAACTGGAAATCCTACGTAGCCGGTGCGTGCCACTCCCCGTGGACAATATCGACACCGACCAGATCATCCCCGCACGATACCTGAAGGCCACCACCCGCGAGGAGTCCTTCTTCGGCGAACATCTCTTCCAGGACTGGCGCTACCGCGCAGACGGCACCCCTAATCCGGATTTCGTCCTGAACGATCCCCGCTACAGCGGGCAGATCCTGCTGGGCGGCCGGAACTTCGGTTCTGGCTCCAGCCGTGAGCACGCCGCCTGGGCCATTGCGGGACACGGCTTCCGCGCGGTGGTGGCCAGCTCCTTCGCGGATATCCATAAGCAGAACGAGCTGAACAACTTCGTGCTGCCCGTCACGGTGGACCAGGAGTTCCTGGATGCACTGGTTGCCTTAGTGAAGGCACATCCCGAGACCGAGGTGGAGATCAATCTGCCGGCAGAGACCATCTCCGTGATGGGACATCCGGAGATGTCCCGGAAGTTCCCCATCAATGCCTACAAGAAGCACTGCTTCCTGAATGGTCTGGACGACATCGACTACCTGCTCACATGCCGTCCGCTGGTAGAAGAGTGGGAGAAGACCCACCACGCCGCACAGGCATAAAAAAAACGCACCCTTCCTTTCCTTCAACCATAACATCTACTCATCATGAATTTCAAGATTGCGGTTTTGCCGGGTGACGGCATTGGTCCGGAGATCTCCCTATGGGGAGTCAAGGTCATGGAGACGGTCTGCAAGCGCTTCGGGCACACGGTCTCCTTCCAGGAGGCGCTCTGCGGCGCGGCGGCCATTGACAAGGTAGGCGATCCCTTCCCGAAAGAGACCCTGAAGATCTGCCAGGAGTCCGACGCGGTCCTCTTTTCGGCGGTGGGCGATCCCCGCTACGACCAGAATCCGGATGCGAAGGTGCGTCCCGAGCAGGGTCTCCTTGCCATGCGGAAGCAGCTGGGGCTCTTCGCCAACATCCGTCCCGTCCAGACCTTCCCGAGCCTCCTCCATATGTCACCCCTGAAGCCCGAGCTGGTGGCCGACGCCGATTTCGTCTGCATCCGGGAACTCACCGGCGGAATGTATTTCGGCGAGAAGTACCAGGACGACGAGAAGGCATACGACACCAATCTCTACCACCGCAACGAGATCGAGCGAATCCTGAAGGTGGCCTTCCAGAGTGCCCGTCAGCGCCGGAAGCATGTCACTGTGGTGGACAAGGCGAATGTGCTGGCATCCAGCCGCCTCTGGCGGAAGATCGCCAAGGAGATGGCGACGCAGTATCCCGATGTGACCACCGATTTCATGTATGTGGACAACGCCGCCATGCGGATGATCCAGGAGCCGCGGTTCTTCGATGTCATGGTCACCGAAAATACCTTCGGCGATATCCTGACCGACGAGGGATCCGTGATCAGCGGTTCCATGGGACTGCTCCCCTCCGCATCTTTGGGCGAGGGCACACCCGTTTTCGAGCCCATCCATGGCTCCTGGCCACAGGCCGCCGGAAAGAATCTGGCCAATCCGCTGGCACAGATCCTCTCCGTGGCAATGCTCTTCGAACACTTCAATTGCAAGGAAGAGGGAAAGGCCATCCGCGATGCGGTGAACGCCTCCCTGGATGCCAATGTGCGCACACCAGAAATCCAGATCGAGGGAGGCGCAAAGTACGGAACCAAAGAGGTTGGACTTTGGATCGTCCAGAAACTGGACGATCCAAAGTAAAAAAAGGAGGAAGGAGGAAGGAGGAAGTGTGGTCGCTGCGCGGCTCTTCCGCCGCTGGCGCGGCGGTACGGTACCGGGCTTTGGGCCGCTGTGCGGCGCGGGCTTAGCCAACGGCGCGTGCCTTCCAAGCGCAGTTTACGCAGGAAGATCTCCAAAGGACGGAGGGCTGCCGCCCCCGGACCCCCGCCTATGCTCTTCCGCCATCTAATGATGGCGGTACTTGCGCGCCAATAGGGGCGCGCTGGGCGCACGCGCTCTTCCGCCGCTGGCGCGGCGGTACGGTACCGGCCTTTGGGCCGCTGTGCGGCGCGGGCTTAGCCAACGGCGCGTGCCTTCCAAGCGCA
>CAVGTF010000028.1:0-19007 GCA_963632245.1 Anaerovoracaceae bacterium
TACGCCCTTCTACCTACTCCCTAGCCATGGGCGGGGCCCCTGCCGGGCCGAACCTTCTACCTACTACCTCCGCCCTACTCCCCTAAACGCAAAAGGGCCCCCGTGCCTAGCGGCGCGGGGGCCCTTTTGCGTTTCAGCGTTACTGCATGATGTTATCGCCGCCCCAGGAGCTGTTGCAACCGGGGAACCAGTAGTATTCCAACCCGATTGCGCTGTTATAGCCCTGGGAGGCCTTCTGGATGCCCATGGACTCCACGTGACCGTCGCTGAAGGACAGGTTCATGTTGTTGGAGTGGCGGAAGTAGGAGAAGCGGGCGTCTACAGGGAAGATGTAAGTGGGGATGATGTAGAACATGGTACTCCAAGTGCTCTTCGAGGTACCATCGAGGACATTGACATAGATAGAGGGATACTTGACAGAGGAGAGGCGGTGCCAGGTGCAAGCCATCCACCAGTTGCCGGCGGACAGAGAGCCGCCCCAGCGGAGGTAGTTCTTGATGAAGCCCATGGCCACATTGCACTGATAGCCGATGTTACCCAGCAGACGCTCGCTGGTGGGGCAGGAGGGGCAGTGCATGATCTTGTGCCAGGAGGACTTGTCCTCCAGGCCATTCTGAACGGCGAGCCAGCCAGCCATGGGGTCTTTGGCATTCCAGTCACCGAAGTCCATGGGGGTCTCGGGAATCATGGAATTGTAGCAGAACCAGGGACGGCTGGAAGCCAAGTCGTCACCAAAGTCGCGATCGTTGTCCAACCACGCCGTAGGAGGCAGGTAGTCGTCGTAGTCGTTGCCGTAGAGGATATTGCCCAGCTGAATCTCCTTCAGGTTGTTGGTGCAGCTGATGGCACGCGCCTTCTCACGGGCCTTGCTCAAGGCAGGCAACAGCATGGACGCCAAAATGGCGATGATCGCAATCACCACCAACAATTCAATCAGAGTAAAGGATTTACGCATTATGAATGGATGTATCCCAACCACGGGACAGCATAGAGTTTAACCAAAACTTTCCCGGAAGACAAGTGCAAAAACAGGAAAATTCCAGAAAATTTCGCCCCCCCCTGACAACTCATGACAATTCTGTATAAAATTTATACGACATTGTCATAAGTTGTCATATTGCAATCTAATGAATGAAGCCTGCGGCGCTCTTCCTCCTGCCGGCGGTACGGTACCGGCTTTTGGGCCGCAGCGCGGCGCGTGCCTAGCCTACACGCGTGCCTTCCAAGCTCGGTTTTCGCAGGAAGATCTCCAAAGGAGGTCGGGGCTTGCGCCCCCCGTGCCCCCCCATAAATACATCTGGGTAGCCATGGTGGCCAGAACCAGCCCCCGCCTAGGCTCTTCCGCCTACCGGCGGTACTTGCGCGCCAATATGGGCGCGCTTTACGCACGCGCCGGTAAATTCCGGCGCGGGGTTTCGCCTTTGCGAAACCCTGGCCTAACTTCCTCCTTCCTCCTTTCTCCCTCCTCCTTTCTATACACAAAAAAGGGCCCCCGTGCCTAGCGGCGCGGGGGCCCTTTTTTGCGTGTCTTCCTACTCTTCGGTTTCGACGGCCTTCTGGTACATATCCTGGATCTCGGCGGTGGGTGCCTTGGTGCAGAGAGCCACGACGATGGCGGTAACGAGTCCAGCGAAGAATCCAGGGAGCAGCTCATAGACTCCGGTGCAGCTCTTCAGGGCAATGATCCAGAGGACATCGACCACGGAGCCCACGACGATACCGGCGATTGCTCCAGAAAGATTGAAACGTCTCCAGAAGACTGCCAGGAGGATTGCGGGACCGAATGCGGCGCCGAAGACGCCCCAGGCATTTTCCACCAGTGCCATGATGGTTCCGGCATGAGGATCCATGGCGATGAGCAGTGCGAGCAGAGCGATGACAAGGACCAGGAGTCGTCCAATCCAGAGGAGCTCCACGTCATTGGCCTTTCCCTGTCGAATGAGGGGCTTGTAGACATCGCAGGAGAATGCGGAGGAGGCGGCCAGCAACTGGCTGTCGGCGGTGCTCATGGCGGCGGCCAGGACAGCGGAGAGGAGCACACCGGACATCAGTGCGGGGAAGATCCGTCGGACCATCTCCACAAAGACCAGCTCCTTGCCCGCGATTTCCGCGGTGTAGGGGATCACATTGCGGCCGATGAGTCCGATGAGAGCGGCGAAGATCACCACGAGAGCGGTCCAGCTAATGCCGATGACCGAGGACTTCCGGAGATCTTTTTGGGACTTGATTGCGATGAATCGGATAATGATGTGTGGCATACCAAAGTATCCCAGCCCCCAAGCCAAACCGGAGACGATGGTGGGCACGTCGGTGAAGTTATCCCAAAGACCGCCGGGGAGGCACTGTGCCTCGGGGGCGATGGTCTCGAGAGTGAAGACGGCGAAGAGGGGCGCCAGGAACATGGCGCCGATGACCAGGAGTCCCTGGAAGAAGTCGGTCCAGCAGACGGCGGAGAATCCGCCCAAGAAGGTGTATCCCACGATCACAAGGGCGGCCAGATACATCGCCAGATTGGAATCCATTCCGGTGATCTTATTGAAGAGGGTTCCGCAGGCCTTGACGCTGGATGCAGCGTAGATGGTGTATGCCACCAGGAAGACCACCGCGCAGATCACCTGAAGAGCATGGGACTTCGCCAGGAAGCGGTTGGAGAGGAACTGGGGGATCGTGATGGAGTCTCCGAAGACCACGGTGAATTTCCGGAGTCGAGGCGCCTCGAAGATCCAGCTGAGGCTGTATCCCAGCGCCAGTCCGATGGGGATCCAGACCTGTCCCATGCCCTTGCAGTAAATGGCGGTGGGCAGTCCCATGAGGACCCAGGCGCTCATGTCGGAGGCGCCGGCAGAGAGAGCAGAGACCCAGGCGCCCATCTTGCGGTCGCCGAGGAAGTAGGTCTTCTCACCGCCATTTCGGTCCTTGATGAAGAAGTAGATGCCGATGGACAGCATGAACAGCAGGTAGACGACAAATGCTAGGGGTTCCTGAAAAGACATGGGGATGTGTGTTGGTTTAGGGATGGATTGCTACGAATGAATACGAAAGCGTTTTCTGCCGATTGCCTATCGGCTGGCGGGTCGGGACTGCTCCAGGATTTGTTCGTGGAGGCTCTCGCCGTTGGCGTCCATGGTGACGATGGCGGGGAAGTCCTTGACCTCCAGGCACCAGATTGCCTCGGGGTATCCGAACTCCTCCAGGAAAAATACATTCTTCACCCGGAGAATGGCGGCGGCAAGCACCTGTGCGGCGCCGCCCACGGCGGAGAGGTATACCGCGCCCTGCGTCCGGAGCGCCTCGCGGGTCACCGTGCCCATGCCGCCCTTGCCGATGATTGCGCGGACGCCAAAGCGCCGAATGACCTCAGCCTGGTAGGGTTCTTCCCGCGCGGAGGTCGTAGGACCCGCAGCGGTGATGCGCCAGCCGCCATCCTGGGGGATCACCACGGGACCGCAATGGTAGATGGCGCTGCCGCGCAAATCCAGTCCCGCCGGGAGTTTCGGGGAATTTTCGCCGCCGGCGAGGAATTTATGTGCCGCATCGCGGGCGGTGTAGAGCGTGCCGTTGAGCAGCACCTGGTCGCCCAGGGACAGCGAGCGCACATCGGCCTCCGCAAGAGGAAGATTCAGAGTCTTCAGGGACATTTTCGAGGGCTCCGCTTGTCAGGGCTTCCGGGGGGCGTCCGTGGTCTCCTGGCGGGGGATCTGGTAGATGACCTCGCCGGGCTTCGCCAAATTGAACTTGTCGCGCGCCACCTCCTCGATGGTGGCGCGGTCGCCGGAGCGCAGCCGCTCGATCTTCGCATCGCGCTCCTGGACCTCCTTCTCCAGACGTTCCACCTGCGCCTGGAGCTCCCGGAGCTCCTCTTTCAGGCTGCCGTATTCGGCCACTGGCGGCACCCAGAACACCGCTGCAAGAATCACCAGGATGACCAGCAGAAGAAGAATGATGATCTGGTAGGGCTTCATGATCTACGGAAAAGAGGAAGCGTCTCTTCGGGCTACTTAAAGAGATTGTATTTGAGGATATACCAGAGTGCGGCAACGCCATCGCGCCAGCCGATCTTCTTTCCCTGGTCGTAGGGCCTGGGGACGTAGTGGATGGGAGTCTCCACGATGCGTGCCTTTGCCTTGGCGAGCTTCGCGGTAATCTCGGGCTCGAAGCCGAAACGGTTGCATTCCAGCGTGAAGCTCTTGAAGAGCTCGGCGCGGATCATCTTGTAGCAGGTCTCCATGTCGGTGAGATGGAGATTTGCGCAGAAATTGGAGAATCCGGTGAGCCACTGATTGCCCTTCACGTGCCAGAAAGAGTCCACCAGATGGGTGGGATTGGAGTATCGGGAGCCGAAGACCGCCTCCGCCTCGCCATTTTCGATATGCTGGAGCATTCCGGGGAATTCGGCGGGGGAGTATTCCAGATCGGCGTCCTGGATAATCACCACGTCGCCGGTGAGTTTCGCCTGGGCGGTGCGGATCGCAGCGCCCTTCCCCTGGTTCTTCTCATGGCGGCAGAGCACCAGGTCGCTGGAAGGCGGAAGCGCCTCGAGCACCTCCTTGGTGCCATCAGTGGAGCAGTCGTCCACCACCAGGATCTCGAGATCGGTCACACCGCAGGAACGCACCGCCTCAATGACGGAGGCCACGGTGTTCACTTCATTGTAGACTGGGATGATGACGGAGAGCTTCATTCTTGGTAGGACCACTCCAGGATCTGCTTGGCGATTTCGTCACGACGCTTGCCGCGGTCGCTTCCCTGGACACCCATGAGCACCACCATGCGGTTCTTGCCCTGGCGTGTGCAGGTGACCACGATGCAGTATCCCGCGCCGTCCGTGAAACCGGTCTTCATGCCATTGACGCCGGGGACCTTTCCGCGGAGGAGCTTGTTGGTGGAATTCACATCGAAGGGGTTCTTCTTATCAGCACGGATGCGCTCCTGGGTGGTGGCGGCCCACTTCCGGATGGCGGCGTAATGCATATCGCGGATGGCGAGGTACGCCACTTCCAGGGCGCTGCCGGTATTCTCCTTGCGCGTCTTCTGGGCGACCACGGGGAGGCCGTGGGGATTCAGGAAATTCATGCCATTTAGGCCGAGCTCACGGGCGCGGCGATTCATCGTCGCGGGGAATTCGTCGGGGTGATCCTGGGAAATATAGCGGGAGACCACGTAGGCGCAGTCATTGGCGCTACAGACCATCATGCACATGAGCATCTCATCCAGGGTATAGGTCTCGCCGGCATCCAGATAGACGCCATTGATCTTCTTGTCGCGGAAGTACTTCCGATCAGCGGCAGAGATGGTGACCGGCGTATTCAGGGAGACCCCAGGATGGCTGTCGATATACTCCATGAGGAGCATGGAGGTCATCAGCTTGGTGAGGGAGGCAATGGGGTAGCTCTTCGCGGCGTCCTTCTGCCAGAGAATGGCGTTGGAATCCAAATCAATCACCACGCCAGAACGGACCTCCTTCACGAGAGTCGCCAGACGATTCGGGAGCGCCTTCTCCGCATTCTTGAAGAAGCCATTGTAGTATGCCGGGGGCATGCCCGCCTTCTGCTGAGAAGAAGGAGGCGTTGCCGCCACGGGCGGCTGCACCGTAGCAGGCTGTTGCGGTTTCTGGCCCGCGGGAGTCCGGGGAGTCGTCGGCGGTTGTTGCGCCACGGGGGCAGCAGGCGTGGTGACGGCGGGCGCGGGAGGTGGTGTGACGACCTGTGCGGGCGGTGCGGTGACCACGCGTCCGGAGTCCTGTGTGGGGGCGCCCTTCTGATCTCCGGTGTCGCGTCCGCAGCCCCTTCCTGCAACAACGAGAACGGCCACCTGAAGGATCATGATGACCACAAAGAGAAGGAAAATAACGATTTTGCTATTGCTACGCATTATCCGAAAGTAATGGAATCCGTGGAGGGAGGCAGTTTGCGGTTCTTCCCGTTCTTCTTTCCCTTGGGGGGCTCCTCCGGGAGGAACACGGGTGCCTTGAAGAATGAGTCCGACGGCGGAGGCGGCGGCGTCTCCACGATGGGAGTGAATTCGGGAGTAGGTCCCTCGGTGGTCTCCAAATGGAGCGCGGGGGAGTTCTCCGGCGCCAGGGGGGAGTCCTTCCGGGCAGCCGGCTTCTTGCGGCGCTCAGGGCGTTTCCGGACCTCCCGGACAGGCGCCTCGGCGGCATCCGCCTTGAGACCACGGGACTTCCGCGGAGACGGTGCGTCCTTGCGGGGGGCGGATTTTGCGCGGGAGCCCGAGACCAGCGGGACCAATCCGGGGAAACGGGGATCCATGCCGGAGTCCTCGATTGCGTCTGCTAACGGAGCCTCAGAGGTCTCCTCTTCGGCAGTCATGGCCTCGACGCGGCCCTCGCGCTCCTCCACATCCCAATTCTCCTCCTGGCTGCCAAAGCGCGGAGAGAGTTCGGGGAGATCCGCCAGGAGCTTCCGGTCCCAGCCAAAGAGCTGCACCAGCAACGCCACCAGCGCGCGGCCGTAGCGGTATTCGGCGTGGTTCATGAAGCGGAGCTGGACGGGCTTCTTTAGGAGCCGGGGCACCAGCCCCACGATCTGCAAAACGCGATAGAAGAGGAGCTTCGGCACCACGACGCCCTGGAAAACCAAGTGCAGCGCCTGGTGTGCGACGGGATCGGAGGCGGCATTCCCCTCCCAGAATTCGCTGGGTGCCTCGGGGTTGAGGGCGCTCATGAGGAAAGGCAGCGCCATGGTAGAGAGCGCCAGTCCGCGGGAATTGGAGTAACGGCCGCGACGCATGGCATCGCCGCGGAGTTTCAGCAGATGCCGCATCATGACGCCCTCCTGCTCCTCCCAGGCCTCGTCAACCACGGGCAGGAAGTGCTTGAGGAATCCGGTCTCGTGCATGACCTGGAAGGTATTGTCGCAGGCGGGATTCGCCAGGAGCTTCAGGAGCTCCTCAAAGAGCCGGGGCGCACTGGCCAGCTGGATCTCCTGGCACTTTTCCCGAATCACAGTCTCCAGGCTCTCCTCCAGGCGGAAACCACACTGTCCCACCAGCTTCAACGCGCGAAGCATCCGGACGGGATCCTCCTCCATGCGGAGAGTGGGCTCGCCCACGCAACGCACAATGCCATCCCGCAAATCCTGATAGCCGCCCGTGAAATCAATGACGCCGCGCTTGCCGGTGACATCCAGATAGAGGGAATTGACGGTGAAATCGCGGCGCTTCACATCGTCCTCGAGGGTGCCGAAGCAGTTGTCGTTCCAGATGATGGGACCATCCTCGTGCTTGCGGCCCTGGCGTTCCTTCTCGTTCGGTGTACGCCGGAAGGTGGAGACCTCGTAGATATCACCGCCGGCATAGACATGCGCCAGGCGGAAACGCCGGCCGATGACATGGCAACGGCGGCGCCCAAAGACCTTCCGGACTTCCTCGGGAGTGGCGCTGGTGGAAATGTCGTAGTCCTTGGGAGTCTTTCCCAAAAGGAGGTCGCGCACCGCGCCTCCCACGATATAGGCTTCGAATCCCGCCTTGGAGAGCTCCCGCACCACAGAAACAGGCGTGGGAGACACCTTCTTCAGGAGATCCTCCAGGACTTGCTTGGAAATAGTCTGCGTCATTGCGTCATGCGAATCCCCCGGAGGGAGATCTCTCGCGACAGGTCGGGAGAACCTTCAGCCTCGTAGACCGGCTCTCCGTCTTGCCTGCCAGCGTGCTCCGGAGGGAAGAGGAAGAAAAAAGAATGCATTCACCGGACAGCGCGGAATTCCGCGGTCCGTTGTAGCAGGGAAAGGCGGGCGGATGTCTCGCCCGTGTGCGTCCGCGTGCGCGAAGTGCCCGGGTGCCTAGAAGAGAGTCGGCTGCGACACGGGGGCGAAAGAACGCCGATGGATGGGACAAGGCCCCAGGCGTTTCAATGCCTCCAGGTGTTCTGCGGTGCCGTAGCCCTTGTTCTTCGCGAAGCCATATCCCGGGTATTTGCCGTCCATCTCCTCCATGAGAGCATCGCGGAAGGTCTTTGCCAGGATGCTGGCGGCAGCGATGGAGGCGGAGCGCGCATCGCCCTTGACCAGGAAGGTGGCGGGAATGGGGAAGGGCTGGAAGCCCAGGCCGTCTATCAAGGCGGCCACCGGCGCGGGCTCGCCCAGACGAGTGACCGCCTCACGCATGGCGTCCTGGGTGGCCCGCAAGATGTTCATCTTGTCAATCTGCTCCGGCGAACGCTGGACGATGACATACCGGACCCGGGAGTCCGCCTTCAATGCCTCGGCCAATTGCGTCCGGCGGCGCTCCGTCAACTTCTTGGAATCGTTGACGGGAATGGAGAACTCCTCCGGCGGAAAAGGGAGAATCACCGCCGCCACCACCACGGGACCCGCCAGGGGGCCACGACCCACTTCGTCCACGCCCGCAATCGGCTGGACGCCGAGGGCGAGTTCTTGGGCGAAGGGTTCGGCAATTCCGCTCATGGGAGGAGTAAGAGAGGAGGCGGAGTTTTTGGAAAGAAGTAGAAATGCAAAAAAGGCACGGGTCCCCGAGGGACCTAGTGCCTTCTTTAGAAAAGAGAGCTATGCCTGAGACTCCCTCCCGCACTTCTGGGGAAAGAGGAAGAGAAGTCGGAGGGAGGCAGGCCCGTGGAGAGAAAGTTCGAATCCGCGGGGCGCCCCGCCTATAAAGAGGCGGGACGACGGGGACACCGAAAGAGGACCCCCGGTGGCGACAAGACTATGCGCCGACTTCCTTGGACTTCACCTTGGCGGCCTTGCCGACCTGTCCGCGCAGGTAGTAGAGCTTTGCGCGGCGGACGATACCCTTGCGGGTCACCTTGAAGGAAGCCACGAGGGGGGAGTGCAGAGGCACCACACGCTCGACGCCCTGTCCGGCGCGGACACGGCGAAGGGTGATGGACTCGGCAATGCCGCTGCCCTGGCGGGCGATGATCACGCCGGCGAAGCTCTGAACGCGCTCCTTGCCGCCTTCCTTGATGCGGAAGCCGACTTCCACGGTGTCGCCGATGCCCATCTCCGGCACATCGGTCTTCAGGTTCTCCTGACGAATCTTCTCGATGGTGTTCATGGTTAGGTTGCTCCTAAAAGTGTGTCGTATTCTTGCTAGTCAAACAAAAGTGTCACAGGATGTCCGGACGGCGGCTCACGGTGCGCAACACGCGCTGTTCCAGGCGCCAGGCGGCGATCTCCTGATGATTTCCCGAAAGAAGGATCTCGGGAACCCGCATGCCCTTGTAGTCCTCGGGGCGGGTGAATTGGGGATACTCCAGGAGGGGCTCGTTGCCGAAGGATTCCTCCTGGGAGGATTCGTCATTGCCCAAGGCACCAGGCAACAACCGGATGACGGCGTCGGCCACCACGCTGGCGGCGATGGCGCCATTGGTCAGCACGTAGTCGCCGATGGAGAGCTCTTCGTCCACCAGACACTGCCGCACGCGCTCGTCCACGCCCTCGTAGTGTCCGCAGACCAGAATCAGGTGCGAGAGGGTGGAGAAGCGCCGTGCAACGGGCTGGCAGAAGCGCTGCCCCTGGGGGGTCATGAGGACCACGCGGGCCTCGGGGGTTCGCAGATCCTGGAGGCACTCAAAGAGGGGCTCCGGACGCAACACCATTCCCGCGCCGCCGCCGTAGGGCTTGTCGTCCACCGTCTTGCGGGCATCGTGGGTGTAGTCGCGCAGATCCACCAGTCGGAGGTCCACCACCCCTTCCTTCCAGGCCCGTCCAATGACGGACTCGGAGAGAACGCCCTTGCAGAGGGCGGGGAAAAGACTGACAATATCAATCCTCATAAGGCAGGAAATCGGGGGAGGTGGGGTTGCGCCCGTGGCGCGTTTTCAAGAAGGAGCGGGAGATCCCGTTGCGTGTGAAAGAGAGATTCGGGATCAGTCGTCCATCACATCCACGGTGATGCGCAGATGCTGTCTGGCGGCGGCGCTGGTGACCAGCGTCCGCAGGGCGGAGATGGTCTTGCCACTCTTGCCGATGACCTTTCCGATGTCCTTCTTGAAGCAGTGGATCTGGATGATGGTGAGGTCTTCCTTCTCCGCGAGTCCCAGAGTGACCTCCTGGGGCTTGTCCACCAGGGCGGTGACCACGTAGGAGACGAACTCCTGGAGGTTCTTGAGGCACTGGGGGGCGTTGTCGCCGGCGGGGGTCTCCTGGGCGGGTGCCTCCTCGGGCGCGGGTGCGTCATCCCTCATGGGAGGGAGCGCTCCCGCTTCCTTGGCGTCAGCGCCGAAGAGTTTTTTCAGGAAAGAAAAAGCCATTTGGCTGTGGATCCTACTCGGCGGCGGGGGCCTCGGCGGCCTCGGGAGCGGGCTCCTCGGCGGCCTTCACGGCCTTGGGGGCGGGAGCGGCATTCTTGACGGCGGCGGGACGGCTGGGGAAGGGCTTGCCGTTCTTGACGCGGTTGTAGATGGCCTTAACGGTGGGAGAGGGCTGCGCGCCCTTGGACACCCAGTACTCCATGCGCTCCACGTCCAGCTTCTCGCTGTCGTGGCGGGGATCGTAGACGCCAATGTTCTCGATGAAGCGGCCATCGCGCGGGGAGCGGCAATCAGCCACCACGACACGCCAGCAGGCGGCGCTCAGGGCGCCAGTACGACGAAGACGAATCTTGACAGACATTCTCTTTTCCTTAAAAAGAAGATGGGGCTCTATTGGTTACGACAAAAAAGGATAATTCAGTGCAAGTCCGGTACTATAACGCCCCTTTCTCGTTCCGCAATGCCTACGGTCAATTCTTCCAAAGCGACAAAGGCCATTGCAGCCGCGGGCCGCAATGAGGAATGAGGAATGAGGAGTTGTGGCCACTCTGCAGTGGGCCTTGCCGGCTTTCGCGCCGGCAAACCGCCAGCACGTCCAATAGTGGCGCGCAATTGAAAATTAGGAGTTTGCAGTTGTTCAATGGGCAAACCGGGTAAGGCAGAATGGATACCGGCGCTTCTAGCGGCTAGATAGTAGGGCGCAAGTAACCGCGGTCATGAAAAATCATCGAGAGTTATCCTGAACTTCCGGGGGTATCAACTTGACGCGACCAGCCACCTAGGTCCTCTGAAAATTATTGTTTCTAGGATAAATACTTGCTGATTTCCGCTTCATCGCACATAAGCGGAACATCCAAAAAGCAAGACCCGAGACAAGGTTCCCCAAAACAGTCGCGTCAAGTTGATACCCCCGAAATTACAACTATTCGCAACTCATTGTGTGCCAAATAATTAGATTATACTTACATTTCTAAACACTCAAAAAAACGAAACCATCCAGATAAGCGGCCCACACTGCTTAAGCGGCTAAGGGGTCGATACAAATGTGCAATGTGCAATGTGCGATGTGCGATGCAGGCAGAGGGGCGGTGGCGTACCGCCGGCAGGCGGAAGAAATTAAGCGGGGGCACGGGGCGGCAAGTAACCGCGGTCATGAAAAATCATCGAGAGTTATCCTGAACTTCCGGGGGTATCAACTTGACGCGACCAGCCACCTAGGTCCTCTGAAAATTATTGTTTCTAGGATAAATACTTGCTGATTTCCGCTTCATCGCACATAAGCGGAACATCCAAAAAGCAAGACCCGAGACAAGGTTCCCCAAAACAGTCGCGTCAAGTTGATACCCCCGAAATTACAACTATTCGCAACTCATTGTGTGCCAAATAATTAGATTATACTTACATTTCTAAACACTCAAAAAAACGAAACCATCCAGATAAGCGGCCCACACTGCTTAAGCGGCTAAGGGGTCGATACAAATGTGCAATGCTGGCAGTGGGCCAGTACCGTACCGGCCGGTAGGCGGAAGAAATTGGGCGGGGGCACGGGGGGCGGAGCGCACCCCCAACCTCCTTTGGTTGTTCCTGCCTACCTAAGTAGCGATTTGCCGGGAGAGGCGCCAAAGCATCTAGGTAGGAGAAGCAGCGCAAACAGTAGCTTGGGCAAACTCGAAAGGACGGTGGCTGCCGCCCCCACTCCCCCCACCCTTGATATAGGTAGTAGGGCGGAAGTCGTAGGGAGTAGGTTTATTTGGTCGCTCCGCGGGAATTTCGCCGCTTTGGCGGCGATACCAATACCGCGACTGAACGCCGCGGAAAAGCGCCTGAGAAAAACGAAAAGACGGTGGCTGCCGCCCACGCACCCCCCCACCCTTGATATAGGTAGTAGGGCGGAGGTCGTAGGGAGTAGGTTTATTTGGTCGCTCCGCGGGAATTCCGCCGCTTTGGCGGCGATACCAATACCGCGGCTGACGCCGCGGAAAAGCGCCTGAGAAAAACGAAAGGACGATGGCTGCCGCCGCCCCCGCTCCCCTGCGGCGCCCCACGCGCAATATGCAGTGTGGCAGGCAAGAATGGTACTGCCGCCCAAGCGGCGGAAAAGCGCCGCAGGCACCTTATTACCTAACCACTAGTCACTAATTGCTAAGTACTTACAACAAATATTACGTCAGAGCATTTTGCACTGCGAGTCGTGCGGTAGCGAAAGCGGCAGCGAGGTTATATCCGCCGGTAGGTCCGTCGATATCGAGGCATTCTCCGGCGGCGAAGAGTCCGGGGTATTTTCGGCACTCCATGGTCTTTGGATTGAACTCCTCCAGGGCGATTCCCCCCACGGTGACGATGGCCTCCCGGAGGGGCCGTGCGGTGCAGTTCTTCAAGGGATACTCCTTGAGGAGGCGAGCGGTGACGGGTTCCCGTCGAGACTCGAGTGCCTGAGCCAGGGGATAGGGCAGTCCCATGCCATTGAGAATCATATCCTGTCGATTGCCGTGCCGTGCGCGGAGCATCTCCTCCCGCTTTCGCGCCTCCTCGAGGGAGCGTCCCGGCAGCAGATCCAAGGTAATTCCGGAGATGGGGAGTCCGGCGCGCGCCAGTCGTCGGGTGAGATCATAAACGGAGCTTCCGCGAAGGAGCCCCTGCTGGATCACCAGATTTCCGGGGGTCGGTGCGACTCCGGGGGCGCTTGCGACGACCTCGGGGAGCTCGATCTCCTCACGGCCGGTATCGCCCAGAGGATCCCGCGGCGAGAGCTGCAGTCCCACCAATCCCGCGCGAGGCGCGACGGTGGCGAGTCCCAGGTCCTGGGCGAAGAGGAGTCCGTCTCCCATGGACCCGGTCTGGGGGTAGGAGCATCCGCCCACCGCCAGAATCAGCTTCTGGCACGTGAGGGTGACAGCGGGGGTCTCCACCTGGAAGCCGCCCTCCCCCATAGGAAGGACCTTCTGGACAGGACACTGATAGAGAACCGGCAACTGATTTTCCCGAAGGATATCGGTGAAGAGATGGAGCAGTTCCTCGCCCTTCTCCCGGGCGGGATAGAGTCGCTCGCCGGAGCGCTTCACTGGGACGTCCCGCGCCTCCAGCCAACGGCCCATCTCCGTGGAGGGGAAGCGCCGGATGGCCTCCGAAAGAAAGGACGACACGGGCTCGCCGTATGCCCGCAGCAGCTCCTGCGGGGTGCCCAGGTGTCCGAAATTGCAGCGGTTATTGCCGCACATGAGCAACTTCAGCCCCGGGCGATGCCGGCGTTCCACCAGCAGCGCATGCTCTCCGGCCTCGGCGACCAGTGAGGCGGCGAAGAGTCCGGCAGCGCCGGCACCCACAATTAAGAGTGGCGTGTTGTAGGAGTTGCTCATGGGGGGGATTCCATCAAAATTGAGGAGATCTACAGACAACAGAAAAGCCGGCCTCCCCGCGTGGCGGGAAAAGCCGGCTTCCGTCGTGGCGGGTTCGCGTGCCCCCGTGTGTAGGAGGGGCGGCGAGCCCTTTCGACCGATATTAGTCGACGGTGATGGCCTCGGCGGGGCAGGCACCGGCGCAGGCGCCGCAAGAGACGCAGGTATCCGCGTCAACGACGGCCTTATCGCCATCCACCTTGATCGCGCTCACGGGGCAGGTTCCCTCGCAGGCGCCGCAGCCCAAGCACTTGTCGGCATCAACTTTAGCAGCCATTGTGTTGTTTCTCCAAAGGTTGTCCGCTTCCCCCCGGCGGAGCGCCGTTTTTGGGAAATCGGTTGTGTGTGTTGTGTTTTTCTCCCCTTCCGAGGCGCCTCCATTTCTGGAGAGATTCGTCCGTGGGAGGGAATGTTGGATAAGATACCGCGGAAAGCTCAGTTTGCCAAATCCCGGCAGGCCTGGTAGATGACCTGGAAGAGCGGTGCCACCTGGTCCAGATTGAGGCTGGAGAAAGCGACGCGGAGATTCTGCTCGCCCATAGCGATGGTTCCGGCGCCGTAGTGGTCCAGCAGATGACGCCGCACAGCGTCTGCGCCCAGGGCATTCAGGTGAATGCACATGAAGTATCCGCTATTGAAGGGATAGGGGCGGAAGTGTTCGGCGTATTCCGGGTGATTCTGGAAGACCTTCACGGTCTCCTGATAACGTTCCCGCATGATCTGCGCGCAATGCTCGCGCTGATCGTAGAAAGCGGGATTCCGAAGCGCGCGATCCACCACGCGTTGAGAGAGCGCGGAGCAATTGCTCACGGTGGCGCGGATCTCTCCGGCGGCCTTTGCCTCCAGTGCGGAGAAGAGCGGGCAGTCGTCGGAGTCGGCGCCACCCACGGCAAAAGAGAGGAATCCCACGCGCAGACCCCAGACATAGCACTCCTTGGTGGCGGCATCCGCCTTGATGGCAACCAGATTCCGGGAGCGGTTTGCCAGCTTCACGAAGAGCGACTGTTTCATGGAATCGGGAGCGTAGAAGAGTCCGAAATACGCATCGTCCACCAGGGCGACAATCCGGACGCCGCGTTCGGCGGCCGCCAGGAGGGCATCGGCCAATGCCTGTCCCTCTGCCTCGCTGGGGGTGTATCCCGTGGGGTTGTTGGGGAAATTCAGGATCACCAGGCGCTTTTCGCCGGGCTTCGCCTGATCCAGGAGCGCCTTGAGGCCATCCACGCCCATGCCGCCATCCCGATTGAAGAGGGGGAAGAAGCGGAGATCCGCCTGGAGGCGGTCATCGAAATTCAGCAGGTAGTTATCCCAATTTAGGTCGGGCATAAGGACCACGTCGCCGGGATCCACAAAGAGATCGCCCACCAGAGAGAGCGCCTGGGTCAGGCCATTGGTGACCACTGGCAGGGAGAAGGGCACGCCCGCCAGGGAAGGATTGTCATGGAGGATCTTCGCCTTCCAGGCCTCGCGGAGGCTCTTGATACCATAGGAGGGCGCGTAAAGCAGCGCGTCATTGGGAGAGATGCCGGGGAGGCTATCCATGACGCAGGGAAGATTCATGGCGGTCTTGTTCTTCAATGCCGTTCCAATGGTGGCATTGAAGTTCCCCGCCAGCTTCTTCGCCTCTGCGGACTGGCTCAGAATGCCCTTGCTGGGGAAATACATCCGCTTCCCTAAACCCGACAACATCTCATACACGGTCGGATTCACGGAACAGATCTGTTCTTGCAGGCGTACGGCTAGCTCGTTCATCGGTATCTCCTTGCTCCCCCCATAAAGAAAGGGGGGAAATGACGTAAAGCGCCATAATCTAACCCCAAAATATCACCCTAGGAACGCCGACCCCAGAATTGGGGATTCCGTTATTTCCTCTTTCAATAATGTGTGTGCGAATCTATAGGGGGGGGGACAAACCAAAGGACGGGAGGCTACCGCCCCCGCACCCCCGTTTGCTACATGGAAGGCACCAAAAAAGGGCCCCAATGCGTGTGTAAATCTATAGAGCGAGGATATCCAAAGGACGGGAGGCTACCGCCCCCACACCCCCGTTTGCTACATGGAAGGCACCAAAAAAGGGCCCCTTGGCATTTTTGCCAGGGAGCCCTTTTTGCGATTATGGCCGTGGTTATTTACTTCGTCGGGTCGTCGGATTCGACTTCCTCGACCTCCTCTTGATCGGCGAGGGAGACATTTCCGGAGACGCGTCCGTCATCGAGGACATTCACGCTTCTGCGGGCTTCCAGGTCACGGAAGAGGCAGAAGAGGTCTTTGATGCCTCCGATACCGAACCACACGGTGGTGACTGCGGCAACGAAGAGCGGGATAATCATATTGAAGACCAGGAAGTATGCGCTCCACCACTTGATGGGCCAGGGAGTGACGACATTCCAGACTGCCACCACCACGAATCCGAGGAAGAAGCTGATGACGAAGGAGTGGAGGAACAATCCGATGGCGATGGCCTTATCACCCTTCGTATACTCGGGAGTGATACCAACCACCTTCTTGAAGACATTGCCCCAAGTCCACTGGAACTTCTCGGGAGCAGGAGTGCCCTCGGGAGCGTAGGCACCGCGATGAAGCATACGGTCCATATTGAAGTCCTCCTTGCAGGTGATCAGGGAGACAATCACATAGAGGATGATGGTGAAGACATTCGCGAAGAAGAGGTACTCGATGGCGTTCACGGGGAAGCGCAGGGGATCCATCTTCCAGACGATCCAATCACCGAAGGGGGCGCTGAGGACGCGGAACATGGAGTCCACGAAACCATCGAGGCCATAATTGACCAGGAAGGGATAGACGATGTCAGCCCAGTTGCGGCTCAGCAGGATGTATCCCACACTGCCGATGATACCAGCCCACAGGGAGCACCAGGCAGCCTTGGTGGTGCCCTTCTTCCAATAGAGACCAAAGAGCATAACGGCGGGGCAGCCGGCATTCCAGACGGCGACTGCCATCTGGTTGAAGAGCTGGATGTAATCCAACTGCGCCATATACTTGGATCCGAAGAAGAAGAAGATTCCGACGCAGATGGCCACCAGCCGGATCATGCGCACATGCTGCTTGGGGGACAGTCCGTTGGGGAAGAAGGGCAGGATGCAGTCCTGTGCGATAGTCAGAGTCGCGGAGAAGATTCGGGTATCATCAGTGGAGAGCATTGCCAGGAAGAGCAGCAGGCAGAATGCGCCGAAGAGTCCGGTGGGCAGCAGATACCGCATGGTCACGGAGAGATTCAGCTGCTGGAAGAGGGTGCGGCACTGCTGGAAGGTGTCGTTGGCATCGCCCTTGGACCACTCCATCTTGTCCTTGACTTCCTTGGAGTCGATCTGCTCCTGCGTGAGGGGCGCGCCGCCATTCATCGTCTTCTGCAACTCGGCCTCGGTCTTGATCTTGGCCTCGTCCAGGAGAGTGGTATGGATGTGTTCCAGGAACTGGGAATCCAGGTTATCCTCTTGAGAGAGAGGAGGATCGATGCCTATTTCGTGGACAATGGGCTGGATCTCGTCGATGGTCTTGTGGAGACGCGCGCGGCTACCGGGATCGGCGACGACCTCCTCCACCACACGGCTGGCCAGCTGCTGACGCACCTGATTGGCGCCAATGGCGAAGTCCTTGTGATTCAGGAAGACGATGAGGCAGATGGCGATCAGCAGATAGAAGATATTGACGATTGAGAGGCGCCAGGAAGCCAAGATGGAGGCCATCTTCTGCTCGTGGGCGGATTTTGCGGCGGTGGAGGAGCCCGCGCCAATCCAGGTAGCGGCGTGGACAATGGAGTTAAAGGCCACCACCAGCACCATGGTGAAGAAGTTGAAGTCTCGTAACTTCCCGATATCCATGGGGTTGATGAAGCTCTCGCCGGGGACGCGGTCGCAGACGGTGGGGATAATCTCCTTGGACCAGGAGAACTTCACGAGAATGAAGACCACGAAGCTGACCAGCAGGGGATAGAGAATCATTCCCTGGAGCGTATCGGTGATCACGAGGGCGAGGGTTCCTCCCAGGCAGATCAGGGTGATTGCCAGGGTCAGGAAGAAGATCATGAGCAGATCGAAGGTGGGGACCGCCACTCCGAACACATTGAGAGTGCGAGGCAGATTGAGCATCTGGATAAAGAAGCGGGCGGCCACGGCAGGCATGATCATGTTCGCCAGCATCTCAGCCAGGGAGCGCAGGCCGGCGGCGAAAATTCGGATCTTCCGATCGTAGCGCATCTCCAGGAACTGTCCCAGACTCATGGCGCGGGTCTGGCGGAAACGGTAGGTCACGTATCCCATCAGGGAGAGGAAGAGTCCCAAAGGCGCCAGGAGACTGCTCCAGAAGGTCAAGGCGAAGCCAGTCTTATACTTGACCTCCACGTAGGCCACCAGGCCAATAATGGACAGCGCATTGGCCATATCGCCCATGTTCAGCACATATCGTCCGCAGACACGACCACAGGCCAGGTAGTCCGAGACACCACGGATATAGCGGCGGGAGTAGAATCCCATGCCGACGACGAATGCGACTGGGATCACCAGGATGATCCAGTCGATCAGGCTCATGTAAACGTTGTTGTCCATTCCTTATTCTACCTGCCTTGCACTGTGTTATGATTCGTTCGATCAATTGCGCCTCTAGGGGCCTGTGAACCTCGAGGCGAGGGCTCCCCTGCTCCGTCCCGCGCGGAACGGACAAAAGGGGAGAAAAAGTCACCCGGGCGGCTTCTTCGGAAGAGTGTCCGAGAGACGACCCGGGCGGTTTCGCTATCCTTCTAGCTTCTTTGTGAGATTCTTGACCTGCTGCGTCAGGGACTCCAGCTGCTTCACCAGCATCCGCTCCTTGGCGAATGCGCGCCGGTCCACAGCAGGGGATCCCATGACCACAGCGCCAGCGCCGGTGTCCTTGGAGACGCCGGATTGCGCCATGGCGATGGTGCCATCGCCCAGGCGGAGGTGTCCGGTGACGCCCACCTGTCCGGCCAAGATCACGCCATTGCCGAGGTGGCTGCTGCCGGCGACGCCGCACTGGGAGACCAGGATGCAGGAGCGTCCGACCTCCACGTTGTGACCCACCTGCACCAGGTTGTCGATCTTGGTGCCCGCCTGGATCCATGTACGTCCGAAGCGCGCGCGGTCAATGCAGGAGTTTGCGCCCACCTCCACATCGTCGTCCAACTGGACGATGCCCACCTGGGGGATCTTCTCGTGACCGGCGGCGGTGGACTTATAGCCGAAGCCATCGGCGCCGATGACCACGCCGGGATGGAGGATCACGCGGTTGCCCACCAGGCAACGCTCGCGAATGACCACATGGGGATAGAAGAGGCATTTCTCGCCAATATGCACATCCTGCCCCAGGTAGACGCCGGGGAGGATCACACATCCCTCGCCCAGTACGAC
>CAVGTF010000029.1:0-18929 GCA_963632245.1 Anaerovoracaceae bacterium
GGGGGAGGAGGGGGAAGATTGGGAGGATAGTTTTATATTATCTGTTTTTTCCTGGCGTCTCTTTTCCCTGCGTAGCGGTGTGTTTTTTGTGTCGCTTGCGCGTGGGCGTGTGCCTTCTTTCACCTTTCAGCGTAGTTTACACTCATGGGCGGATTTTTCGGTTGTGTCACCAAGGGTTCCTGTGTTGCCGACATTTTTTACGGCGCCGACTATCACTCCCACCTAGGGAACATCCGTGGTGGTCTGTTGGTGTATGGAGAGCAGGGCTTCCAGCGTTTTATCCATGACATCCGGAAGGATCCCTTCCGTTCCAAGTTCGAACAGCACTTGGACGGCATGCAGGGGTATGCGGGCATTGGCAGCATTTCGGACACGGATCCCCAGCCGTTGAATGTATCGGGTCAGTCGGGTGTCTTTGGTATCACGATGGTTGGCGTGGTTTCGAACCAGGCGCAGCTGCAGCGGGAATTGAATTTAGGGGGCGTGCACTTCTCCGAATTGGTGAATGGCAAGGTAGGTCCCACGGAGATTGCGGCGGCGCTGGTTGCGGGGAAGGCGACCATTGCGGATGGCATTGCTGACATGCAGGAGCGCATCGAGGGCTCCTGCAGTGCGTTGATTTTGGCTCCGGAGGGCGTGTATGCCTGCCGTGACAAGCTGGGGCGCACCCCGGTGGTGATTGGCCAGAAGGATGATGGTTCTCTGGCGGCCTGCGTGGAGTCCTGTGCCTTGCACAATCTGGGTTACAAGGTCTTGCGTTGGCTGGGCCCCGGCGAGGTCGTGTTGCTGGATGCCCACAAATTCCAGGTCGTGCCTGTATTGCCTGCCCGTAGCAAGTGCCGCATGTGCGCCTTCATGTGGATCTACTACGGCTTCCCGGTCTCCTCCTACGACGGCGTGAATGTGGAGGAGTGCCGCTATCGTTGCGGCGCCGCCTTGGCGCGTCGTGACAAGGGCCTGGAGGTGGATGCGGTTGCGGGCGTGCCGGACTCCGGTACCGCGCATGCGTTGGGATATGCCGCGGAGTCCCATCTGCCCTATCGACGCTCCTTCATTAAATACACGCCCACCTGGCCCCGGAGCTTCATCTCCGACAGCCAGACCACCCGCCTCCACGTGGCAAAGATGAAGCTTCTGCCCATCCAGGACTTCATCAAGGGACAGCGGTTGCTCTTCTGCGAGGATTCCATCGTGCGCGGCACCCAGCTGAAGGATACCTTCGCGCGCTTGCCCGAGTGGGGCGCCAAGGAGGTGCATGTGCGCGCCGCGTGTCCGCCCATCCTCTTCGGCTGTCCCTACCTGAACTTCTCGCCCTCCCGGACTCCCCTGGAGCTCATTGCCCGCCGCGCGGTGCACAAGCTGGAGAATGGCCAGGAGGATGAGGCGCATCTGGAGGAGTATACCGACCATACCACCGAGAAGTACAAGCAGATGGTGGAACTCATCCGCCAGGAAATGGGTTTCACTACCCTGAAATACCAGACTCTTCCCGATACCCTCAAGGTCATCGGACTGCCCCCCGAGGGATTGTGCACCTACTGCTGGGACGGCAAAAAATAGCCGCCGTTCTCGCAAAGACCCCACTTTCCAAGAACCCCACTAGGAGAAGAACGTATCATGGCTGACGAATTGCAGGCATTGCTGGACCGTCTGGACCGCGAAGGCGTCCAGAAGGGCGAGAAGGAGCGGGAGCGCCTGGTCTCCCAGGCGCAGGCCGAAGCGGAGAAGATCCTCGCTGACGCGAAGGCGCAGGCCGCCGCCATGGTGGAGAAGGCCCGCGAGGAGTGCCAGACCCTCCGCCAGAAGTCCGAGGAGTCCATTCGCCAGAGCGGCCGGCAGGTGCTTCTGCAGCTGCGCGCACAGCTCTGCCAGCGCATGGAGAATGTGGCGGCGCGACTGGTGAAATCCGAGCTGACCGCCGGCGCCACCGCGCAGATCCTTTCGCAGCTCTGCCGCGCCTATTGGGAGAAGGAGGGCAAGGAATCCCGCGTGGAGGCTCTGGTGCCCGCCGCCCAGCTGGAGGAGCTGCAGACGCAGGTCTTCGCGGCTCTTGGCAAGGACCTGAAGGAGAAGGTCTCCTTGAAGCCCGACAAGCGCCTCTCCGGCGGCTTCCAACTCTCCTTTCAGGGCGACCAGGTGGTCTATGACTTCTCCGACCAGGCATTGGCCGAGGCCGTGGCGAGCCATCTCTCCCCCGCGCTGGGAGCCCTCGTTACCCAGTAACGCGCGGCACTAGGAGACCCCCCCCACCATGGCCACGGACTTCATCTATCTGCTCTCCTCCCTCCCGCTATTGAAGCTCTCCGGGGAGGGCGCTACCACCTACCAGGCCTTTTTGGACTCCTGCGCCGCCGCTCTCTCCCCAAAGGAGCACGCGCTCCTGGAGGGGCTGACCCTCCAGGCCGCCCCCGGCACCATTCGCCCGGAGCCCCCGGAACTGGCGCAGTGGGATCGTTGGATGGAGTGCATGACACAGATCGCCGCCATCTGGCGCGCTGCACGACGTCACCAGGAGACCCCCGCTGACTGGCGACCCGCGCGGGAGATCGCGCCCGGCGATGTCCGGCGGTTGGAGGAGGCGCTGTCCCTGAAGACCCTCTGGGAGAAGCAGGAGGCCTGGGAGGCCCTGCAGTGGTCCCATCTGGATGAACTCGCCCTCTCCGCGGGATACTCCTTCGGGGCCGTGGTGATCCACGCCCTGAAACTCCGTCTGCTGGAGGGACGGCTCCGCCGCTCCCAGGAAGAGGGCACCCGCGTCTTCGAGGAGACCGTCTCCCGACGCCTGGAAGAGGCCACGCGCTGGCGCCAGACCGTGGAGGAATAAGGCCTCATATCACTTTTTGTCCAGGTTCCGATGTTGTCTGGACGCAATCCCCTTTCGAGAACATCCAACTTATTTCCGTCCCCACACAAGCAACCATGAGCGATACGGCAATGAAACGAGGCCAGGTGACTGGCGTCAACGGGAACCTGGTGAGCGTGGCGTTTGACACCAGCGTGATCCAGAATGAGGTGGCCTTCATCCAGGTCTCTGACGGCGCGCGTCTGAAGAGTGAGGTCATCCGGGTGCGTGGTGACCAGGCGGACTTGCAGGTCTTTGAGTCCACCAACGGCATCAAGGTGGGCGACCCGGTGGAATTCACCGGCGAGTTGCTCTCCGTGGAGCTGGGTCCCGGACTGCTCACCCAGATCTTCGACGGCCTCCAGAATCCCCTCCCGCGCCTGGCCGAGGAGTCCCTTTTCCTGAAGCGCGGCACCTACATCTATCCTCTGGACGAGAAGCGCCAGTGGACCTTCACTCCCACTGCCAAGGTGGGCGACGATGTCTTTGCCGGCGATGCGGTGGGCTGGGTGCCCGAGGGCGTCTTCCAGCATCGTATCATGGTTCCTTTTGGCTGGCAGGGCGCCTGGCGCCTGACCTGGGTTGCGGAGAAGGGCGACTACACCATCCGCACCGTGGTGGCCAAGGCGGTGGGCGAGAATGGCGAGGAGCGCGAGATCACCATGGTCCAGACCTGGCCTGTCCGCGTGCCCATCACCTGCTACCGCGAGAAGCTACTTCCCACGGAGCCCATGATCACCCAGGTGCGCACCATCGATACCTTCTTCCCTGTGGCAAAGGGCGGTACCTTCTGCACCCCCGGCCCCTTCGGTGCCGGAAAGACCGTGCTTCAGCACTCCCTCTCCCAGCGTAGTGAAGCGGACATCGTGATTGTGGCCGCCGTTGGCGAGCGTGCGGGCGAGGTAGTGGAGATCCTTCAGGAATTCCCCGTGCTGGAAGACCCGCGCACTGGCCGCAAGCTGATTGACCGCACCATCATCATCTGCAACACCAGCTCCATGCCCGTGGCCTCCCGCGAGTCCTCCATCTACACCAGCGCCACCCTGGCCGAATACTACCGTCAGATGGGCCTGAATGTGCTGCTGCTGGCGGACTCCACCAGCCGCTGGGCGCAGGCACTGCGCGAGGAATCCGGCCGTCTGGAGGAGATCCCTGGCGAGGAGGCCTTCCCTGCCTATCTGGAATCCCTGGTGGCCAGCTTCTACGAGCGCGCCGGTTTGGTGCGGTTGAACTCCGGCGAAAAGGGCTCCGTCACCATCTGCGGCGCAGTCTCTCCTGCCGGCGGCAACTTCGAGGAGCCCGTGACCCAGGCCACCCTGAAGGTGGTGGGTGCTTTCCTGGCGCTCTCCCGCAACCGCGCCAATGCCCGCCGCTACCCCGCCATCCATCCCCTGGATTCCTGGAGCAAATACGCCGGCGCCGTGGCGCCCGAGCAGGTCGCCAATGCCCGGCAGATCCTTCGTTCCGGCAACGAGGTCGAGCAGATGATGAAGGTCATTGGCGAGGAGGGCACCCCCATTACCGACTTCGTCACATACCTCAAGAGCGAATTCCTCGACGCGGTCTATCTCCAGCAGGATACCTTCGACAAGGTCGACAGCAGCTGCACCGCCAAGCGCCAGCAGTATGTCTTCCAGAAGCTGGATCAGATCCTCCGAAAGACCTTCTCCTTCGGCGACAAGGACGAGGCCCGAAAGTACTTCGCCGATCTCCGGCAGATCTTCCTGGACTGGAACTTCGCCGCCTGGGAATCCCCCGAATTCGCCGAACAAGAGAAGCGCCTGGATGCCATGCTGGCCGAAGCGTAAGGAGTACGACTGCCATGAGAAAGATCTACCATAAGATTCTGCAGATCAGCGGAAACGTGATCACCCTGGAGGCCGACGACGTCTCCAACTCCGAGCTGGCCGAGGTCCGTAGCGGCGAGCGTAGCTCCCTGGCGCAGGTCATTCGCCTGGACGGCCGGCGGGTCTCCCTGCAGGTCTTCGCCGGCGCCCGCGGCATCTCCACCGACTCCCAAGTTCGCTTCCTGGGCCGCCAGATGCAGGTCTCCGCTTGCGACGACCTGCTGGGACGCGTCTTCACCGGCAATGGCTCCCCCCGCGATGGCGGACCCGCCCTCACCGAGAACATGGTCGAGATCGGCGGTCCCTCCGTCAATCCCGCACGCCGCGTGATCCCCAAGAAGATGATCCGCACGGGCATCCCCATGATCGACATCTTCAATACCTTGGTGGAGAGTCAGAAGCTACCTATCTTCTCCATTCCCGGCGAGCCCTACAATGAGCTCTTGGCGCGCATTGCCATGCAGGCCGAGGTGGATGTCATTGTGCTGGGCGGAATGGGCCTGAAGCACGACGACTACCTGACCCTCAAGAACACCCTTGACGAACACGGCGCACTCTCCCGCGCCGTCCTCTTCGTCCACACCGCAGCGGATCCCACCGTGGAATGCACGCTGGTCCCCGACATGGCACTGGCCACCGCGGAATACTTCGCGGTCCAGAAAGGCAAGAAGGTCCTTTGCCTGCTCACCGACATGACCAACTTCGCCGATGCCCTGAAGGAGATCGCCATCACCATGGAACAGATCCCCTCCAACCGCGGATATCCCGGCGACCTCTACAGCCAGCTGGCCTCCCGCTACGAAAAGGCGGTCCAGTTCAAGGGCGAGAATGCCGGATCCATCACCATCCTGGCCGTCACCACCATGCCTGGCGATGACGTGACGCACCCCGTTCCCGATAACACTGGCTACATCACCGAGGGACAGTTCTACCTGACTGGCGGACACATCGAGCCCTTCGGCTCCCTCTCCCGACTCAAGCAGAATGTCAATAAGGACACTCGCGAGGACCACCGGACCCTCATGGATACCATGATCCGACTCTTCGCGCAGTATCGCGAGACCCTGGAAAAACAGTCCATGGGCTTCCGCATGTCCGACTGGGACCGGAAGCTTTTGAAATACGGCGAGCTCTTCGAGACGCGGATGATGGACCTGAAGGTGAACATCCCGTTGGAGAAGGCGCTGGATTTGGGCTGGTGGATTCTGGGGCAGTGCTTCGAGCCCTCCGAGACCGGCGTGAAGTCCGAGATGCTCCGAAAGTTCTGGCCCGCGGCCAAGAGCGTCGAGGGCGCCGCCGCCGGGGAGAAGTAGTTCCATGGCGAAGATTAAGCTGACCAAAAACGAGCTGAAGCACCAGCGCGACGACCTGAAGCGCTTTCAGCGGTATCTGCCGACCCTGCAGCTCAAGAAGCTGCAGCTGCAGAGCTCCGTTCGCCAGGCGAAGGAGGAGCTCGCCGAGCTGGAGGAGCGGGATCGCCGGGAGACCGCCGATCACGCCGCGGACCTCCGGCTCTTCGCGGACTGCCCCGCCGAGGCGCTCTCCTCGGCCACCATCGCCGCCTGGCGCGTGGCCGAGCGGAATGTGGATGGCATCGACATCCCGGTCCACAAGGAGCTGGAGTGGAAGCGCCAGCCCGTGGATCTGCTCACCACGCCCCTCTGGCTCGACGACGCCCTGGACATGGTAGCCGCACAGACCGAGTTGCGACTCCGCCTGCGTCTCATGCGGGAGCAGCTCTCCCGCCTGGAGCAGGAGCTGCGTGTGGTCACTCAGCGCGTGAATCTCTTTGAAAAGGTGATGATTCCTGAGGCCCAGGAGAACATCCGCCGCATCAACATCTACATCGGCGATCAGCAGACCAACTCCGTTGGACGTTCCAAGATTGCCAAGAGCAAGTGCCAGGCACGGGACGCGGAAGTGCAATGATCCAGAAAATGAAAAAAACCACGGTGGTCTGCTGCGCGGCGGATCAGGAGAAGTCCCTCCTGGCCCTCCGGAAGCTGGCCAGCGTCCACGCCATCCATCAGCAGGAACCCGATTCCCGCCGACGTCAGGAGGTGCTGGAGAAGAAGGACGAGCTGGAAAAACTCCTCCTCTTCCTGGAAGGCCTCCGGAAAGACGCCAAGAAAACCGCCCCGAAGGAGAATGCCGCTGTTGCCACTCCTGCGTCAATGGACGAGGGTGCCTGCCGGCGTTGCCGCAAGGCGTGTCTGGAGGAATTCGGTGAATTGCGCCGCCTGGAGGCGGAGCGTGAGCGCCTGACGAAGGGCATCCGGGAATTGCGCCCCTGGGGACATTTCCGTCAGGAGTTGCTGGATCGCCTGGCGCGTCGTGGCTGGAATTGGGCGCTGGTGATCCGTCCTGACCGCAAGGAGACCGCCGGCTGGCTGGCGGCGTGGTCTGGCAAGCGGGAAGGTGCCCAGGAGTTCGTCTGCCATCGGGAAGAGGGGAAGGCATACGCGTTGGTGCTGGCCCCCTTCGCCCTGGATAATCTCCCCTACGCGCCCATCCATTTCTCCCAGGGGACCGATCTGGCCGCCCTGGAAAACCGCCTGTCTTCCCTGGAACAGCGGCTTTCTTCCGTCCGCGAGGCGCTCACCGAGCGCGCGCAGAAGGACCTCCCGCTGTTGAAGAAGGAGCTCGCGCGTTTGGAGCGTGAGCTGGAGTTCTTCACGGTACGGGACGGCATGGGCCGCGCCGGAAAGACTCTGTGCTACCTCCAGGGATATGTGCCCGAATGCCGCCTGGACGCCCTGCGTTTGGCGGCCCATGAGAATGGCTGGGCCATCCGCTACGAGGATGTGGCTCCCGATGATCCCCTGGTGCCCACCAGCCTCCAGATGCCGAAGCATTTGGAGATGGCGAAGGTGGTGCTGGATTTCATCGGAATCCTCCCCGGCTACAACGAGGTGGATATCTCCGTGGCCGTCATGATCTTCCTCTCCATCTTCTGCGGAATGCTTGTGGGCGATGCCGGATATGGCGTCCTCTTCGCCGGACTCTCCCTCTGGGGAATCCTCCACTTCCACAAGAAGGGAAAGGACGACCCCGTAGCGAAGACCTTCCTGCCTCCGCTGAAGCTCTTCCTCTTCATGTCCATCTGCATCTTCGTCTGGGGAGCCCTCACCGGAAATTGGCTGGGGTTCTCCTGGGGAGGACTCCACTGGTTCACCGATCCGGAGAACAACCGCGGACAGCTCAATGTCCAGCTCTTCTGCTTCTTCCTGGCCGCGATCCACCTCTCGCTGGGACACCTCTGGAAGATCCCGCTCTCGCATACCTGGCGGGGCCGCCTGGGAAATCTTGGCTGGGCGATCTTCCTGTGGGCGAACTTCTTCACGGTGAAGTGCCTCCTCATCGACAACGCCTTCCACGACTTCGCAGTCCCGGGAGCGATGTACGCGGTGGGAACGGTCCTCATCCTCCTCTTCTCCATCCAATGGAACAATGTGGGCGATGTGATCTACTCACCCTTCACCTTCATTAACTCCATCAGCGATCTGCTGAGCTACATCCGACTCTACGCAGTGGGACTCTCCAGCCTCTATATCGCACAGGCCTTCAACGACATGTGCGCGATGCTCTGGCATGGAAATCATTGGCTCCTGCCCGTGGGACTCCTCATTGTGCTGGCCGGACATGTCCTGAATATCTGCATGGCGCTCATGAGCGTCCTGGTCCACGGCATCCGACTCAATACCCTGGAATTCTCGGGACACATCGGCGTGGAGTGGGGCGGAAAGCCCTACCATCCCTTCCAGTAAAGCCAGTTGCGCCACACACTTTCCTTCCATCGTTCGTTCAAAATTCCCAACCCTCTCCCAAACTCCAAAGAAAGGAGGTACCAACATGCTCGAGATCACTACCGCCAAGGCCCTGGTGGGCATGGGCGCCATCGCCGCTTTCGGCTTCTCCGCCGTGGGCTCCGCCATCGGCTGCGGAATGGCCGCCGCCGGCGCTATCGGCAGCTGGAAACGCTGCTATGTCCAGGGAAAGCCCGCGCCCTTCCAGCTCACCATCTTCTCCGGCGTCGCCATGACTCAGACCATCTATGGACTGATTCTCATGCTCCAGATCCTGGGACTGCCCACCGAACTCTGGCCCTCCGCACTGGGCGTGGGCGTCCTGGGCGGGCTGGCCATCGGTGCCAGCGCAATCTACCAGGGCCGCGCCGCCGCCGGTGCCTGCGATTCCTTCAGCGAAACCGGACAGGGCTTCGCCAATGACCTGATCGTCCTGGGCGTCGTGGAGACCATCGCCATCTTCGCCATGGTCTTCTGCATGATGTTCCTCAACAACGTCAAGGGACTCCTCTAGTCTAGACCCGCCTCCGCCTTCTGTAGAAACGCTTCCCAACGCCTCCATCGCCTCTTATGCTCCAGGTCTACGACAATCTTACCCTCCTCCTACTGGTCGCCGGACTGCTCATCATCGGCTGCGTCTGCTTCAGCAAGATCTCCAGTCACTTCAGCATGCCCGGATTGCTCGTATTCCTCCTCATCGGAATGGCGATGCACCTGTTGAGCGACGCGCTGTCGCCTGCGGGGCAACTGGTCACCGACCAGCTCCCCTGGCGGCACGCGAATCTCATCGGCACGGTGGCATTGGCGTTCATCCTGTTCTCGGGAGGTCTGGATTCCTCCCTGGACGACATCCGGAAGGTCCTGAAGGCGGGTACCATCCTCTCTACGCTGGGAGTCTTTCTGACGACCCTGCTGTTGGGGGGACTGGCCTACCTGGTGGCGCTCTGCGCAGGACACGGCGATCTCTGGCCGCAGTGCCTCCTCTTCGGCGCCATCATCTCCTCTACCGATGCCAGCGCGGTCTTCTCCATTCTCCGAAGCAAGAAGATCTCCCTGAAGGGCTCCCTAAAACCCCTCCTGGAATACGAATCGGGTTCCAACGATCCCATGGCCACCTTCCTTACGCTCTTCTGCTTGAGCCTCTGCGTGGCGATGCAGGAGGGCGATGGACTGCCCGCCAAGGAGCTTCTCTGGGTCCTGCCCGAATTCCTCTACAAGATGGGCGGCGGAGTGTTCCTGGGCGTGGGCGTCGCCTGGTGCGCCGTCTGGCTCTTCAACCACCTCCATCTGGACTACGACGGCCTCTACTATGTGTTGGGCGTGGCGGTGGTCTTCCTGCTCTATGCGCTCCCCGATGCCCTGGGCGCCAACGGCTTCATGGCCGCCTACGCCGGCGGCGTCTACATGGGCTCCCGGCGCTTCGTCTTCCGGAATGGCTTCTCGCGCTTCTCCGACGCCCTGGGATGGCTCATGCAGGTGATCCTCTTCACGATCCTGGGCTTCATGGCGACCCCCGCCGTCATTGCGCAATACTGGTGGCTGGGACTCCTCATGGGAATCTGCCTGATGTTCGTGGCGCGGCCCCTGGCGGTCTGGCTCTGCATGGCGGGCAGCGGATACTCCTGGCGCGCGAAGACGCTGGTCAGCTGGGTCGGACTGCGCGGAGGCGCACCCATTATGCTGGCTACCTTCCCCATGCTTCTGGTGGTCGCCGGTGACGGCAAGGACGCCCTCATGATCGGATCCACCAGCGTCTATGCTCTGATCTTCAATCTGGTCTTTTGCATGGTCCTGCTCTCCGTCGTTCTCCAGAGCTTCACCATCATGCCTTTGGCACGACTGCTGAAGCTGGATTCCCCCCTCAAGACCCTGCCGTCGCCCCCCATCTCCTTCGATCAGGTCATCTCTCCCGGAGAAGACACCGCCGCCTCCTCTCAGAATCCCGACGACCTGAACCACAACGATCCTGCGACCTATGTGATTCCCGCCGGAAGCCCCCTGGACGGAAAGACAATCCGCGAGATCGATCTTCCGAAGGATGTCTTCATTGTCATGATCGGCCGAAAGGGCGGATGGCTCGTCCCCCGCGGCGCGACCATCCTGAAGCACGACGACGCCATCACCGTCCTGGCGACTCCCGAAAACCAGCAAAAGGCCGCCGAATTCTTCCAGCGTGGCTAGCGGAAATACAGTAGCTAGCAATTAGTGGCTAGCCGCTAGTTATTTGGACGCTGCGCGGCTCTTCCGCGGTTCCGCCCCACGAGGGACGGTACCGGCCTTTCCCCTTTTTCCCATAAGACGCCCCAAATGGTAATAGGGGGGGCGGGGGCGGTAGCCCCAGTCCTTTGGACATCCCTGCCAAACTGAACGATCTTTCTGGTGAAAACGCGCCAGGGCACCGCCGAGTGTGGCGTTTCATTGCACATTGCACTTTTTTATATTCCCCCATTGCCCATGAGAAGCACGCTAGAAGGTCTTCGTTCTGACATCGATTCCATTGATTCGCAGCTGGTAGGATTATTTGTGCGTCGGCTGTCGTTGATGGGTGAGATTGCGGAAGCGAAGGCGGCCTCGGGGGTGCCGTTGACGGATGCGGGGCGGGAGAAGGCGGTCTTGGAGCGTCTGTCGGCCATGGCGCCGGGGGAGGGCGATGCGATCCGAAGACTCTATCAGACCATTTTTGAGATTTCCAAGGAACGCCAGCAGAGGAGCGTGAAGTAGCATGTGGGGGGATTCTGTTATTGAAAATGGTGGCTCCCGCGAGGGGCGTCGACTGATTCTGGTGCGTCCTGCGGGCTTTTGTGGTGGCGTGAAGCGCGCCACGGAGCTCTTCCGGCATCTTCGGGAGCAAATGGATCCCCAGGAGCCGCTCTTTGTGCTCCACGAAGTGGTCCACAACAGCACTGTGACAGAGAAGATGCTCTGCCGCGGCGCGATTTTCGTGGATAGTCCCGTGGAGATCCCCGATGGCGCACAACTTCTTCTGGGCGCCCATGGCACGCCCCTGGAGACCCTGGCACAGTGCCGAGAACGCGATATCACCTGTCACGACGCCACATGCCCTCGCGTCTCCGCCCTCCAGGAGGAAATCCTGTCGTTGCCGCCTGGACTCCCCGTGATCCTGCTGGGCGATGGCCGTCATCCCGAGGTGCGTGGTCTCATGAGCCGCATGGGCGATCGCGCGTGCCACCTCCTTGCGGATCCCGAGGAAGCGCGGGAGCTCTCCTGGCTCCCCGAAGCCGCCCTCTTCTGCCAGACCACCCGTGACGAAAAGGAGCTCGCCGAATTGCGGCGGCTGCTCGCCAAGCGTGTGGGGCGCCTGGAGGACCACGCTGCGGTCTGCGAATCCGTCGCCCTCCGGCAGCGGCTCTTCGCCCGCGTCGCCCGCAATTGCGACCGCGTATACGTCCTGGGCTCCTCTCACAGCGCCAATGCCCGCCGCCTTCTGGAGGTGGGTCGTCGGAATTGTTCTGGCGAGGCATACCTAGTGGAGAATGTGGAGGAGCTCTCCGAGGAGGAGTTTGATTTTGCGCGCACCGTGGGACTGGTCACTGCCACCAGCACTCCGGATGATGTCATTGAATTCACGCTGGAGAAGTTCCAGCGCATGGGCTTCCAGCTGGAGGAGGCCACCCGTGAAGAACCCGAGGAGGGAAAATAGCCGTATGTCCGATGTCGAATTGAAGATCCCCACCCATTTGGCCATCATTATGGATGGCAATGGCCGCTGGGCACAACGGCGGGGACTGCCCCGCAGCGCGGGACATCTCGCCGGCGCCAAGAATCTGGTCCGCGTGGTGGATCTCGCCATGAAGGCCGGCATCAAGATCCTCACGGTCTATGCTTTTAGCACCGAAAACTGGAAACGCCCCGCAGATGAGGTAGACTATCTCATGCGACTCATCCCGCATTTCGCCGGCGCACTCCGAAAGCGCCTCATGGAGCGGAATGTGCGCCTGCGCGCCATGGGACGCCTGAAGGACCTCCCGGATTTTGCGCAGAAGACCATCCGGAGCGTGGAAGAGCTGACCCGGAACAACGACGGCTTCACCCTCAATGTGGCACTCAGCTACGGTGGTCGCGCCGAGATTCTGGATGGCATCCAGAGGCTCCTGGCGGACCGCGCAGGTTCCGAGAATCCCGCCGCGCCCCTCACGGAGCAGGAATTCCGCCAGTATCTCTACGCACCGGATCTCCCCGATCCCGATCTGGTGGTCCGCACCTCCGGCGAATTGCGGCTAAGCAACTTCATGCTCTGGCAGCTCTCCTACTCGGAACTCTACGTCACCGAGACCCACTGGCCCGATTTCGATCAGGAGACCCTCCGACAGGCACTGGAGGCGTATTCCCACCGCCAGCGCCGCTTTGGAAAGGTCCCGACTCCCAAGGCACCCTAGCGCCTACGCATCATGACTAGCAATCTCTTCCTTATCCTCTTCATCTGCGTGATGGCAATCATCACGCTCTTTCCATTCCTGTTGCGGAAGCTCTATGTGCCTAGCGTCATCGCGCTTTTGCTAGCGGGAATGGCGATTGGCGAGGGTCAGTTCAATCTCATTCACCACCTCAGCCAGCTCTTCGCACACAACCTGGGTGGCGATGCCGCCGCGGCAGAACAGTATTTCCTCACTTTTATCGACTCCCTGGGCTCCCTGGGACTGGTCTTCCTCATGGCACTGGCCGGCATGGAGGCCGATTTCAAGCTCCTCAAGAGCGTCCGCACACCCGTGGCTGTCTTGAGCCTCCTGACCTTCGCGGTCCCCGCCATCGCCGGATACTTCGTCTACGCATATTTCCGGCCGGACGACCTTCCCGGAAAGCTCCTCTACGCCTCCCTCTTCGCTTCGCACTCCGTGGGCATCGTCTTCCCCGTCATGCGGGAACTCAATCTCTCCAAGACCCGCTTCGGCGCCTCGGTCCTGATCTCCACCGTCATCACCGATATCTCCAGTATCATTCTGCTGGCCGTCAGCGTCCAGATGCAGAAGATCAAGACGGGCGCCTCGGGGCAGGGCGGGAGCCTCTCCCTCTTGGACTCCGTGGATCCCTCTCTCCTGGGAAACTGGTTCTTGCCGCTCTTCCTGGGCGCCATCCTCCTCTTCCTGGTGATCGCCACCATCTGCGTCTGGTATGTGGGAGGAAAGGTCTTCCGGATTACCTCCGCCAGCGAGGATAGTCTCATCTCCTTCCTGCTCTTCGTGATCCTCGTTACCGTCCTGGCCGGCGAGATCATCGGAATCAACCTCATTGTCAGCGCCTTCATCGCTGGACTGGCACTCTCGCCCCTCCTGAAGGAAAAGGCCTCCATCTTCCATAAATTCGAGGGCATCGGATACGGATTCCTCATCCCCTTCCTCTTCCTCTCCATCGGCATGCAGACCGATTTGCGCGTCATGGCATCCCCCGGAAATCTGACCGTGGTGGTCCTCACCGTCCTGGGATTGGTCCTCAGCAAGACCCTCTCCGGCTGGGCCGCCATGCGGCTCACCGGCTTTGCCAATGGACACGCGCTGTGTGCCGGTCTCATGACGGTCCCGCAACTCTCCGCGACCCTGGCCGCTGCCGCCGTGGGACGCAGCCTGGGAATGCTCGACGATAACTTCTTCAATGCCATCGTCGTGCTCTCCATCGTCACCACCATCCCCATCCCCTCGCTGGTCCGCTTCATCATCTATCGCAGGAAGCTCCGCTTCGAGGTCACCGAGGAAGAGGCCTACAATCTGCCCGATGCCGCCGACAAGGAGGACACCGTCTTCTAGTTTCCTGCGCGCGGGGACTCCCATCTACCCTCAAAAATGGGAGACCCTGCCCGAGACGTTATATTAGCCGCCATGTTCATCGACAAGACAAGAATCAGAGTGCAAGCCGGACACGGCGGCCCCGGCAGCCGGAGCTTCCGCCGCGAGAAATTCATCCCCTACGGTGGTCCCGACGGCGGTGACGGCGGTGACGGCGGCAATGTCGTCATCTACGCCGATCACGGCGAGGCCAGTCTCGTGGACCTGCGGTTCCAGCCCCAATGGAAAGCGGAATCGGGGGAGGGCGGCAGCGGTCGCCACAAGCACGGAAAGAATGGCGCGGACTGCCGGATCCGCGTGCCCATGGGCACCCTGATCTTCGATGTGGCCACCGGCGAACTGCTCTGCGACCTGAAGGAGGACCAGCAGGAATTCATCGTCGCCAAGGGCGGCAAGGGCGGCCTGGGAAATCTCCATTTCGTCTCCTCCACCAATCGCGCGCCGCGCACCTGCCAGCCTGGACTCCCCGGCGAGGAGCGTGAGATCGACCTGGAGATCAAGACCATCGCCAATGTGGGATTGGTCGGATTCCCCAATGCCGGAAAATCCACCCTCCTGCGCGCAGTCTCCGCTGCACACCCCGCAGTGGCACCCTATCCCTTCACGACTCTCTTCCCTAACGTGGGCGTGGTGGAGATGGACGACTTCCAGCGCATCACCATCGCCGATATCCCCGGTCTCATCGACGGCGCTCACGAAAATGTGGGCCTCGGCGAGGCATTCCTCCGGCATATCGAGCGCTGCCGGCTCTTCTGCTACGTCTTGGACATGGGCGGAGTGGACGGACGGGATCCCGTGGAGGACCTGCGCGTCCTCCGAAAGGAGCTGGAGCTCTACGCCCCCGGAATGTCCAAGCGGCCCTTCGTGATCTTCGCCAACAAGATGGACCTCCCCGAGGCCGAGGAGAATCTCCGTCGCCTGAAGGAGAGCGAGGGTCCCGAGGTCGACATCGTCTCCGGCTGCGGAGAGCTCCAGGAGGGCACCACCGAGCTGATCCATCTGCTCCGCACACGACTGGATGCCCTCCCGCCCGAAGACGAAGAGGCCACCAAACGCGTGCTGGCACACCGCCACGCAGATCTCCGCGAGGCCGCCGAAATCCGAAAGGACGCCTTCGCGGGCTGGGACGACTAGAGAACTCTTTCTCATGACAACCCTCTCTATCATTCTTCTGGCTACCGGAGTCTGCCTCCTGGCGGTCGGAACACTGGTCCTGGCACTGGCAAATCGCCGCCGGAAGACGCAGCTGGACCGGCTTATGAAGGGCCGCGAGTGCCCCGAGGAGTGGAGCAAGCACGCCTCCCTCCTTCGCCCCTGGCAAGAGGTGGTCACCGGACTCTGCATCACCCTCGCTATCCCTATCTTCACACACTTCTGCCTGGGAGCCGTCGCCATCGATCTCGTCATCACCCTGGTGGGATATGTGGCCGGCGCACTCTGCGCCCTGGGAGCCTTCTCACGGCAACGGCAGGACTGGATGGAACTGGGCGGGAATGCCCTGGAGGCCGCAACCCTCCTCCGATGCCTCGCGTCCTTCGCACTGGGACTGCTCCTGCTCTTCTGGGGAGCATTCTCCGCGGCATTGGCACTCTTCCTGGTCTTCCGGGGATAGAAAAAATTTGCTTTCTTTTATAACATACTCATTTGTAAGGAGTTACGCATAAAATGTACATTGGACGCATCGTCGCCGTCGGCCGCACCCAGGAGGGTCGTGGCGTTGCCCTCTACCGGGTTTCTTCCCGCTCCTTCCCCAACCGTCAGAGCGTTCAGCTGGCCAAGTCCATCGCCATTGTCCCCAAGCCGGGCTTTGAGCAGGACATCCAGAAGAATCCGTACATCGCGTACAACTGCCTTCGTTTTGCCAAGGGACTCTGCGTGGTCTCCAACGGCTCCCAGACCGACCCTGTCACCGAGAAGTTGGAAGCCGGCATGAGCCCCCGGGATGCCCTGGGCACCGTGATGCTCGCCATGGACTACGAGCACGATTCCCTGGACACCCCCCGCATCACCGGCATCGTGGATCCCGCTGGCGAGGACGGCTGGCTGGCCATCGTCCGCAAGGATGCGCTGATTGTTCGCCACTTCGCCCTGAAGCCTGGCGAGTGCTTCTATGTGAGCACCTACGAGAAGAATGTCCCCTGCGAAGAGCAGCGCGACGGCGCCTTCCAGGTGACCAGCGCCGAGGATGCCTGCGATTACATTCTGGGAAAGGGCGTCTTCGCCGACTTCGAACGACCCATCTCCGCCGCCTGCGCTCTGGGACAGCCCGATAGCTCCTTCCAGACCGCCTTCAAATAGTCTCCGGCTATGACCCGTATTCTCGTTCTCAACGGTCCCAATCTCCAGCTGCTCGGCATGCGGGAGCCCGGCATCTATGGCACCGGCACCCTCCAGGAGCTGGAGGACCGCTGCCGCACCGTCGCCGCCGAATTGGGCGTGGAGATAGAGTGCCGCCAGAGCAACCACGAGGGGCAGCTGGTGGACTGGATTGACGAGACCCTCGGACACTTCGACGGCATTGTCCTCAATGCCGCCGCCTATACCCACACCAGCGTCGCGATCCGCGACGCCGTCGCCGCCGTCCGGATTCCCACGGTGGAGGTCCATCTGAGCAATGTCTTTGCCCGGGAGGACTACCGCCACCGCAGCTATCTCTCTGAGGTGGCCTGGGCAGTGATTTGCGGCATGGGCTTCGCCGGATACGAGATGGCGCTGCGCGCCCTGGTGGAGCGCCTCGAGACGCGATAGCGCGGGTGGCCCTTCTTGCGGGAGGAGACTCCCGCCGCGGAATTCCCTTCAACCCTGGAGAGGAGACATCTTTCTATGGATCTAAAAATCGTCCATCGTCTGGCCCAGCTCATGGAGCGCCACAACTTGAAGGAGTTGGAGGTCGCGGAGCAGGACGTCAGCTTCCGGTTGGTCCGCTTCGACAATGGCGCGGCACCCCAGGTGGTCAGCGCTCCCGCGGATGAGAACGCCAGTGCCTCCACGGCTTCGCCGACCTCCAGCGACCTGGAGCCCGAGCCCGAGGTGGAGGGACACTACATCCAGTCCCCCACGCCCGGGACCTTCTTCGTGGCACGCTCTCCCAAAGACGCGCCCTTCGTCTCTGTGGGAGATACCGTCAAGGCCGGCCAGGTCATTGGCATTGTGGAGGCCATGAAGGTGATGAACGAGATCAAGAGCGACGTGGACGGCACGGTGAGCCGCATCCTAGTGCCCAATGGCGCGCCGGTGGAATACGGCCAGCGTCTTATTGAAGTGCAGTAGCCCGCGGACGGGAGGAGTGCCGTACATGGGCGAAAAACTGATAAAGGTCCTCATCGCCAACCGGGGAGAGGTGGCCCTGCGTATTTTGCGAGCCTGCCGCGCCCTGGATCTCTCCAGCGTGATGGTCTTTTCTCAAGAAGACCGCAATACCCTGGCGGTTCGCCTGGCGGACGAGGCCATCTGCATTGGATCGGCCCCCGCCGCCGACAGCTATCTGAAGGCCGACCGCATTATCGCGGCAGCCGAACTCACCGGTGCCACCGCAATCCACCCCGGATACGGCTTCCTGGCCGAAAATCCGCATTTTGCCGAAATCTGCAGCGATTGCGGAATCACCTTCATCGGACCCTCCCCCGAAGCCATCCGGCTGCTGGGTGACAAGGCGGAGGCGAAGGCGACCATGCAGAAGGTGGGCGTGCCCGTGATCCCCGGTTCCCAGGGCGCGGTCGCCGATGTGGCCGAGGCCGGCCAGATCGCTCACCAGGTGGGCTATCCCGTGATCCTCAAGGCCGCCGCCGGCGGTGGCGGAAAGGGCATGCGGGTGGCTATGGACTCCGCGCATCTCCCCGAGGCCTTCCAGACCGCTGCCGCCGAGGCAAAGGCCGGTTTTGGGGATGCCACGCTCTATCTGGAACGCTATCTGGTGGCCCCCCGTCATGTGGAGGTCCAGATTTTGGCGGACGGAAAGGGGAATGTCCTCTGTTTGGGCGAGCGGGATTGCAGTCTCCAGCGCCGCCATCAGAAGGTGGTGGAGGAGAGCCCCTGCAGCGTCCTGCCCGAGGATGTCCGCAAGAAGATGAACAAGGCGGCAGTCGCCGCCGCACAGGCCACGCGATACTCCGGCGTGGGCACCGCGGAATTCCTCTTTGAGCCCTCTACCGGCGAATTCTACTTCATGGAGATGAATACTCGCCTCCAGGTGGAACACCCCGTCACCGAGATGGTCTGCAATATCGACTTGGTGGCAGCGCAGATCCTGGTGGCCTTGACTGGCAAGCTCCCCTGGAAGCAGTCTGACATCCAAGTGAAGGGGCACGCCATCGAGGTCCGCATCAACGCCGAAGACCCCACCCGCGATTTCGCTCCCTGCCCCGGACGCGTGGAGTTCTACCATGCTCCCGGAGGCCCCGGAGTCCGCGTGGATTCCCACCTCTACGACGGATACGTGGTGCCGCCCTACTACGATAGCCTCCTGGCGAAGGTGGTCGCCTACGGGGAATCCCGCGAGACCGCACGCCGGCGGCTCCTCTTCGCCTTGGACGAATTCACCGCCGAGGGCATCACCACCACCGCCGAATTCGACCGCGCACTCCTGGAGAGCCGGCCCTTCATTACCGGGGAATTCCACACCGGCACTCTGGAAGAG
>CAVGTF010000030.1:0-18567 GCA_963632245.1 Anaerovoracaceae bacterium
GGGAGTAGGGAGTAGGGAGTAGGGAGTAGGGAGTAGGGAGTAGGGAGTAGGTTTACAAGGTGCCTGCGGCGCTCTTCCGCCTAACGGCGGCAAATGCGGGCGATAATCGCCCGCAGGTAGTAGGTAGAAAGGTAGCAGGTAGAAGGTTAAAACGGTGCCTGCGGCGCTCTTCCGCCTACGGCGGCGAATGCGGGCGATAGTGCTCGCAGGTAGTAGGTAGAAAGGTAGCAGGTAGAAGGTTAAAGCGGTGCCTGCGGCGCTCTTCCGCCTAACGGCGGTACGGTACCGGCCTTTGGGCCGCACCGCGGCGGCAACCGCCCCATACCGCCACCCTAGCTTTTTTACTGGGGGGGCACGGGGGGGCCGTGAGGCCCCGACCTCCTTTGGTTGGTTCCTACCCAGTCAGAAACCGCCCCTCCCCGAAAGCTACACGGTACCGCCGCGCGGGCGGCGGAAGAGCGCCTGCGGCGCCTTGTAGGCTAGCCACTAGCCACTAATTGCTAGGTACTTACGGCGCTTGGCGCCGTAGCGGGGGGGCACGGGGGGCCGTGAGGACCCGACCTCCTTTGGTTGGTTCCTACCCGATCAGCCCCACCGACTCTGGATGTTCCCCCCCGCCTAGTTTCTTCCGCCTACCGGCGGTGCTTTTTCCCTTTTCCCCTTTTTGCGCGCCAATCTAGGCGCGCTTTCTACGCACGCGCCGGTAAATTCCGGCGCGGGGTTTCGCCTCGCGAAACCCTGGCCTAACTTCCTCCTTCCTCCCTCCTCCTTCCTCCTTTTTTTAACTATGTTCGCACGCTGGATCACACCGGGCGGTGACGCCCCCCAGAAAGACGCCTTCTACCGTTTTCGCCAGAAGATTGATGGCGACGGTCTCCCCGCGCCGTATCTAGAGGTCTCCGCGTACTCCAGCTATGTCGTCTGGCTGAATGGCCATCTGCTGGGAGCCACCCAGACCCCGAATCTCCCGAATGACGCCACGTGTCTGGGCTACGAACTCGAGGACTTCTGGAATCCCCATGGCGAGAATGTCATAGAGATCCAGGTATACGCCATGGGTCGGAATTGCCTCACTGCCGCCGTGGCGCCCCCCGCCCTCTGGGCCGGGATCTATGCCTACCGCCGTATGATGCTCTTTTACCAGACCTGCGAAGATTGGGAGTGCGCCCTGGATCCCTCCTACGAACACGGCAACGAGCTCTTCCTCTCCAGCCAGCTGGGAAACTGCTTCTTCTACCACGACAACGGCAAGGAGCCCGAATGGCACAAGGCGACGGTCCTGGACTGGAAAATGGATCCCGTTCCCCAATTCGACCCGAAGGTCCGGGAGTTCCCCGAGCGCGCCCCGAAGGCGCATGTATGCCAGGCGGGATTCCTCTTCCGTCCTAAGAAGTTCCCCAAGGACTTCACCCTGGGAACCATCGTCTACCGGGACTACCTGCAGGGACAGATGGCCGACTGGAACTACGTCTCTCCCGACTGCAAGGACCTGGCTGACTACCGCTATGGCGCGCCCATGGACTTCACCCTGGACCGCAAAAATGCCGACCGTCTCCCCTTCACCTGGCCCTCCGCACCCATCTCCGATGGCGCCAACGGATGGTTCCTCATCGTGGATCTGGGCGGCGAGACCACCGGCTGGCTGGATCTCGTGGTCCAGACCGAAAAGGGCGCCATCCTGGATATCGCACACGGCGAACACCTGACCGACGGACGCATCCGCTGCGCCATCGGCGACCGGAATTTCGTGGACCGGATCTACTGCGAGCGCGGTGGCGTGCTGCATTTCACCCACCGTCTGCGGCGCCTGGGATGCCGATACCTGGAGATGCACATCACCGGCTGCAAGGAGACCCCGCGCGTGGGCTACCTGGGACTCATTCCCGTGGAGCGCGACACCCCCCGCCCGCAGCCCATCCACTGCGAAGACAAGCTTGTGGAGCTCCTGGACAAGACTGCCATCCGCACCCTCCAGTGCTGCCAGCACGAACACTTCGAGGACTGCCCCTGGCGCGAACAGGGACTCTATCCCTACGACTCCCGAAACCAGGCGCTCTACGGCTATCCCGTCTGGGGAAACTACGATTTCGTCTCCGCGTGCTTCAAATTGCTGTCGAAGAACTGGAATGAGGGCGCCCAGACCATCAAGATGACCTCCCCCGGGGATATCCACCTCTCCATCCCCATCTTCGGACTGATCCTCTTCCCCGCCGCCTGGGAGCTCTACCTCAACAGCGGCGAATGGAAGTTCCTGGAGCCCATGCTGCCCTGTCTGAAAAAAATCCTGGACCATGCCCTCAAAAAGCCCCTCCAGACCCCCGCAGGAACCCTCTACCACCCCGGCGAAGACCCCGAAATCTGGAATTTCTGCGAGTGGCAGCCCGGACTGGATGGCACCGAGGCCGACGGAAAGGCGCGGCACCAGGCACCCTACAATCTCTACCTGCTGGAGGCACTCCACGCCGCCGAAACGATCGCCCGCGAGGGCGTCAAGCTGCACTATCCCTGCTTCAGCGAGACCCCCAGCACGCTCCATAAGCTCGCCGACGCCCTCAAAAAGACCTGCCGTGCGCTCTTCTGGGACGAAGCGAAGGGCCTCTTCCGCACCAACGAGGACCCCGCCACACCCTTCCATGAACACATCCAGATGCTGAATGTGATCCATGGCGTGGCCACCCCAAAGCAGTGCGTTCGCATCCGCGAGGCGCTCTACGGAAAGACCCGTCCGTCTTTCCCCATCTACGAATCCACCTCCTCCGCGCTGCCCTACTGGGTCTGGGGCACACGGGCCCTCCTGCCTGGCAAGAGCGCGGACTTGCTCTACAACAAGATCCTCCAGAACTACCGGAAGGGCCTGCTCATCGGCTCGAATACCCTCTGGGAGACCACCTTGGGCGGCGAGGACTTCTGCTACGCCGGATCCCTCTGCCACGGATGGTCCGCCCTCCCCGCCTGGTATCTGCGCACACAGGTCCTGGGAATCACCCCCGCCTCCCCCGGATACGCCACCTTCCGCTTCCGACCCAGCGCACCGAAGGCGCTCTCCTCTTTCGAGGGATACGTTAAGACCCCGCACGGACCCATCCACGCGCGCTGGCAACGACTCCCCGACGGCACCCTCCACGCCGAGATCATCTCCTGCCCGAAGGCCTGCCAGCTCCTCCCATAAAAAAACTCCACCCTCACGCAATCATACCCCATGAAAGAAATCCGGAATATCCTCTGCATCGGGGCCGGCTATGTCGGCGGCCCCACCATGGCCGTCATCGCCGACCACTGCCCGGAATTCCGGATCACGGTGGTGGATATCAATCCCAAGCGCATCGACGCCTGGAACTCCGAGGAACTCCCCATCTACGAGCCCGGTCTCCAGGAGATCGTGAAGCGCTGCCGCGGAAAGAATCTCTTCTACTCCACCGATATCCCCACCGCCATCAAAGAGGCGGATGTCATCTTCGTCTCCGTCAATACCCCCACCAAGACCTTCGGCTGCGGCGCAGGAAAGGCCTCCGATCTCCAATTCCTGGAGCGCACCGCGCGTCAGATCGTGGAACACTCCCAGGAGGGAAAGATTGTGGTGGAAAAGAGCACGCTCCCCGTGCGGACCGCGCAGGCGCTTTCGAAGGTGCTGCAGGCCAACGAAAAGGGTCTCCGCTTCCAGATCGTCTCCAATCCCGAATTCCTGGCGGAGGGCACCGCCATACAGGATCTCAATGAGCCCGACCGCGTCCTCATCGGCGGCACCGAGGATGCCGAGGGACAGGAGGCCGTGGAGGTCGTGGCGAGCATCTACACCCACTGGGTCCCCCGCGAAAAGATCATCACCACCAGCCTGTGGTCCAGCGAACTCACAAAGCTGGTGGCGAATGCCTTCCTGGCGCAGCGGATCTCCTCCATCAACTCCATCTCCGCACTCTGCGAAAAGACCGGCGCCGATATCGACCAGGTCTCACACGCCGTGGGACGCGACCAGCGCATCGGCGAGCGCTTCCTGAAATCCGGCATCGGCTTCGGCGGCTCCTGCTTCAAGAAGGACATCCTGAATCTGGTCTATCTCTGCGACCACTACGGCCTCCCCGAGGTAGCGCGCTACTGGGAGAGCGTGGTCCTGATCAACGACTACCAGGCAAGGCGCTTCGTGGAGAACATGGTGGAGGCGATGTTCAATACCGTCACCGAAAAGAAGATCGCCATCCTGGGCTTCGCCTTCAAGGCAAATACCGGCGATACCCGCGAGACCCCCGCTCTCGCCGTATGCCGACAGCTCCTGGCCGAACGCGCACGGCTCGCCATCTGCGATCCGAAGGCATTGGACAACGCCCGGGAGGACCTGGGCGATGCCGACGGACGAGTGGAATACACCGTGAATCCCTACAGCGCCTGCAAGGACGCACACGCCGTGGTGGTCCTCACCGACTGGCCACTCTTCCAGACTCTCGACTACCAGGAAATCCTCTCACACCTGAAAAAGCCCGCCTTCCTCTTCGACGGCAGAAATTGCCTCGACCACAAGGCGCTCTTCCAAATGGGATTCCAGGTCTTCCCCATCGGAAAACCCGCACTCACTCACTTCTAGATACACCCCCCTCCTTCCGTGGAAAAGAAAGTCCCCCAAAATGCCATCCGCTTCCTCGTCGTGCGTCACGGCGAGACCCGCGACAATATCCTGGGTGTCCTTCAGGGACAGCAGGACGGCGAACTGAATGCCCTGGGTCTCCGGCAGGCCGCCGCGCTAGCCGAGGCACTCTATAACATCCCCCTGGATGCCTGCTACACCAGCGATCTCCTCCGCGCCGAAGACACCGCACGCGTCATCCTGGCAGCCGGACACGCGAAGCTCTCGCCCATCCCCGAAAAAGGCCTACGGGAATGGCTGCTCGGCGAGCTGGAGGGCCGCACCCGCCAGGAGGTCCAGGAGACACACCCCGAGATCATGGCCGCCTTCCGGCACGAACCCCGACCCGATCTCGCCGTCCCCGGCGGCGAGACCCCGGAGCAATTCCGGCAGCGCATCACCTGCTGCCTCCAGAGACTCGCCGAAAAACACTCCCCCGGACAGACCATCCTGCTGGTCACACACGGCGCCGCAATGGGGAAGATCTTCCAGATGGCCACCGGCCCCATCGCCCCAGGAAACCGAATCCCATTGGCCGAAAACGCCTCACTCTCTATCCTACACTATCTCCCCCACGAAAAGGCCTGGGAACTCGTTGCCTGGAATCGCACCGAACACCTCCACGGAATCCCCACACACGAGACAAAGGTATAGCGCTTCGCCCTAACTAGTACCTAGCAGGTTAGCGGCTAGTGGCTGGCCTATAAGGTGCCGCAGGCGCTCTTCCGCCGCTGAGGAGACGGCACAAGCCAATACCGCTACCCTAGGGGCTTTCTGGGGGGCACGGGGGGCCGTGGGGCCCCGACCTCCTTTGGTTGGTTCCTACCCGATCAGCCCCACCAACTCTGGATGTAAAAAAAAGCCTAATTTCTTCCACCTAAACGGCGGTACCATGCATGACGCCCTGCGCGCAGCATAGCGCAACCTCCTAATTCACAACTGCGGCGCGCTCTAACGCCGCTGGCGGTTTGGCGGTGCGAAGCGCCGACAAGGCCCACTGCAGAGTGGCCACAACTTCTCATTCCTCATTCCTCATTCCTCATTCCTCATTCCTCATTTCTTCATCATGTTTCTCGGCATCATCGACAAGGCATACACCGAAAAATACGGCTATTCCCAGGGCATTTTGCGTCTGAAGGCGCAGGGCTATGATGCCATTGACTTCCAGGGCTTCGTGGACACCTCCACGGCGTTGTGGAAGCTCCCAGAGGACCGTTTTTTAGGGATGGTGAAAGAGACTGGCGATTTTCTGAAAGAGCAGGGAATTACGGTATACCAGTCCCATGCGCCCTGGGAGTGGCCGCCGCGGCACGTAACTGCGGACGACCGCAAGGACCTCTTTGACCGCACCCACCGTGCCTTGAAGGGCTGTCAGGCGCTAGGCTGCAAGAACCTGGTCATCCATCCCCTCATGCCCTTCCTGAACGAAGAGAACCAGGATGCCGAGACCGTGCTGGGCATGAACCTGGGCTTCCTGGGCGCCGTCACCGACTACGCGCGATACTACGGCGTCACTGTCTGCCTGGAGAACCTCCCCTTCCAGAATATCCCCCTGGCCACCCCCGAGGAAATCCGAAATTTTGTGGAGGACATGAATCTGGATAACCTGCGGGTCTGCCTGGACACCGGACATTGCAATGTCCGCGGCTTCTCCGCCGGCGACGCCGTCCGCCTCATCGGTCCCGAACTATTGAAATGTCTCCATGTCCACGACAACGACGGCAAGGACGACCAGCACCGTATGCCGGGCGAGGGCACCATTGACTGGGAGGACTTCCGGCAGGCCCTCCGCGATATCAACTTCCAGGGATCGCTCTCCCTGGAATGGACGCCGCGCGACGAGACCGACGAACTCCTGGGCATCCAGAAAGCCCGCATCCTGGCGAATCCATAGAACGCAGGCGCGCGACACCAGTCCGCACGCCTTCCATTATATTACCCGACTGCATTTTACAACCTCCCGCGGGTGAACTATGCCCGCGTCGCACGAACCCCTTTTTATTCTGGTCGAGAGTCACTCTCACCCTTTCTTCCCTCCAAGAGGACCCCACAATGAACGAAACGCCCATCTGCAACCAATACGAGCCCGCCAAGATTGAACCCAAGTGGCAGGCCTTCTGGGCCCAGAACAAGACCTTCCGCGCCGTGGACTGCGATACCACGCGCAAGAAGGTCTACGTGCTGGACATGTTCCCCTATCCCTCCGGCGCCGGCCTCCACGTGGGACATCCCGAGGGCTACACCGCCAGCGATATCTGGTGCCGTTTCAAGCGCATGAAGGGCTACAATGTCCTCCACGCCATGGGCTGGGATGCCTTCGGACTGCCCGCCGAGCAATACGCCGTCAAGACCGGCACCCACCCCGAAATCACCACCGCCAAGAATATCAAGACCTTCAAGCGCCAGCTGGAGGCCTTCGGCTTCTCCTTTGACTGGGACCGCGAAATCCGCACCTGCGATCCCGCCTACTACAAGTGGACCCAGTGGATCTTCTCCAAGCTCTTCGAGAAGGGCCTGGCCTACGAGTCCTTCCAGCCCGTCAACTGGTGCCCCGCGCTGGGCACCGTGCTGGCCAACGAGGAGGTCATCAACGGCCGTTCCGAGGTCGGAAACTACCCCGTGGAACGCAAGCCCATCCGCCAGTGGGTCCTGAAGATCACCGAATACGCCGAGAAGCTCCTCCAGGGCCTGGAAGGCCTGGACTGGCCGGAGGGCACCCTGGAGATGCAGCGCAACTGGATCGGAAAGTCCACTGGTGCCCACGTCGACTTCAAGGTCCAGGGACACGACGAGACCATCACCGTCTATACCACGCGCCCCGATACCCTCTTCGGCGCCACATACATGGTCCTGGCTCCCGAACACCCCCTCGTGGCGAAGATCACCACCCCCGAGCAGAAGGCCGCCGTGGAGGCCTACGCCGACGAAGCCCGCCATAAGTCCGATATGGACCGCACCGAGCTCAACAAGGACAAGACCGGCGTCTTCACCGGCGCATACGCCATCAACCCCGTCAATGGCGTCGCCATCCCCGTCTGGATCTCCGACTACGTCCTGGCATCCTACGGCACCGGCGCCATCATGGCAGTCCCCGAACACGATACCCGCGACTTCGCATTCGCCAAAAAGTTCGATCTGCCCATCATCTGCGTGCTGAAGCCATCCGAGAAGGACTGCGAGGCCGCCGGCGTGACGCTGGACGACGTGCTGACCGGAAAGGTCTGCTGGGCGGGTGACGGCATCCACTGCAACTCCGCCAACGACCAGGGCCTGGATCTGAATGGCATGAATCTGGAGGAGGCCAAGAAGGCCATCAATGCCTGGATGGAGGAGAAGCACGTGGGCAAGGCCACCGTGAACTACCGCCTCCGCGACTGGCTCTTCAGCCGCCAGCGCTACTGGGGCGAGCCCTTCCCCCTGGTCCACTACCCCGATGGACACGTGGGACTGGTCCCCGAGGACCAGCTGCCCGTGGTGCTCCCCGAGCTGGAAGACTACAAGCCCACCTCCACCGGCGAACCCCCGCTGGCGCGCGCCAAGGAGTGGCTCAAGTGGACCGATCCCAAGACCGGCGAGGTCTGCACCCGCGAAACCAACACCATGCCACAGTGGGCCGGCTCCTGCTGGTACTACCTGCGCTACATCGATCCCCACAATGACAAGCAGGGATGGGACCCCGAAAAGGAAAAATACTGGATGCCCGTGGATCTCTATGTGGGCGGCGCCGAACACGCCGTGCTGCACCTGCTCTACTCACGCTTCTGGCACCGCGTCCTCTTCGATCTGGGACTGGTCTCCACTCCCGAGCCCTGGAAGCGACTCATCCACCAGGGAATGATCCTGGGCATCTCCTACAAAGACAAGCGCGGCGTGCTGATCCCCAACGACCTAGTGGAGGCCCGCGACGGAAAGTTCTTCCACAAGGAGACCGGCGAGGAGCTCACCAGCCTTCCCGCCAAGATGTCCAAGAGCCTCAAGAATGTGGTGAATCCCGACGACATCATCCGACAGTACGGCGCCGATGCCTTCCGCCTCTACGAGATGTTCATGGGACCCCTCCGCGAGGTCAAGCCCTGGTCCACCCAGGGCGTGGAGGGCGTCTACCGATTCCTCCACCGTTTCTGGAGAATGTGCATCGACACCGATACCGGAAAGCTGGCGCCCCAGGTGGACGACACGCCCCTCACCCGCGACCAGGAGCGACTCCTCCACCAGACCATCAAGAAGGTCTCCGAGGACATCGAGTCCCTCTCCTACAACACCGCCATCAGCCAGCTCATGGTCTTCCAGAACGAATTCTCCAAGCTGGAACACCGGAACCGCGCCGCCCTGGAGACCGCAGTCCTCCTGCTCTCCCCCATGGCGCCCCATATCTGCGAGGAGCTCTGGACCCGCTTCGGTCACGACGATACCCTGGCCTACCACCCCTGGCCCGACTACGATCCCAAGAAGATCGAGGTGGACGAAGTGGAGATCCTAGTGCAGCTCAACGGCAAGCCGAAGGTGCGCCTGATGGCTCCCGGCAAGGCCACCAAGGAAGAGCTCCTGGCTCTGGCACACGCCAATCCCCAGGTGCAGGAGCTCCTCCAGGGAAAGACCCTGGTAAAGGAGATCGCAGTCCCCGGCCGCCTGGTGGGACTGGTCGTGAAATAACCCCACAATCCTCATTCCATTCCGCATAGAAGGCATTCCACACCATGGCATTCCTTGACAAGAACTACCTACTCACCTCCAACGAGGCGAAGGAGATCTACGCCGAGATCGGCGCTCTGCCCATCCTGGACCCCCACAACCACTGCGACGTGAAGGCGCTGGCGGAGGACCGCGGCTTCCGGGATCTCTGGGAGGCGGAGGCCGCCACCGACCACTACGTGTGGGAGCTCATGCGGAAATGCGGAGTCCCCGAGGCGCTGATCACGGGCAAGGAGGCCTCCAACCACGACAAGTGGCTGGCGCTGGCGAAGGTCTTCCCCCTCTTCGCCGGAAACCCCACCTACGAGTGGATCCACCTGGATCTGCGCAGCCGCCTGGGCATCCAGCTGGAGATCAACGAAGAGAATGCCGAGGCCATCTGGCAGGAGTCCGAGCGGCTCCTCCAGACCCCGGAGTTCTCCCCGCAGTCCCTCATCCTCGCCATGAATGTGGAGGCGATGTGCTCCACGGACGACCCCGCCGATACCCTGGAATACCACCAGGCACTGGCAAAGAGCCGCCTGGCCGGACGCGTCCGACCCACCTTCCGCCCCGACAACGCCATGAATATCCAGAAGAAGAGCTGGAATGCCTACGTGGATCGTCTGGAGGCGCGCTGGAATCGCTCCCTGGATACCCTGGATGACTTCCTGACCGTCCTGGCACAGGCCCACGACGCCATGGGCGCCCTGGGCGCCGTCGCCTCCGACCACGGCGTGGTCACTCCCGAGACCGCCGCACCCGACCGCGCCACCGCCGCCGAGCTCTACCGCCGCGCCCGCGCCGGCGAGGTCCTCTCCGACAAAGAGAGCGCGCTCTTCCGGGGATTCTTCCTCCAGGAGATGGCGGCGCTGGATGCCGAGAAGGGCTGGGTCTTCCAGATCCACTACGGCGCCGTCCGCGATGTGCGCGACTCCCTCTTCCAGAATCTGGGTCCCGATGTGGGCGGCGATGTCTCCGACCACGGCATCGCCGCGCTGGAGCCCCTGCTGCCACTGCTCAACCGCTTCGACGGCCGACTGAAGACGGTGCTCTACAACATGAATCCCGCCCACAACGCCACCCTCGCCATGCTCACTCGCGCCTTCGGCGAAAATGTGTGCCTGGGACCCGCCTGGTGGCTCAATGACTCCTACGTGGGCATCCGCACGCAGCTGGAGCTGGGGGCCTCCATCGACCTCTTCAGCAATATGACCGGAATGGTCTCCGATTCCCGGAAGATCCTCTCCTACGGCTCCCGCTTCGATCTCTATCGCCGCACCCTCTCCGCCGTCCTGGGAGACCAGGTCATCCGCGGACAAATGCCACTCTCCGTGGCAAAGATGCTGGCGCGCCGACTGGCCTACGATCGTCCCAAGGCATTCTTCGGCTTCCACTAGAAAACACCGCACCGCCCTCCCTCCCCCGCCATGCTCATCGTCGCCACCATCGGATTCATCTTCGGGGCCCTCATTGGGAGCTTCCTGAATGTGGTGGTGTGGCGTGTGCCCCGGGGGATGTCGCTGGTGCGTCCCCCCAGCACCTGCCCGAAGTGCGGTCGGCGCATCCGCCCCTGGGAGAATATCCCGATCCTCAGCTGGCTCTGCCTGGGCGGCAAGTGCGCGGGATGCCACCTCCCCATCTCCTGGAAGTATCCCGCCGGCGAAGCCGCCGTGGGATGCCTCTACGCCATGATCGCCGTGCACGTCTGGCAAGAGGCACTCCCCTGGGAGACCCTGATCCCCTGGTTCTGGTTCGCCGGATCCATGCTCTCCTTGGCGCGCATCGACTGGGAACACCGGATCATCCCAAACCGCGTCACCTATCCGGGAATGGCCGCCGCACTCCTCTGCGCACTCTTCCTGCCACTCTCCCGACCCGCACTGGTCAATCCCCTGAACCCGAACTACGGCGGACTCCTCACACGGCCCCTCCTGGCCGCAATCCGGAATCTGCCACTCCCAGAAGCCTATACCCTCCGGATGGCCGCCGTCGCAGACTGCCTCGCCGGACTCCTCCTGGGACTCCTGCTCCTGGGCGCGGTATATGTCCTCGGAAAAAAGGCGCTGCAGGTCCGCAACCGCAAGAAAGGCATCGAGGACACCCCGGAAAATACCGAGGTCATGGGGCTGGGTGACGTGAAGATGCTCGCCATGACCGGCGCTTTCCTGGGCGCCGACGCCGTGGTCTTCCTCCTGGCCGGCGGGACCCTCCTGGGCTTCGCAATCGCACTGGTCGCTAACGCCTTCCCAAAGAAAACCACGACTCCCACCAAAAACAAGGGCAACAAAAAGGACGCCACCCCAAAAGAGCCAAATCCCCTCCTGGCGTCCATACCCTTCGCACCCGCTTTCGCAATCCCCGCACTCCTCTGGACCATCGCCGGAAACTGGCTCTGGCTCCTCTTCGGAGACCACTAGACACGAAGAAGAAACACAGATACAACCCCACAACGCCCCCGGAAAAAATTCCTGCCTGTACTTGAAATTGGGCAATCAGTGGCTAACTTTCTGTGTTTACAATTTCTCTATAAATTCCATCCCAACCCCCGGGCCAAAGGCGTGCAAGCCCTCCATAACACGCTGGCGGAACCGGGATAGCAACACCCTTAGGAGACTCCTTTCCAATGAGTAAGAACGGGAAGATCATCGGCATTGCCGCGCTGGTGCTGGCCATTGCCGCCGTTACATTTGCCGTCCTCAGCCTATTGCAGGCCAAGAAACACGCACGGCGCTACCAGGAATTGGCCACCGCTGTGGCCGCCATGGGCGATACCCTGGACTCCGGAAAGAATATCAATGTCTCCTACTCCATCCAGGATGGAAAGGAGCAGGGAACCCTGGGCTGGACCTCCACCAAGGGCCTCCCCGGCGCCACCGCCAATGCCGTCGCCCCCCTGGAAGACCTGGCACAGGAAGTCATCCAGCAGCGCGAGGAGATCGTCACCACCATCATCGAGAAGGTCGCCAAGCCCCTGGAATGCCCCCCTGCAAAGACCCCCAATGCTGAGGCCGTCAACAACGTGAACGAATACGCCTCCAGCCTCAATGGTCTCGTCCAGCACATCCAGGCACGCGTCAACCGCGACCGCAATCTCCAGGGAATGGTCAACCAGGTCCTGGGAGCCCTCATGGTCCGCGGACGCTATAACGGCACCATCACCGACAACGGACAGATGGACGCCGCTGACAGCGCCGCCCTCGCTGACGCCACCAAGAACCTCAATAACCTCCGCGGAAACTACCGCGCCATGACCCGCGCACTCCAGGAACTCTCCCGGAATCTGCGCTCCGTCCAGATTGACGGCGTCCAGTGGGAGACCCCCGCAATCGCCAATACCCTGGGCTCCACCGGACTCACCGCCGCCGAGACCGAGAGCAACAACAACGCCCTCGGCAAATACACCAGCGACCTCGAGAAGATCAAGGCGCAGCTCCAGCGCGTCAACGACCTCCAGGATGCCGCCGACCAGCTCGCCGAAGAGCTGAAGGCCTCCCAGGCCGAGACCGCCAAGTGGAAGGAAGCCTGGCAGAAGGACGAGGACGCCATCAAGTCCTTCATGGACAACGTGGTGCCCAGCGGCAACTACAACATGCACGCTCTCACCTCCGCTGACCAGGTCAACGAGAACGTCACCGGCCGCGTCATGAACACCGCCGCCGAATACGGCTACGTCATCACCAGCCTGACCCAGGGCGACACCACCCCCGAACTCCTCTTCTCCGTCTATCGCGGCGGAAAATACATCGGAATGATCCGGATCCTCTCCGTCACTCCCTATAACTCGCTGGCCATCGTCGTGAACGGCACCGCCAAGGACATCCAGGTGGACGACACCCTGATCCTCGCCAGCGACACCCTCCAGTCCATCGTGAAGTAAATCTCAAGGGAGGCATAAGAAATGTTCGGCAAGAAAGATCCCCAGGTCGTGAAGCCCACCAACGACGCCCCCGCACCCGCCCCCGCCGCTGACGCGAAGCCCGCGAAGCCGGCCCCCAAGGCGAAGACCCCCAAGACCCCCGGCGCAAAACCCACTCTCGGCGATATCTGCGTCATGGGCTCCGCCGCACTGCTGGCGGTCACCGTGGTCCTCCAGCTGATCACCCTCAAGACTCTCTTCCTCTTCTAGGAATCAAGAGAAAGATGAAGAAGGCACTCCTGCTCCTCCTCTCCGCATTGTTCCTGGCTACCCTCGCCACCGGATGCCTCTCCATCCAGGAAGACCCCAATAGCGACCTGCCTAGCAATGCACCCGCCTCCTGGGAGGGAAAATCCCTCGGAGTGCCACTCTAAGCTACGCAAATAATAGCAAGCGCACAAAAAACGCGACCCGTCTCCAACGGGCCGCGTTTTTTATTGAGAAAGAACCAGTCCCGTACCGCCGGTAGGCGGAAGAGAGCCTGCGGCACCTTGCAAACCTACTCCCTATTACCTACTCGCCCCCACCTAACAAGGCGGGGCACGGGGGCGGCAGCCCGACCTCCTTTGGTTGGGATCTCGCTAGGTAGAAACGCTCCGGTAATGGTAGCGTTTTGGGCACCGATGCTGGCGTATCGCCCCGCCGGTAGGCGGAAGATCATACGGGGAAAGTTATCCAAAGGACTGGTGGCAAGCCCCCCGCACCCCCCAAAGGCCTTTCCCCCATCCAATGGTGATATGCCGCCATGTTGCGCCCCCCTAAAAAGCACCAATCCGGCACATTCCGCCCAGTTTTTCGCCCGAAATCGTGCAAAAAGCGAAGAATTTTTGATTTTTCTCGCATTTTTTGCTGATTTGCTCTTGTGATGTTGGTAATTTTATTCAATACTATGATTGTTGCTTATTTGCTTCTCGTTTTGTATTTCAGGAATCCCCGCGAATCGTTTCGGAAAGTGCGTTAATCCCGATTCGTAACGACGCGTTTTCAAGGAGGTGCGATGATCCTAAAAACATGCTCTTTCCCGCCGTGGATATTTTGCGCCATAAAGACGGACGGTAGGGAGGCGAGGCATGTTTTTCTCCTAGCACACAGGGGCAGTATGCATCTATTTCCCGCACACGGGCGGTCTCTATTTCGACGCATTCCACGGTTGTAGGCACCGATCTCTTCCGGTGCCATCTTTCCGAAAAATCCAGCGCGACACCCCGGGTGGATCCGTAACACATTCCACCACCCGTTTTCGCGCCACGCCCGCGTGTCGGTTTTTCCCCTCTGGGAACACAGGAGTTTGGATGAAAAAGAAGCAGCATTCTGACGACAACAGACAAGACTATGGGGGATTGAAATTCAGACCCGAAAAGACCGTTCCAATACGCTCAAAAACCCTCCGGGAAATCCTGCTGAGCTGGCAGTTCTACGGGGAAATTATTGGATATGACAAAAGGGGACGGCGCCTGGCGCAACTCCAAGAATATCTGCTGCGCTGCGGGGACTCGCTGGAGCTAACAGAAGAAGCCCGCCGGCGCCTACAGAAACCCTGATCCCCGAGGGGCAAACACGCCCCCGTTGAAGACCTGATATCCCACCTCACCCTCACACCCGGAGGATCATTGTGTCCCTGAAAGATCTCGATGACTTCATCCCCACCCATTTTCCACCCCGTCAAAATCCCAGCGGATCTTTCGGCGTACGACCGCTGGATGTCTGGGAATCCCAGGAGCTCGCCCTCCGGGTACTCATCCAAAGCGCCATGGGGCTCTCCCTGGCACTGATGGCATACCCGGAGGCACGACAGGAATTCCACCGCAATCTGGAGGAGCTCTTCCAGTCGGAACTGGAAGAAATCCAAGCCGAGGAAGAAGAACGCCGCCGCGATGCACGGTGACTCCCGCTTTCGTCTATGCCCCAACGATGAGCAAGGAGGTTCCCTTGTGAAAGAAGAACAAATGCCGAAGAGATTCCCTGAAGAGGATCCCATCCAAAAGGTGATCCATGACCTGCAAGAATTCCGAAAAGACCACAGTCTGACCCGAGATGAAATGGCGTATTTGCTGCGCGTGAGTAGCCACACCATCACGAAATGGGAGCAGGGATGCTACCCCCGCAGCCAGCCCCGCAGCCGAGCGACAATTCTGGCATTCCGGGAAATCCAGAAGAGCCCCGACGCCCTGCTATGGGCGCGACTCCTCCATCTGCGCGCCCTCAATGCCTGCCGCATCGACGACACCACAAAGGATCTCCGGGAGTACGCCACACGACTACTGGAAATCACGCCATCCCCAGAACGGCTCCTGCAACGACTGCGCACGCTGCTGGAAGAGAGCGCGCAGGATCTCCTAGATCGCCTCACAGAAGATGCCAGCGAACAGGAGGAAGACGCATGACCACCGACAACACCCCAAACAGCCAAGAACATGCTGCCGCACGCGTTTCTGCAACGCTGCGGACCTTCCGCAAACGCCACGATCTCACCTGTTCCGAGATGGCACAGCTACTGAATGTGAACCGTACGACGCTCTCCAATTGGGAGAGGGCCTCCTTCCCGACGCACCATGACCGCACCCTCTCCTTCTTCCCCATCCTGGAGACCCTGGAGGAGAATCCCGTTGCCAAAGAGCGCCTGCGGCTCCTGCTGCTACGCTCTTCCCGGGCCATCCAGCCGGATCCGCCCCTCCAGACAATGCTCCCACGGGCACTGCAGATCTTCCATCTCACCCAAACACCCCGGCGCTTCGTAACGAGGCTCCACGCATTCCTGCAACAACACACCCGGAAATACCGCCCTCACCTGCAGGCTACCAATCCCAAAGACACTCCGCCGCCTCATCCGGAACCATAGTCATACCCCCTACCGGGAATTTTGCGGAATTTCTACCAAAAGACGGAAATCCCCCGGGGGGCGTCCTTTCCCGTGGAGGCGCTTGGTATATTCGCTTTTCCCGGCGAACGAGGATTCGCCGGGCCTTTACCAGGCAATCCACCCCCTTGACCCCAGGAGCCCCATGTCCCAAGAAGCCCCCACACCCAAAACAAATACCCCACCATTCGACGGAGAATTCACGGAGTCCTTTCGCCAGCGGCTGCGCGCCCGAAGAGAGGATCTGGGCCTGACGTTAGACGAACTCGGCGAGCTCATCCACGTGGAGGGCTCCACTCTCCGAAAATGGGAGGCGGGACACACCCTGCGCTGCCGCACAAAATTCATCCGGCGCATCCAGCACTTCCTGAATGGCGAATACGACCGCGTGGCACTCGCTCGAAAGGCAGACCCCCTCGCCACCACGCCCCTCACACGACAGGAGACTCTCCGCCAAGAAGAACTCCCACTCCTCCAATGCATGGAACAGGCCGCCGGACTCTACCAACTCTGCAAAAACAAGCCCGCACTGCGCCAGAAACTCCTGGATCGACTCCAGGACGCCATCCGACAAGAAGCCGAATTCCTCCGAAACGCCATCGGACAAAACGAAGCCCACGAGACCTCCGCCGGATAACCCACCCAAACGGAGCGCGTAAGCCACGACCGCAGGCACCTAGCGGCTAACGGCTAGGTATAAGGCACCGCAGGCACCCTCCCGCGGCTCTTGCCACGGTATCAGTACCGGCCCTTTCCCCACACCATTGCAGCATACCACCACTGGGGTAGAGGAAGGTGTTTTTGGGGGTACGGGGGGCCATGAGGCCCCTCCGTCCTTTGGCCCACACCATGGCAGCATACCACCACAGAGATAGAGGAAGGCGTTTTGGGGGGTACGGGGGGCCATGAGGCCCCTCCGTCCTTTGGTTGTTCCCGCCCTACGCCATCCCCAACAGGAACCGCCAGGCGGGAATGATATCATCCTCCAAAATGTAGTTTCCACCCAAAACCTATCTTTTTAAAAGATAACTTTTGCCACAAACCTATCTTTTTAAAAGATAACTTTTGCCACAAACCTATCTTTTTAGAAGAGGGCTTTGGAGGGTGTACGCGAGGATTCCAGGGTGAGAGGGAGAGGCGGCAAGCGGTCAGTCTTTGGACTGACCCTCGTCGTCATCATCATCCTCGTCCTCTTCGAGCCATCCCCATTCCTCTCGGGGAAGCATGACAATTGCGCCTTCCAGATAATCCCGAAGATTATACTTCTCGGACTCCTCGGGGTAACGCCTCATACACACGGCAATGGCCTCGATGAGCTCCCAATGAGGGTATACCTTCGCCAAGCGATCCCAAATCCCGCGGGTATCAACCAGGGTCTCGCCATCGCACTCCTCCTGGAAGAAAGCGAGGGTCTTCTTGAAGTCCTTGGCGAGGAGGGCAAATCGGCTAGCATTTCGGGTTTTCTCGTAGTAGTCCGAAAGCTCGCTGTCGTATTTTTCCTCAAACAGCCGCAGCTGCTGGAATTTCTCCGTCAGGGAGAGTCGCTTCTTGGCGAAGAGGAGATTGACGCTTCCACTGGGATCGCAGGGAAGAATGCCCTCCCATTCCAAGAGCCGCACGCACTCCTTCGGATCTGCACCGGCCTTCCAGTGCGCCCAATCCACGGAGAGCTCATCCCCGAATTGCGGCATGAAGTCCTCCTCCATGGCATCTCGAGGCTCCTGGGTCTCCTCCGCATGCGACAACAACTCCGGACACAGCCTGGACAACATCGCACAGACCATGCCGAACCGCCCGCCATCCTCACGACACAACGCCAGCGAAACCGTATTCTCCACAGACATCCCCGCGATATCCCGCGCTAGCTTGATCACCAGGCGCTCCGCCACCTCCGGATCCAGCGGCACGCCCGCATGACCACCATGCCACCCAATCTCCGGGAACTCCTTCTCCAACGCCTCCGCAGTCCATAAACCCGTGTCTTGATTCTCCTGAAGCAGCAGGAACTGCATATCGGCATACATGATAATCTTGCCGTCGCGACGCCAAGAGCCCCCGGGATACGGCACCGAAGAAAATGTCCCTAATCCCACAATGCCATCATGCTCCGTGCCCACACGGCAGAAGATGAACCAGTCGCCTACCTCCAGCTGCTCCGGTTCATAAATGCTCCAGTCCATATCGAGCCCCGGACAGCCCCTCCGACCCAGCCGCTCCAGAAAACTGCGAAAATGCTCGTCCTTGAAAGACGAGATCAACGGATTCCAGCGAAGTACGTATAGCTTCATAGTGCGAATACTGTATACCCCCACCAAGAATCCACCGATACTAATCCATATGCATTCAAAAAAATTATAACACTTATCAATGGAAACTTATAATGGCTTTCTAAAGTTATAAGACTATAACGATAAGGGAACTTCTCATGATTCTCGATGACCGCATTTGCAATATCGTAGCATCGGTATTCTGTAAAAGTAGTTTCTTACACAGTGATGGCATTCC
>CAVGTF010000031.1:0-17708 GCA_963632245.1 Anaerovoracaceae bacterium
GAATATCCAAAGGACTGGGGGCAAGCCCCCCGCACCCCCCGAATACCTTTGCTAGGCACGCGCCGCGGTGCGGCCCAAAAAGCCGCCACCCGTACCGCCGTTCAGGCGAAAGGGCGGGCGCCTGCGGCATCGCATAAACCTACTCCCTTCTCCCTTCTCCCGGCTATGCAAAAGTCGCCAGTAGGGAGGGGCCAGGCGCCGTCCCATGCAAAGAATATCCAAAGGACTGGGGGCAAGCCCCCCGCACCCCCCATTTCCCCAAGCAACGCTCCACCGCGGCACGCGCCACGGAAGGGCGCAGCAGGCACCGCATAAACCTACTCCCCACTGTCGTTTTTTTGGGGTCTTTGGGTGGAACGCGTTATAGTTAGTCCCGGTCTTATTGGTCTGTAAAGATTTTTCCTAGTAATTCAACAGCAAATCAGGAGGTGTCCCATGGTATATCGTCCCGATCAGGAAGGTGCGGATTTTGAGATCGATCCCCAGGAGTATGCGGCTCACGAGGTGAGTTTCATCAACAAGGTCTATGGTTCCATGACGCTGGGGTTGTTGGTGACGGCGATTGCGTCTTGGCTCACCTATCAGAATGTGGCTCCCCAGACTCTGATGAATGTGATTTATCCCTGCATCTTCGCGGAGCTGATCCTGGTGTTTGCGTTGAGCTGGGCAATTACCAAGCTCCCGCCGATTCTGGCATTCGTGGGCTTCCTGGGATATGCCGCCCTCAATGGCGTCACGCTCTCCACGATCTTCTATGCCTACGAGCTCGGCGTCATCTGGCAGGCATTCCTGGTGACCTCCCTGACCTTCGGCGCCACCTCCCTCTACGGGACCCTCACGCGGAAGAACCTCTCCGGACTGGGCGGATTCTGCTCGATTGCGCTCTTCGGAATCATCATCGCTACGGTGGTGAATCTCTTCCTCCATTCCGAGGCAATGGATTTCGTTCTTAGCATCCTGGGCGTCGGAATCTTCGCCGGACTCACGGCATACGATTCCCAGAAGATCCGACAGATCCACGAGGCGGGATACGGACACTCCGGAATCGCAATCCTGGGTGCCCTGGAACTCTACCTCGATTTCGTCAATATGTTCCTCTACCTCTTAAAATTACTGGGAAGGAAAAAGTAGGAAGTAGAAGAACCAAAATTACGAGAAAGGAGGAAGTTTTGTAACTTCCTCCTTTTTTTACGCCTCAGGCGCGCGGGAAAATTTCGATTTTTCCGACTCCCTGGGTGGAAGTGACCTGGATTTTGGTGCGGATTCGTTCCTGGAGTTTTTCCACGTGGCTGATGATGCCGACGAGTTTTCCGTCGTCGGTATTGATATTTGTAAGGAGATCCACTGCGGAATCCAGTTCATCGGAATCCAGGGTACCGAAGCCCTCGTCCAGGAGGACATTTCCGAGGCTGATGCGTTTGCTCTTGGCGCTCATGGCGGCCAGTCCCAGTGCCAGTGCGAGACTGATCTCGAAGCGTTCGCCGCCGGAGAGATTATTGGCGGTGCGTGTGAGATCGCCTTGGTAGTGGTCGATGACGGAGAGCTCCAGGTCGTCGTTCTGGGGATCGGCGACGGGAGTCATTTCCAGGGTGAAGTGTTGGCTGAAGTTGTTGGGGCGGTTTTCGTTGGCGTAGTGGAGCAATTCCTGGAAGGTATAGGCCTGCGCCACCTTTCCGAAGTTATCTCGGTGATCGGTGGTGCCGAAGTAGTCGTCGAGGGTCTTGCGCTTTTCGAAATCGGGCTTTAGTTTTTCGCGGTCCTGGAGCGCCTTTGCCTGATCCTTGCGGAGATCGTCGTCTTTTTGGAGTTTTCCCTTGAGGTCGGTGAACTGTTCCTGGAGAGTCTTTCGGTTGGCGACCAATTGCTCCTTCCTAGCGAGATTCTCCTCGCGAGTCATGTCCTGCGGGAGCTCCTTCTGGACCTCCTGGAAATGGCGGGTCTGCTGCTCCAGCGTATTCTTCGCCTTCTCCGCATCGATCTTCAGCCTATTGAGAATGGCGTCCAGCGCCTGGAATTCCCGGGGATCCATTCGGAGCGCCAGGAAGGACTCTTCGTCTTCGAAGCCATTCTGGACGCGGGACTCCTCCCATTTTGCGCGGAGCGCCTCCAGAGTGGCGGCGTCCTGCTGCAGCTTTGCGCAGAGCTCCTCCAGGTCCTTGGATCGGGAGGTCAGGAGGGCCTCCTTCTCTTTCTGGGCCGCACTGGCCTTCGTTACAGCGGAACGGACCTTCTTCTCCTCCTCCTTCAGCGCATTTTCCAGGGTCTCCACCAGCTGGTCGCCTAGCTTCTCCTGGCGCTGCTTCCGGAGACTAGACAGCTCCTCGCGGAGAGACGCGGTCTTTGCCTGCTGTGCAGAGAGCTGTGTCTTCAGGGATTCGGATTGCGTCTTAAATGCGGTTTCCTTCTGCAGGAACTCCTGACGCTCCCTCTCCAACGTCTCCACCGCCTTGCGGGAGTCCTGGTATTTTGCGATGCGCTCGTCTAGCGGTTTGGGGAGGCTCTTGTGATCCGTCCACTCCACTTGGAGCAGTGTGCGGAGCTCCTCGGCGAGGGATTGCGTCTTTTTCTCCGCATCATCCTGGGCGTCCTTCCAGTCCTGTGCGGCGCTGTTTCGGCGTCGGAGAGCCTCCTCCTTCTGGGAAACCAGGTGCTCGAGGTCGCTCTTTTGCAATTCTTGATTGTTTTGCAGCTTAACCAGTTTTTCTTTGGCATCCTCTTGGGCCTTCTTGGTTTCCTCCAGGGCGCTCATCGTCTTCTGGAGGGCTTGAACGAGCTCCTGTGCCTGCTGTTGCGGGGCGGGTGTGCCTTCGCAGTATGGGTGTGAGGTGGAGCCGCAGAGGGGGCAGGGCGCTCCGGGAGTCAGGAAGGCCTCCCGTTTTGCGCCGTCCTGGAAGAAGTCCTCCAGCTTCTTGGCGGCGCCCAGGTTGTTCTGCAACTCCTCCTCGGTATGGCCATTCAGGAGCTCCGATTGCCTGGTCTGCAGGCGGGAGAGCTCCTCTTGGCAGGAAGTGACCTGCGCCTGGAGGGGCGCTGCCTTCTCCCGGAGAGCCTTCTCCTGATCTTCACATTTCTGCAGGGAATCCTCCTCTGTCGTCAAGGCCTCGCGCCTCTTCGCTGCGTCCTTCTCAAGGCTAACAATCTCCTTGCGACGGGCATCCCATTCGCCCTTGCGCGTGGCGAGGATTTCGTCTCCTGCGTGACCGGCGAGATACTTCTGGGCATCCCCCGCCTTGCGCGCGCTCTCTTCCCAGGCGTCCTTCTCCATCTGGGAGTCCCGCTGGCACTTCTCTAGGTTGCTCTGGAGCTTTTTCTCATCCTTCTCCTCGTTCCGGAGGGTCTGGGATTTGTCTGCGATGGAGGCATCCAGAGTTTGGACTTCCCGGTAGAGGGACTCCTTTTCGCGCTGGGATACCTGGAAGTCTTCCAGCGCCTTCTGTGCTTCCTCCGCATTGGACTTCAATTGGGGGAGCTCCTCCTCTAGCTTCTGGCGCTCTTTGTCGAGGCCTTCCGCGCGGGTCTCCTCCTTCTTGCGCTGCTCGACGGCATTCTGCCAGCGGTCGTAGTCGTCCTGGCAGAGCTGTGCGCGGCGGGCATCCCGGAGGCGCTTCTCCTCGGGCGCCTTCGCTGCCCATGCCGCATCGGCTGTCTCGCTGGCCTTCTGGGCTTCCTCTAGAGTCTTGCGCTCCTTCTCGAAACGCTCGAAGGCGCCCTCGCGGCGCTTTGCTTCATCGAGCTGCTCATCCAGGGACTGTGAGGCCTTTTCGTTGGCGTCCAGATCCGCGCGGATCTTCGCGAGCTCTTCGATGGAGAGTGGCTTCTGATTGTCCAGGAGGCGATCCAGATCCTTTATTTGCTCATTGAGGGCCAGGAAGTCCTCGTTGATCTTTCGGCCGATTTCGGTGTAGTGTTCGGTGCCGGTGATTTTCCGGAGCATTTCCACGCGCTCCTTGGGCTTGGATTTCAGGAAGGCATCGAAGCTCCCTTGTGCCAGTAGCACGCACCGTGTGAATTCCCCCAGATCCATGCCGAGCAACTCCTCGATTTGGTCGCGGGTCTCCGAAGACTTGCCGGAGATCACAACTCCGTTCTCCCGGAGAGTGTGCTCGTAGTTCAGCAGGGCGTCCTTCTTGCGGGGCTTCCGCTTGTGTTGGAAGGTGGCGCAGTATTCCTTGTTGCCCAGGGAGAAGGTCAGCTCTGCCAGAAGCTCCTTTGCATGGAGGTTGATGACGTCATTGCGGGAGTTGGTGATCTTGACGCGCGGGGTCTCGGCGAAGAGCGCCAGGCAGATTGCGTCCAGGATGCTGGTTTTGCCGGAGCCGGTGGGACCGCAGATCAGGAAGATTCCGTCTTGGAAAGCGGGAGACTGGAAGTCGATGTTGAATTCTCCCTTGAGGGAGTTCACGTTGTGGATCTCGAGCTTCCGGAACTGCATGCGTCCCAGGGGCGCCTCCGCGGGGCCCTCCTGGCGCTGCGAGGGATCCTCCGCCTTGGACAGGGATTCCCGGAAGAGCCTTCGGTATTCCTCCAGGGTCTCCGGAGGGAGCTCCGCCTGGCGCTTCCGCATATACTTCTCGAAGACCTGCTCCGGAGTCATCTCCGAGAGGGAGACCGGCGCTTCCTCGGCATCGCGGGAATCATTCTTCGAGGCATCCCGTAGTTCCGTCTCCAGAATCTGGATGCGCGTGTCCTTGACAAGCTCTTGCAAGCCCGCATTCCAGTCGGAGATTTCCGGACGACGAGTGCATACCAGCTTCACCCACAGATCCTCGTCGCCGCGGGTCTTCTTGAGGTCGTTCAGCTGGGTCTGCAGCTCCTCCAGAGTGCCGTCCAGGCAGACCATCGGGTGGAAGAGTTCGCGGGGGATGAGGTTGATGTGAGGTGTGGAGAGATCGGCGGTGTCCAGCAGGACCACCTGGGTCTCGTATTCCTTGTCTTCCCGGAAGTTCATGGGGAGGAGGGATCCGGCGTAGCGCCAATTTTCATGGCCATTCAGGGCTTGCGGACGGTGGATGTGTCCTAGCGCCAGATACGCAAAGCCATCCGCGAGGGTCTCCAGGGGGACGTCCTGCACATTGCCGACTTGCTGCTGGCGCCCTTTGAAGGTGCCCAGTATGCTTCCCTGCGCATAGAGGTGCCCCATGCCCAGAATGGGCACCGAGGGATCCTTGCGCATGGCGGCCGCCAGCTCATAGACCCTCCGATAGTGTTCCTGGACGCCGTTGCGGACGGCTTCGTCACGGGCCTCCGCGCTCTCGCCCTCGGCGGGCGTGGCGCTGCGGACCTCGTAGGGGCGCAGGTATGGGACTGCGCAGACGAACGCCGCGGGATGCTCGGGGGCTCCTAAGGGAATGACCTCTTTGGCGGGATCCTCGCGGTCGATTTGCGCGACCACGTGGATTCCCGAGAGCTTGAGGAGGGATTCGGGTGCCTTCAACTGTGCGGGGCTGTCGTGGTTTCCGGCGATGATGACCACCTGTTTGCAGCCGGCCTCATGGAGGTCCCGCAGGAAGGTGTAGTAAAGGTTTTCGGTGTCGCAGGAGGGGGCCCCCGTGTCAAAGATATCGCCGGAGATCAGCACCGCCTCCACGCACTCCTTCTTTACCAGATCCGTCAAATACGCGAAGACCCTCTGGAATTCCTCCGCGCGGCTCAGTTTGAGGAGTTTGCAGCCTAGGTGGATATCGCCAATGTGCAGTAGTTTCATAGTCTCTCTCCTTTGAAACGATTTCTTCGTTACAGGAAAATACCCCCAAAAACAGGGAAGTCTTTCGCAGCTTCCGAAAATTGCGGAATTTTCCTCCCCTCAATCCCCCCTTTCTTGAACGGTAGTTCAGTCGATGTCCGGTCTCGTTGTATCGTGTTGTGGGAATGGCACGAGGAAGAAGAATGCGAGGCAGAGGATAACGGACACGAGGGATCCGGAGGTGGTGGCCAGTCCCATGGGATAGAGTGTGGTGGGGAATTTGACGGAGGCCAGGTATGCCAGGGGGATTCGTGCCACGAGGATGGAGGTCACGTTGTGCGCGAAGGAGAGTCCGGAGCGTCCGTAGGCGCAGAAGAACCCGCTGAAGCAGAAGTGTATGCCGGCCAGGAAGCAGTCCCAGACGTATCCGCGCATGTATTCGCCGCCCATTTGGATGACCTCGGGATCCGTAGTGAAGCAGGCGACGCTCTGTTCGGGCCAGATATGCATTGCCGCCACGCAGGCGAGTCCATAGACCATTGCGAATCCCAGGGCGCAGAAGAGTGTCTGGCGCGCGCGGGAGTGGAGTCCGGCGCCGGCGTTCTGGGCGCCCATGGCGGAGATGGAGGAGAGCATTGCGGAGGGCACCAGGAAGAGGAATCCGATTTCCTTTTCCACAATGCCGACGGCGGCTGCGTCCTGGACACCGCGGAGATTCGCGATGACGGTGATGACCATGAATGCCACCTGGATGAATCCGTCCTGGCAGCAGACGGGGATTCCGATGGCGAGGATTTCACGGAGGGTCCGTCCGTGGAGCTGGAAGTCGAGCCTCTTGAGGGGGATTCCCAGTGGGTGGCGTTTGAGGGAGAGGAGTGAGGCGCCCACGGAGAGTGCCTGTGATGCGATGGTGGCCAGGGCGGCGCCGGCGGGGCCCATGCCCAATGCGCCCACTAGCAGGAGATCGAGGACCAGATTCGCCACGCCGGCCAGCGCCACGAAGAGCAGCGGGCTCTTGGAATCGCCCAGTCCCCGCAGGATGGCGCTATAGAGATTGTATCCCATGAGGAAGGGCAGTCCGCAGAAGCAGATCCGGAGATACTGGAGGGTCTGTGGGCGGGATTCCTCGGGGGTGGCGATCAGTGCGATGATGGCGGGTGCCAGGAGCCATAGGAGGACCGCCAGCACCAGGGAGAGCGCCATGAAGAAATAGACCGTGTTTCCCACGATGCGCCCCAGGGACTGGCGGTTTCCGGCGCCGGTGGCGCGGGCGATGAGGACCGTGGAGCCTACGGCCAGGCCCAGCGCCATGACGGTGAGCATGTGCATGACCTGGCTGCCCACTGCCACCGCGGTGATTTCCTCCACGACGCCAAAACGCCCCACCACCAGCAGATCCACCATTCCGTAGAGGGTCTGGAGGAAGCAGGAGAGGAGGAAGGGCAGGGAGAAGGCGAAGAGGGTCTTCGGGACGCTACCGCGTGTTAGGTCCTGTATCATGGTCGTGAGAGAGGTATGCGGCGGGGGATATTTTCTTCTGGCGCTATGCCTCCTTGGGCTCCTGGGGCCAGGTGGTGCGTTGGACGCGGCAGGTGGCGGCCAGGAGGATCGCCTTCAGGCGCTTCGCGGCTTCATTCAAGTCGTCATTCACCACGAGATACTGATACTCCTTCCAGGCCTCCATCTCCTTCTTCGCATTGGTCAGGCGTCGCTGGAGGCTCTCGGGGGATTCGGTGCCGCGCTTGCGCAGGCGCTGTTCCAGGGTCTCCAGGGAGGGCGGCGCCAGAAAGACGAACTCCACGTGGTCACGGAGGAATTCTGGGGAGAGCGCCTGGCGGACTTGCCGTGCGCCCTGCACATCGATGTCCAACAACATGATCTTGTCTTCTTCCAACGCGCGGAGCATGGGCGCCTTGGGAGTGCCGTAGAAGTTCCCGTGGACATTGGCGTATTCCAGGAAGTCGCCGCGTTCGATGCCGCGGTGGAAGAGCTCCTGGGAGAGGAAATGGTAGTCCACGCCGTCTTTCTCCATGGGGCGGGGCTGGCGGGTGGTGCAGGAGATGGAGAAGAGGAGCTGTGGGAAGTCCTGCCGGACCATCTGCACGAGGGTGGATTTTCCGGTGCCGCTGGGACCGGAGAGTACGATTGCGAAGCCGTTGTTCATAGTGTGTTCTCCGGGAGGAGGAAACGGAGGGTTCTGTGGGAGAGGTCTTCGGGGACGCCGTCGGTAGCGAGGGGGGCCAGCAGTGGCCGCAGTCGCCAGGCGTCTTGTTGGGGGAGGGAGAGGATCTGCACGCGGAGTTCCTGTGGAAGGCGCTCCCGCAGCTCCATGGGCAGGAAGGCCAGCCGCGCACGATCCCGCGCGGGCAGCGAGGGATGGCGTTCCTCAAGGCCGCATAGGAGCCACCAGGAGAGATTGGTGGGATGCCAGAGGCGCAAGTCGTCCAATGCCTTCTGGGCACCCAACGCATCGCCCGTGAGGACCGCCAGGCGCCACTCCCGAAGCATGGTGGTGGAGCGGTGGGGTGCGCGGAGGCGCAGTTCCTTCAGGGCCTCCCGTGCGGCGGGGTAGTCCTCTTGTGCGATGGCGAGATCCGCCAGCATTCGTGGAGGAATGGGCGCGGAGGGATCCCGTCGGATGGCATCCAGGAGGAGCTCCTTCTTGCGGGAGTAGGATGCGTATTGGTCCTGGAGGGCGTTTTGCGCCAGCTGGAAGCTCCGCTTTCCGGGGGCCTCGCAGAGCTCCGAAAGACAGAGCAATGCCAGCAGGAACATCGGCCCTCGGGAAAGACACCAGCGGAGACGGGAAGAGGAGAGGGGGGCTTCTTCCTGGGTCTCGTTGGGGTCTTGTAGGAGGAGTCCCAGGGAGCCGGCGAGAGTGGCGGTGGAGAGGACGGTGTCGTTGAATTGGACCAGCGCGTGTGCGGTCCAGGCCGTCCAGGCTCCCAGGACGGCCAGTTGCAGGGGCGAGAGGGGCGTCTTTCGGCGTTTGAGCAGATAGGCGACTGCGGCCAGGGGCGCCAGCAGTCGCGCCAGTGCCTCCAGGGCTCCGGGGATGCCGCACTGTGAGAGCTGCGCGAAGAAGAGGGAGTGGGGATCCCGGGCTTCGTCGCCCTCCCAGTTCTTCAGCCGGAAGTGCCAGGGATAGAATTCGCCGAGCCCCGCGCCCAAAACCGGGAACTGCTTGTAGATCTTCCAGGCGGTCTGGTAGTATTCCAGACGGACCGTGACGGTCTCCAGCTTCCGCTGGGAAAGCCGGTTCAGAATGGCGACTGCGCCTAGCGCGCCCAGCAGGAGGAAGCATGCCAGCAGGATTCGCCCGGCGCGGCCCAGTCGTCGTCCGAGGTGGCAGAGTGCGACCAGGAGGAGTCCGGCGAAGGCGCCCAGCATGGCGCCGCGGCTGCCGCTGAAGACCAGTGCGCCTGCGCCCAGGATGGCGGCGGCTCCCAGGAGCAGTGCGGTGGCGGCCTTGGGTGAGGAGCACTTCTGGGCGAGCTGCCGTGCTTCCCAGAGGAGGAAGGGCAGGGAGAGCAGGAGCTGTGCGCCGTAGGCATTGGGATCGCCGAAGGAGCCCAGGGAGCGCGTCTGACGCATCTTTGCGTCCATGAGCTGGCTGAGTGCCTGGCCCGTCTGTTTGGCATATTCCAGCTGCGCCTGGTATTCCTGTTCCAGTCCGCCGAAGTGCTGGAACCACCCCTGGAGGGCGGCGATGAGTGCACCGGCGGCCAATGCATGGCAGATCCCGGGGATTACTCCCGGATCTCGTTGGGTTGCCAGCCAGAGCGCCCAGCAGACCGCCGCCACGGTGAGAAAGTGGTGCATCCAGGCATTGGCGAAGGCGTGTTCGGTGGTATGGACCAGTCCGGCGAGTCCGCAGAGGACGGTGGCGGTTGCCAAAAGGGGCAGTGCCAATGCGGCATTCGGGTGCAGGGCGAGTTTGCGACTCTGGTAGAGCTCCGCCAGGAGCAGTGCGGCGGCGAGGGCGGCCAGCAGGAAGTGCGGCTGCACCGTGAGCAGGAGCAGCTCCCAGATGTCCGTGGGGAAGAGGGCGATCTCCGCGGAGCCCACGGCGTAGTTCCAGCGGAAGGGCACCACGAAGAAGAAGAGCGCCCAGAGGATTCGTGCGGGCAGCAGTGGTGCGGTCCGGTTGTCGTTCTGGGGCAGTGTCATGGCTGGTGTGGGGGGCGTCGGGGGCTGTCGGGGAGTTCGAAGCGCAGGCAGCAGCGCGGGTCTCCGCAGAGGCCGATTTTGGAGGCGGGCAGTTGCTGTGTAGGGCGTGCGGAGGCGACCTTCAGGGAGAGGAAGCTATGGCAGCAGAGGGTGCGCCCGCAGACGCCGATGCCGCCTAGGATGGATGCCTCCTGGGGATGGGAGATCTGGCGCATCTCGAGCCGGTAGGGTAGCATGGCATTTAGGTCTTTCAGCAGCGCCCGGAAGTCCACGCGGCCTTCGGCGACGTAGAGACATAGGAGGACCTTCGCGTCCAGGGTGAGATGCAGGGCGGTCAGGTGCATATTGTCCAGGTGGTTTGCGCGCACGCGCTCCTGGATCTTTGGGAGGAGACCGGTGGCGATGCGTTCGTTGTCGCGGATGGTCCGGAGGTCCTCCTGGCTGGCGCGGCGCAGTGCCACGGGCAGCTTCGTGCCCTCGAGCCGCCGGACAGTCTGCAGGCGCCGGCGCTCCTCCCAGGCATCCAGGGTCTCGGCGGGGGCCTCGTCGCACTCCCCCTGAATGCGGCCGGCCTCCAGGGTCTTCTCCCATTGGCAGACCACCAGCTCGCCGGTGCGCAATCCCCATTCCTCCGGGGCCGCGCATTCCAGAGTCGCGCCGGGGAGGATCTGCTGTCGATAGAGTCGGAACATTTAGGCGAGGCCCAGGGCGTGGCGCTTGTCTTCGATCACGTCCCGGAGGATGTCCTCCAGTCCCAGACGGGGCTGGTAATCCAGGAGCCTCTTCGCCTTGTCGATGCAGGGGACCCGGCGGTGCATATCTTCGAAGCCGGGGCCATAAGCCTGGTCGTAGGGGATGATTTTGATGGGTGAGGCGGTGCCGGTGAGCCGCTGGATCTCCTGTGCCAGCTGCAGGATGGAGATCTCCTGGTTGTTGCCCAGGTTAATGACCTGCCCCAGCGCCTGTGGGCGCTCCGGAATGGTGAGAAGCGCGCCCACGATATCCCGCACATGGGTGAAGCAACGGGTCTGGGTGCCGTCTCCAAAGACGGTGATGGGCTCGCCCTTCAGGGCCTGTGTCACCAGGTTCGGGATCACCATGCCGTATTGGCCGGTCTGCCGGGGACCCACGGTGTTGAAGAGCCGGACCACGGTGACGGGGAGCTTCCGCTCCACCCAGTAGGCCAGCGCCAGGAATTCGTCCACCGCCTTTGCGCAGGCGTAGCTCCAGCGGCGTGTGGAGGTGGGGCCCATGACGGTGTCGTCGTCTTCGCAGAAGGGCACCCGGGAGCCCTTTCCGTAGACCTCGGAGGTGCTGGTGAGCAGGAAGGGCTTCCAGTGGCGGTTGCAGGCCTCCAGGACCACCGTGGTGCCGCCCACGATGCTCTCGATGGTGCGCACGGGCTGGTCGATGATCAGCCGCACGCCCACGGCACTGGCCAGGTGATACACGAAATCCGCCTTCTCCACCAGCGCATCCACCTTCGCGGCGTCATTGACACTGCCGACATGCAGCGCAAAATCGGGTCGCTCCAACAATCCGGAGAGATTTTCGCGGGAGCCGGTAGAGAGGTCGTCCAGGACCGCCACCTCGTTGCCGGCGTCCAGGAGTGCCCTGCAGAGATGGGATCCGATGAATCCGGCGCCGCCGGTGACCAGAATGCGCTTCATGGGTGAAAGAGGGGTATGCGGTGGAATCTTGTTTAGCGTCCCAGTTCCTGGGAACGGTGCTGTGCGGCCAGGAGGAGCTCCTGGACCAGGTCGTCGAAGTGCCGCGCGCTCATGACATCCAGGGCGGCGGCGGTGGTGCCGCCTTTCGAGGTGACCGCGATGCGCAACTCGGCGGGAGTGCCGGTCTTCTGCTGGAGCATTGCGGTGGCGCCCGCCATGGTCTGGATGGAGAGCTCCTGGGAGAGCTCCTCGGGGAGACCCATGGCCACGCCGCCCTTTGTCAACGCTTCAATGAAGGCGAAGAAATACGCCGGACCGGAACCCGAAAGCGCGGTGACGGCATCCAGCTGCTCTTCGGGGACCCGCCAGGCCTTTCCGAGTGCCCCCAGAAGAGTCTCCGCAAAGGCGCCGGCATCCTTGTCGTTGTCATCGGAGAGCGCGTAGCAGCTGGCGCCCATGCCCACCATGAGGGGGGTATTGGGCATCACGCGGACCATCCGCGCATCGCCGAACCAGGTACGGAGCTTCGCCAGGGAGAGCCCTGCGCAGATGGAGAGAATCAGGCATCCTGGCTTCCGGGGCGGCAATGCCGGGAAGGCGACGGGCGCCGTCTGGGGCTTCACCGCCAGAATCAACACGTCGGCGGCGGAGACCGCCTCGGCCGTTGCCTCCGGCAATGCCTCCAGGCCCGTCTGTGCCGTGAAGCTGGCGCGGGCCTGTTCGGAGGGATCGCATGCGCGCAACCGCGCCTGGGGGAAGAGTTGATTCCGGACTGCGCCCTTGGCGATGGCGGTGGCCATCTTTCCGGCGCCGATGAAGAGGATGTCCATGGAAGGCAAAAAAGGCTGGAAGTTGACAGTTTTTAGCTACGCGTGTGGGTTAGAGTCCCATCTTGTCGCGCAGGTTGTGGAAGGAGCGCTCCAGGCTCTGGAAGGCCTCCATCTCGCCCTGGTCGCGCTCGACGATATACCACTGGACGCCGGCGAATGCTGCGGCGGAGAGGATCTCGGGCCAATCCAGATTGCCGTCGCCCACCTCGGTGATGTCCAGCCGCGGGTTGAATTCGTTTTCGCGCCAGCGCAACACGCCGTCCTTCAGGTGCAGGCAATGGACGCGGTGGGCGAGTTTTTTCAGGAGTGTGGAGGGCTCTTTTCCGGAGGCGGCGGCCCAGTAGGTATCGAGCTCGAACCAGGTGCAGGAGGGATCCAGCTGTCGCATGAGATACTCGTAGCGGATCATTCCGGAGGGCAACTGGATGAATTCGTGGAAGTGGTTGTGGTATCCCAGGGTGAGGCCGGAGGCCTGCAGCACCTTCGCGGTTTTGTTGAAGCGGGTCACGAAGTCCTTCCAGGTCTTCTCCTTGCCGATGATCTTGTCATCCGGGAAGAATCCGCCGACGGCGGGGAATTTGCACTGGTACAGGAGCTGTTCGTCAATGACGGCCTGGGGCTCTTTCTCCAGTCGGTCCAGGCTGATGTGGGTGGCGGCGCAGGCCAGGCCCTCGCCATCCAGGATCTTTTTGATCTCCTTGGGGGGGATGGGACCCACGGCGGAGAGCTGGACGCCATCGTAGCCGATGTCGTGGATGCGCTTGCAGGTCTTGGCGAAGTCCTTCGCGTTCTTCGTGAAATCGCGGACGGTGTAGAGCTGTGCGGCGAGCTTTTTCATGGGGAGGAATTCCCTTGTTTGGTTTGATTGGTCAGAAGAGGGTTGTCTTTTATGCAAGGGCGCGGAAGTATTCGATGGTTGCCTTCAGGCCCTCTTCCAGGGGGATCTCGGGCTGCCAGTGGAGGAGCTCCTGTGCGCGGGTGATGTCCGGACGGCGCACCTTCGGGTCGTCTATGGGGAGGGGTCGCAGGACCAGGGGACTGGCGCTGCCGGTGAGGCGAAGGACCTTCTTCGCTAGCTCACGGATGGTGAATTCGCCGGGATTGCCGATGTTGACGGGGCCGGTGAATTCGGGATCGGGGTGTTCCATGAGGGCGCGCAGTCCGCGGATGGTGTCCTTGCAGTAGCAGAAGGAGCGTGTCTGGGAGCCGTCGCCGTAGAGGGTAATGGGCTCGCCGCGGAGCGCCTGCAGGATGAAATTGGAGACCACGCGGCCGTCCAGGGGATCCATGTTCGGACCGTAGGAATTGAAGATGCGCGCCACACGGATCCTGGCGCCCCGCGTGCGATGGTAGTCAAAGAAAAGGCTCTCGGCGACGCGCTTGCCTTCGTCGTAGCAGGAACGGGGGCCGTCGGGATTTACATTGCCCCAGTAGGTCTCTCTCTGCGGGTGCTCCTTCGCATCGCCATAGACCTCGCTGGTGGAGGCCTGCAGGACCACGGCGCCATTCTTCAGGGCGAGCTCCAGGACATTCTGGGCGCCCAGGAAGCAGGTCTCGGTGGTGGCGACGGGATCCCGCTGGTAGTGCGGCGGCGAGGCGGGGCAGGCCAGGTTGTAGATCTGGTCCAGGGGCTCCGTAGGGAAGTCGCCTGCATGCCGGACATCGCCCTCCAAAAAGCGTAAGGCATCACCGTATTTTTTCTGGAGGGGCGCGAGGTTCTCTTTTCGTCCGGTCCAGAGGTTGTCGAGTGCGGTGACGCGGTGCCCGTCAGCCAGCAGGGATTCCACGAGATGGGATCCCAGGAAGCCGGCGCCGCCGGTAACGAGGATGTGCTTTGCGTCTGGCATAGTTCCCCCGGTGGAGGGCGGGGAGGAGGGAAAAGGGGAGGGGGGCGTTCGGCGTCTTCCTGCGTGGAAAGACGAGCCGCCGAGGCTACAGTACCTGCGTCCGGCGGATGTTCGGCAAATATAACACCTTCCCGCCGCTTGTAGCCTCCGCGGGCGTGCCTGCGCGCGCATACGCCGCAACGGAGGAAAATACGACTGCCTTTTTTCGGAGGATTTTACTCGTGTTCGTGGAGATCGAAAGGAAGTTCTTGGTGCAGGGGGATGCCTGGCGGAAGCATGCTACGTCGAGCGTGGAGATTCTCCAGGGATACTTCGATGTGCATGGCGGGCCCTCCGTCCGCGTGCGAATCGTCGGCGATCGCGCGAATCTGAATATCAAGGGGAAGGCGCAGGGCGCCAGTCGACAGGAGTTCGAATACCCCATCCCCGTGGAGGATGCCCGCGCAATGCTCCGGGATCTGTGCCCCGATCGGCAAGTCGCCAAGACACGCTACTTCGTGCCCGCGGCAGAGGAGGGCCTCCAGTGGGAGATCGATGTCTATCACGGCACGCTGGCAGGACACGCCACCGCGGAACTGGAGATCCCACGGGAGGACTTCGCGTTCCAACGACCCGAATGGCTGGGCGAGGACAAGACCGACGACCACCGATTCTCCAACGCAGCGCTCGCTGCCGCTGGAAAATGGCCCGAAAATTAGGGCGGCGCGCCTAGGGGGCCGAGGGCGGTCTTCAGGCAGAATTTGGGGGCGTCATTATATTATGCCTCGATGTTTTGTGCCCGTTCCGGATATGGTTCCGGGAGGGGCTTTTTTACGGTTACCGAGATTTCCAGGAAGCGACGAGGGTTTCCCGTGGCGCCGACTAGTCTTTGCGGAGGAGAAGAAGTCCCCTCTAGGGGGCGGACGGTCGACGCGGCGCCGGATTGCACTCTTCGACGCGATCCTGAACGAATGGACAGGAGAAGGAATCAGATGGCTGCCAGCCGCCGTTTTGAAATTGCCGAACTCTTCCCGCAGCCCAAGGAGGTCATCCTGGGCGAGGGCATCAGCGAACTAGCCGGTGACGTCCGGCTGTCCACCAGCAATGTGCTTCCCATCCAGCGCAAGGCGTTGCGCTCCATCCTGACGATGGCGGGCGTGCGTGTGGTGGCCAACAAGAAGAAATACGTTGTGGACGCGCAGGTGCTCGAGCCCGAGAACTTCGATCTCTCACGGGTGCCCGAGGCGGTCCGCAAGGACTACTACGAGCTGGAGATCAAGGGTAGCGAGGTCTTTATTCGCACTCCCGCCCAGGAGGGCACGGTCTGGGCCGCCCAGACCCTCGCCAGCCTCTTCGCCACCATGTTCCGCGGCCGCGCAGTTCCCAATCTGCTGATCCGCGACTGGCCAATGGTCCCCTACCGCGGCAGCGTCACCGCCGCTGACTGGGGGACCGAGCGCATGGATCCCAATGGATGGTATCAGGCGCTGGACGCCATGAGCGCCATGCACCTGAATCTCTGCGGCATTGGCGTGTATAACTGCGTGCCCGAGGTCCGCGCTTCCCGCTACGACCGCCCCTCCGAATTCCTGCTGGCAAATATCCACGAGGAGCCTGTTCCCGGCGATCCCGCCTCCCATAGTCGCCTGCGCTACTACAACGAGAAATACGACCGATGGTATGACCGGGAGGTCTCGCCCGTCCTGGCGGAAAACGACAGCTTCGACGAGGTCCTGGTCTATGGCCGCGAGCGCGGCGTGACCCTCTTCCCCATGATGGAGCTGCTCAATGGCTCCACGCTACTCCCCAAGCTCTTCCCCGCCCTCTCCGCTTGCGACGAAAAGGGACACCCCCTTTCCTATGGCCTCTGCCTCTCGTCGGCAAAGGGCAAGGAGGCGCTGGAGGGCTTCCTGGGAGACTTCCTCCAGAGATACTTCGAGGACGGCGTGCCCTTCTTCCATATCGGATTGGCGAAGATCGATGCCTGCCATCCCCACGCAGAGGACGGTCTCCCCGAGGGACCCTGGTGCCACTGCGCAAAGTGCAAGAAGCTGACTCCCTCCGCACAGCTGGCGGTTTATCTCCGCGAATTGGTGGATTTCCTTTGCGCCCACGGCGTGGGAAAGGTGGTCTTCTTCGCGGATTGCCTCTTCCAGAAGGGCGATTTCCTGGGCAAGGAGCTCAAGGCACTCTTCCAGGATGAAGAGTTCGCTTCCCGCGTGATCCTCCATTGGCAGGAAGAGAAATCCCGTACCTCCCTCAAGGCACCCGTCCGCGCAATCCTCCAGAAGTGCGCCGGACAGTGGCGGGGACCCCTCGCAAACCAGGGCGCGTATGCCTCCTTCAGCCGAAATCTGGAGGGCGTGGACGCCGAGGCCAGCAAGATCGTGAAGGACGGCCTCAATGAGGGCGTGGTGGTCCGCGGACAATTCGATCCCCTCCACTGGGAACAGGTCTCCATGCTCGGCGTCCGCTGCTGGGAGACTCCCTCCTGGACCGAGGATACCATCGATGGTCTTCGCAAACGCTGGGCGTCTCTCCGCTGGAATGGTGTGGGCGAGGACTACCTGGCGTTGCTGGACCGTGTGGACGCGCTGTCCAAGGAACCCCTGTGCCAGAAGACGCTCCCCTGGAAGGGCTATCTGCTGGACGAGGGCGCGAAGGACCATGTGCTTCCCGCCTGGCCCGAGAATGTGCTCTCTGATCTCGCTCAGGAGAAGGGCGTTTCCGCAAAGCTGGAGGCCCTCGCTCACGAGGCCACCGAGATCGTGGAAAAGACCGCCAGCCTCATGGGCGCCTCCCGCTGGAATGATCTCCAGGCCGCCTCTCTCCAGAGCATGATGACCGTGGCGCAGAAGACTCGCATCGTCTTGGAGTTCTTCGTGACGCTCCTGAAGCTCCGCGAGGCGATCTCCAAGAAGAGCGGCGGCGCCGCGGCGGCCAAGAAGATCCTGCAGCCCGCGCTACCCCAGCTGGTGACGGAACTCAAGGTCATCGAGGAGAATTCTCCCGATTGCCTCCTCTGGATCAATATGCAGCAGCTGGGCTGCCTGAAGCTCGTCCTCGAAAATATCCAGGAGGACCTGGACGCCGGCAAGAAGACCGCAAAAGACCTCCGGTGGTCTCTGCCGAAAGACTGGGAAGCGCCACAAGAATGATTCCGCCTGCGGGAAGCGCGCCCTGATGGCGCGCTAGTGCCGCCGGTAGGCGGAAGAAATTAGGCGGGGGCACGGGGGTGCAGCCCCGACCTCCTTTGGAGATCTTCCTGCGAAACCCTCGCTAGGAAGAAACGCTCCGGTGCTAGGCACGCGCCGCGGAGCGGCCCAGAGAACGCACCCCGTACCGCCAGTAGGCGGAAGAGCGCCTGTGGCACCTTATAAAACCTACTCCCTACTCCCTTCTCCCTTCTCCCTACTCCCTACTCCCTACTCCCTACTCCCTGCTACCTTCTCCCTTCTACCTAGCATAGGCGGAGGCCCGGGGGCGGTTTTTCTGGCGTGCTTAGAAGCAGAGCGGGCCCTGGGAAGGC
>CAVGTF010000032.1:0-16730 GCA_963632245.1 Anaerovoracaceae bacterium
CATCCCCACCAGAAACAGGCGCAGTGCCCCCGGCAATGAAATACTCTTACGGGGAGGAACTTGTCTCATGGCGAAGGATTAGTCATGGCGTGGCTCTTCAGGACACTCTCGGAACGCCTCCATAGAGTTCATAACATTCCGCATCCGTCGTTATGAATAGTATGCGAAACTTTTACGGAAAAAGCAAGTAGTAACAACAAAAAAATCCCCCGTGGGATCATGGTCCACGGGGGATTTTTCACAGAGTGGTATGCCCGGCAGGGATCGAACCTGTAACCTTCAGCTCCGGAGGCTGACGCTCTATCCAATTGAGCTACGGGCACACACAAATCGTTAAGCGTCGTACCATAACCCGAAACGCGGGTTCTGCAAGATGCACACCCTGCATTCCGGGATTCTCACGGTCACTGTGGAGAAGGACCGGGGGGCATTCCACCGCCAGGACCGCCACCACGGGGACCACCATTGCCGCCCATGACGGACTGGAGTTCCTGGACGCTCTCATAGAGTGCCTGTCCATCGGTTCCCAGACGATCGCCGAGATCCTGGTAAAGGATCTCCTGGACCTCCTCGCGCATGTCCATCATCTCACGCATGCGGTCGAAATCCGGAGGGCCGCCCTGGGTATCCTCGTCCATCTCCGAAAGGAGATCCTTGTAATTCTGGAGGGTCTCTTTCTGGGTCTGGGAAAGCCGGGAGGTATCCACGGCAGCCAGGTACTCCTGACGACGCTGGCGCTGCTCCTGACGGCGCTGATCCATCTCCTGACGGCGCTTCTGGAACTCCTCGTAGCGCTCGGGATCGGTCTCCTTCAGCTTCTCTATGTCGGGGGGACCGCCGCGACGTCCACGGCCCTCGCCGCGGTTCTGACGACCGCTCTGCTGGTTGCTGGCATTCGCCAATTGCTGGCGAAGCGTGCGGTTCTGCTCTTCCAGCTTGGCGATGTATTCATTCAAGCCGGCCACCTCCTCGCTGGCCTCCACGCCCTGCTGCACCACCACGGGCGGAAGCACCACAGGCGCCGAAGCCTCCACGGGCTGTGCGCTCTCCTGCGCCGCCATTTCCTGGAGAAGCCCCTGGTAGGAGCGATAAGAAAAGATCGCGAAGACCAGCGTCCCCGCCGAAAAGATCGCCAACAATACGAGCAGAAGGGTGAGAGTGCGTGTTCGATCCATGGTTGTGTCCTAGTGTGACGTTAAAAAGAAAATGCGCTGAAAGAAGAGGGCACATCCGCCCTCCCCCACTCCGAAAACAGTCCCAAAACGCCCGCCACCGGCGTTTATTGTGAAAGCCGCAGTCGAACGCCAGAAATTACGCAATAGTTAGGTGGCAAAAATAGTACCGCCGGGAGGCGAAAGAAACTAGGCAGAGGAATATCCAAAGGACTGGGGGCAAGCCCCCCCGCACCCCCAAATACTCTAGGGTAGCGATACGCACGGGGGCAGTACCTGCACCGCCCCTGCGGCGGAAGCACACCGCCGATAGCCTCGGCGGGACTCCCGCGGAGCGTCCTTGCAACTATCCGCTAACCACTAATTGCTAAATACTTATGACACTTTACGCCCGCACTGCCGCGCCGCCTGCGGGCAGGATGCCGGCGGTGGCGGCGGTGTCTTCTCTGGAGGGATGGAAGAGTGTCGTTGCATTAGGGACAGGGAGGTCCTCCAGCGAGAGATTCAGCAAGAAATCTCCGGAGGCGGTGCGCTTTAGGAGTTCCGGCAACAGCGAGGGCTCCTGGAGAATGGCAATGCGGGGGCGTCCGGGCGCCTGCAGCAGCGCGTATCCCACGGATTCCGCCTGATAGCGGATGCTCCATCGTCCCGTCTGATAAGCGGGGAGATTCTCATTGTAGAATTTCAGCCAGAAGGCGATGATCCGCCGTTCCCGGGGCGTGAGACACCGCAGATCCATGGAGAGCATGGGGGTCCCCAGGAGCGAGGCGATCAGATGCCGGGAGACATTCACGTCCCGCTCGCCAGGCGCCCAATAGATGGGATCCGCATGGACGGGCAGTCCATCGCCTAGGGCGACGCGGAGCTGTGCCAATCTCTGGAAGTTATCGATGAAATCGAAGGGGACATCGCTGCACCGGAATTGTGTGGCGTAGGGCGCCATGCCGGGTGTGCAGTAGGATTGCCGGAATTCCACCAGTGCCTCGGGGCGCGCCTCCCGAATCTGTCGGGAGAGTTCCCGGACGAATGCCATGGCGGCAGCGCCGACAGGTCGTTCCCAGGAGGGCGGGATATTATCCAGGAAATCCACCTTCAGACCGTCAATGGGAGTCTCCCGCAGGAGTCGGCTCAGCCGATCGGCCATGAGGGGTGTCTTGTCCTGCCGGTTCACATCCAGTATGCGGCAGCCCTCTTTGGGCCCACCAGGCAGCAGTGCATCGGCGAACTCCTGCGCACACGCCTGGCTACGGGTGCCAATGAGATAGGGCGTCACCCACAAGAGATACTTCAGCCCCAGACTCTGGACCCGCCGCACATGGTCGTCAAAATCCGGGAATTTTACCTGGGAGACCCGCCAATCGCCGATATTCTCATACCAGGTGCCGAGGGTCTGGGGGGAGACCCGCTTGCGCTGGTCAAAACACCATCCGTCGTCCACAATCATGGTGCCGATGCCCAGCTCCGCGGCAATCCGCGCATTCTCCTCCACCCAGGCGGCATCCACAGTGGCGTGGACCGCATACCAGGTGCAGAAGACGGGCCGCCAGGCGGCCGCGGGAATATGCGGCGTGGGGAGCCCCAGTCCCTCGCGCCACTCGGAAAACGCCTGCATCCAGGGAATCGGCCGACGATCCACCGTGAGCACCAGCGCCTCGCCCTCCGCAGGCGGGAGAGTCTCCACCGTCACATCATAGGTGCACTCCTCCTGGTTCATCTGCGCCACAATCCGGGTCTCGCGCTCCAGGCGGGAAAGCGCCACCAGCGCACGGCACTGCCCCGCACTATTCAAGAAGACCAGCGCCGGAAAGTTCTTCTGGCTGGCAGAAAGGAGCTCTAGGCACCAGGGGAGAGTCATCCGGGGAGTCCGGGTCTCCGGAGTCCAATACCCCTGGATGTCCACAAGCGGAATCTGAAAGCGGAAGCATGGTGCCCCTACGCCATCCCAAGTAACACGATTCAACTGGCAGTCGGACATCTCTCTAAGTACTTAGCAATTAGTGGCTAGTGGCTAGTCAATGAGGTCGCTCCGCGGGAGCATTAAGCGCGCCCGAATTGGCGCGCTGGCATCGCCGGCCCTGTCCCAAAAACACGATGCGGGCCGTCGGGAGGAATGTCCACTGGCGGCCCGTGTTGTGAATGCGGAATTCTGGAATGCACGGCCCCGCATTCTACGCTGGAAAGCGCGAAGGCGGGACCTGCGCCCAAGGGCGCGTTTTCTTTTTTTACAGGTCTTCCAGGACTCCCGCGTCGTTATCGAGGGAACCGGAGAAGATTCCCGCGTCCTTGGCGCCGCCGATATTGAGGTCGTTGTCGGAGAGATCCTGCTCGTTGGCCACGCCCATGCCCATTCCGAGATCCATATCCTGGTCGTCGTAGGGATTGCCGGGCTCGGCGGTGTGGGATCCGTCGTCGGTGATCTCGAAGGCATTGCCGTCGGCATCGAAGGTCTTGAGCACGGGGTTCTGGACCTTGTAGTAGCCGGTACCAGCGGGAATCAGGTGTCCCATGATCACGTTCTCCTTGAAGCCGTGGAGGTAGTCCACGCGTCCCAGAGTTGCGGCCTCGGTGAGGATACGGGGAGTATCCTGGAAGGACGCAGCAGAGATAAAGGAGTCGGTGGCCAGAGAGGCCTTGGTAATACCCTGGAGGATCTGCTGACCGTCAGCCTGGACCTTGCCCTCGGCGACCACCTTGTCGTTCACGGCGTTGAACGCGCGCATATCCACGGTTTCGCCGTAGAGGAAGGTGGTATCGTGAGGCTCGGTGATGCGGATCTTGCGCATCATCTGGCGCACGATGATCTCGATGTGCTTGTCGTTGATGCCCACGCCCTGGGAGAGGTAGACCCTCTGCACGGACTCCACCAACAGCGCCTGGAGGCGCTGGGGTCCGCAGATGTCCAGGAACTCCTGGAGGACGGGGGAGCCATCCGTGAGGCAGGCACCGGCTTCCACGTATTCGCCGTTGTTGACGACGAGGCGCTTGCCGGCAGGCACCAGGTGCTCCTCGCGCTCGCCGCTCTCGGGATCCTCGACCCACACGCTCAGCTTGTTCTTGACCTGCTTGCCCATCTGGACAAAACCGCCAATCTTGGCCAGCACGGCCGCTTCCTTGGGACGACGCGCCTCGAAGAGCTCGGCCACACGGGGCAGACCGGTGGTGATATCCGCGGTCTTGGCCTGGGTCTTGGGGGTCTTCGCCAGGAAGTCACCGGGATTGACCTTCTTGCCTTCGGCAAAGAGGATCTGCGCGCCCTCGGAGAGGGGCATGGTCTCCACCACATTGCCCTTGGCATCCACGATCTTCAGAGCGGGGTGGGTGTCCTCAGGATGCTGGATGACGGTGATTTCGTGCTTACCGGACTGCTTGTTGAAGGTCTTGCGCATGGTCTGTCCATCGATCAAGTCCTCAAACTGCAGGGTACCCTTGCCGCTCTTGCCGGCCACCACGGGGGTGGTGAAAGGATCCATGGTAGCGATGATCTCGCCGGGCTTCACCAGCTGCTTGTCGGTGACCTTCAGGATGGCGCCGTAGGGGATGTCGAAGACCTTCAGGTCCACGTCACCCATCATGGGGACCTTGCTATCGCGAGAGAAGAGGGCATTCTTGGCGCGGATGTGACCGTCACGGGAGATCACAACCAGACGCTCCTTCTTGTCCTCGCCCTTGCCCTCAATGTAGTCAATGCCATCGAAGGACAGGAAGGCCACATTCTCCTTCTCCTCCAGCTTCTTCTGCTCGTTGGCAAGCTTCTCCTCGCTCCACTTGGAGGTCTCCGCCTTCGCCTTCAGGGCATCCAGCTTGCCGCGAAGCTCGCTGGAGTTCTCCCAGGTGGCGCGGATCTCCTTGTCTGCCGCGGAGGTAGAAGCGGTACCGCCGGAGTGGAAGGTACGCAGAGTCAGCTGGGTACCAGGCTCACCGATGGACTGGGCGGCGATGATGCCGAGGGCATCGCCCTCCATGGGCATCTCGCCGGTCGCCAGGTTGCGGCCGTAGCACTTGGCGCAGACGCCGCGCTCGGACTGGCAAGTGAGCACGGAACGGATATGCACCTTCTCGTAGCCGGCATCCTTCAGGCGGGCGGCGATGAAGGGAGTGATCTCCTCGCCGGCGCCCACGATCAGGTTGTTGGAGCTGTCGTAGATGTTATCCACGGAGAAACGCCCCACAATGCGCTCGGCCAGGGACTTGCTCTCCTTGCCACCGTCCTTCAGGGCGGTCAGCCAGATGCCGTTGGTGGTGCCGCAGTCCTCTTCGGTGCAGATCACATCGTGGGCCACGTCCACCAGACGACGAGTCATGTAACCGGCGTCTGCGGTCTTCAGAGCGGTATCGGCCATACCCTTTCGAGAACCGTGGGTGGAGTTGAAGTACTCCAGACCCGTGAGGCCCTCGCGGAAGTTGTGGATGATAGGAGTCTCCACGACTTCACCCGTGGTGTTGGACATCAGACCACGCATACCACCCAGCTGGGTGACCTGGTCCGCAGAGCCTCGGGCTCCAGAATCCATCATGGCCCACACGGAGTTGATGCCGGGACGGCCACCGTTGGCCTTCAGGGTCTCCTGCAACGCCTTGGAGAGATCGCTACGGACATTGGTCCAGGTATCGATGCACTTCTGACGACGCACGGACTCGTCGATGGAACCACGCTCCTGCTCCATACGCGCATTGTCCACTTCCTTCTCGGCATTGCGGATGCGCTCCTGCTTGTCGGCAGGAATGAGCATATCGGCGATGGCGATGGAGAAGCCGGAGCGGGTAGCCCAGGAGTAACCCAGATTCTTGAGCTTATCCAGCAGGGGCAGCAGCGCCTCGTGTCCGCAGACCTCGTCGCACTGCTTGATCATCTCCTGGATCTTCTTCTTGGGGGCCATCTGGTTCCAGAAGCCCAGCACCTCGGGCCAGATCTGGTGGTAGATCATGCGGCCGGGAGTGGTGACAATCCACTTCTCTTTGCGGTCGCCCCAGATCATCTTCCGGTCTTCCCGATCCTGGCGCTCCTTTTCCTCGCCAGTGAGGGCAGCAATGCGCGCCTTCTCTTCGTCGGAGCGGTAGTAGGGATTCTTGAAGTTGAAGAAGTCGTGGATGTCCAGGCCCACCGCGATGGGCTCACGGGCATTGTGGTTGTTCTCGTTGGCCAGGCGGTTGGCCTCCATGGCCTGCATAACCTCCTCATAGGTGTCGTAGTAGGGCTGCTCGGCCTTGGACTTGGCCAGGAACGCGGTCTTCTTGGCCTCGTCCTCGTAGCACAGGTAGTAGACACCCAACACCATATCCTGGGAGGGCAGCGCCAGAGGACGGCCGTCCGCAGGAGAGAAGATGTTGTTGGGGGACAGCATGATCAGCTTCGCCTCCAGCTGCGCCTCGTTGGAGAGGGGCACGTGGACGGCCATCTGGTCACCATCGAAGTCCGCGTTGAAGGCGGCGCACACCAGGGGGTGCAGGCGGATGGCCTGTCCGTCAATCAAGACGGGATCGAAGGCCTGGATGGAGATTCGGTGCAGCGTAGGCGCGCGGTTCAGCAGGATGGGATGGCCGGTGACCACCTCGTCCAGCACATCCCACACGTCCTTGCGGCGCTCCTCAATCCACTTCTTGGCATTGCGGACGGTCTGGACCTTGCCCTGCTCGCGGAGACGATGGATGATGAAGGGCTCGAAGAGACGCAGCGCCATCTCCTTGGGCAGGCCGCACTGGTTGATGTTCAGCTCGGGTCCCACGACGATGACGGAACGGCCAGAGTAGTCCACACGCTTACCCAGCAGATTCTGGCGGAAACGGCCCTGCTTGCCCTTCAGCATGTCGGAGAGGGACTTCAGGGGACGGTTGCCAGTGCCGGTGACGGCGCGGCCGTGGCGGCCGTTGTCCATCAGGGCATCCACGGCCTCCTGCAGCATTCGCTTTTCGTTGCGGATGATGACGGGAGGAGTGGGGATGTTGAGGAGGTTCTTGAGACGGGTATTGCGGTTGATGACGCGGCGATAGAGGTCGTTCAGATCGCTGGTAGCGAAGCGTCCGCCATCGAGGGGCACCAGGGGTCGCAGATCGGGAGGAATGACGGGTAGCACATGGAGGATCATCCAGCAGGGGTCCATCTTGTTCTTCAGGAAGCCCTCGATGAGGCGGATCCGCTTGACGATCTGCTTGCGCACCTGCTTGCTGCGGGTGCCGGACAGCTCGGAGGTCAGCTCGTCCTTCAGGGTGGGAAGATCCATCTGGCCCAGCAGCTTCTCGATGGCCTCAGCGCCCATGTCGGCCTGGAAGGCATCGCCATACTGCTCCTTGAGCTCGGTGTATTCGTCGGGAGTCAGGATCTGCTTCACGTGCAGATCGGTATCACCGGCATTCCAGACCACGTAGTCCTCGTAGTAGAGCACGCGGTCCAGGGCGTTCTGGGGCATGTCCAGCAACAGTCCCAGGCGGGAGGGCGCGCACTTGTAGAACCAGACATGGGAGACGGGAGACGCCAGCTCGATATGGCCCATGCGCTCGCGGCGCACGCGGCTCTGGGTGACCTCCACGCCGCAGTATTCACAGGTGATGCCCTTGAACTTCAGGCGCTTGTACTTTCCGCAGGCGCACTCGTAGTCCTTGACGGGTCCGAAGATGCGTTCGCAGAAGAGACCGCCCTTCTCGGGCTTGAAGGTGCGGTAGTTAATGGTCTCGGGGCTCTTGACCTCGCCATGGCTCCATTTGCGAATGGTCTCCGGGGAGGCCACGCCAATGGAGACACTGTTGGAGTCCTTCATCACGTCCACGTCGGCGGCGGAACCGGTCTTGTTAATCAGAGTATCCACTTTTATTCCTCAAGAAAAAGGTTTGTTACAACGGAGAGGGCGCCAGGGGGAAAACCAGACGCCCCTCCCTCCGTCCACACGTAACTGGGGATTCGGGATCCGCCGGAAATTACGCCATGCTGGCGTTGGCGTGATGGATGCGGACGTCCAAGCACAGGCTCATCATTTCCCGCAACAGGACGTTGAAGGATTCGGGCACGTCGGCTTCCAGCTCGTTCTCGCCCTTCATGATGGAGTCGTAGATCTTGGTACGGCCGTTGATGTCGTCGGACTTGACGGTGAGCATTTCCTGGAGGGTATAGGCGGCGCCGTAGGCCTCCAGAGCCCAGACCTCCATTTCACCGAAACGCTGTCCACCGCCCTGGGCCTTGCCACCCAGAGGCTGCTGGGTAACCAGGGAGTAGGGACCCACCGCACGGGCGTGGATCTTGTTGACCACTAGGTGGTCCAGCTTCAGCATGTAGATCTGTCCCACCATGACGCGCTGATCGAAGGCATCGCCGGTGCGGCCATCGTAGAGGCGGGTCTTGCCGTCGATGTCCACGAAGTCGTCGGTGCGGTCGCGGCCATTGGCGTCGGTGATCTTTCCGCCGGTGCAGGCCTGGTCGTCACGCTTGCCGACATTCCAGCCGGCCGCGGAGATCAGCTTCCGGAGGTCATCCTTGGCCTTCTCCACCTCGCGGCCCTCCACCTTGCGGAGGGCGACCATGGTCTTTTCGGGGACGGTCTGGCCGGCGGCCTGCGCCACCTTCACCAGACGGGCGCGCTCCAGCAGGTCGGTCATGCGCTCCTCGGGCATGCCATCGAAGGCGGGAGTCGCCACATTGATGCCCAGGATCTTGGCGGCATAACCGGCGTGGGTCTCGAAGACCTGTCCGATGTTCATTCGGGAAGGCACACCCATGGGGTTCAGGACGATCTCGACGGGAGTGCCATCGGCCATGAAGGGCAGATCCTCCACGGGGACGATCTTGGAGACGATACCCTTGTTACCGTGACGTCCGGCCATCTTGTCACCAATGGAGAGGCGACGCTTGCTGGCGATGTAGACCTTCACGTTGGTGATCTTGCCGGGATCGGCACCCTCGTTCTTCTGCAGCAGCTCGATGGCCTCCTGGCAGCAGCGCTCGTTCTCACGCAGCTTGGGCCGGAACTTCTTGAAGATCTCCTCCAGCTTGGTCTTCACCTCGCCGTCGTGCATCTGGAAGCGCTCGTAGTTCTCCGCCAGCTTGTTCAGCATCTGGATGGTGATCTTGCGCTCGGCGGGGATGATGATCTCGTTCTCCTGGGTCTCGGGATTCAGGTAGGTGATCTCCTGGGAGATCTTGTTGCCCGCATACTCGGAACGCAACTCGTTCACCAGATCGCTCAGGATGTCCGCACGCTTGCTGCGATAACGCTCGCGGGTCTCCTTCTGGCTGTTGCGCAACTCCTCCTTGTTCATCTTCACCTTCGCGGGATCCTGATTCCGGCGCAGGCGCAGATCCATGACCACGCCGTCGTTGCCGGGCTCGGTCTTCAGGGAGGTGTCCTTCACGTCGCTGGACTTCTCGCCGAAGATGGCCTTCATCAGGCGCTCCTCAGGAGCCAGGTCGGTCTCCTGCTTGGGAGTGACCTTGCCGACCAGCACGTCGCCGGGCTTCACAACCGCACCCAGACGAATCACACCCTCGGTGTCCAGATTGCTCAGGGACTCCTGGGAGACATTCGGGATGTCGCGGGTGATTTCCTCGACGCTGGAATTGTTGGCGGTCTGCTGCTTGGTGGGACGGACCTCCACTTCCTGGAGGTTGATGTGCACGGAGGTGTAGATGTCTTCCTGCACCAGCTTCTCGCTGATGATGATGGCATCCTCGTAGTTGTAGCCGCGCCAGGACATGAAGGCCACCAACACGTTGCGGCCCAGAGCCAGCTCGCCGCCGTCGGTGCAGGCACCGTCCGCCAGGGGCTGGTCCTTCTTCACGGCCTGTCCAGTGACCACGATGGGACGCTGGTTGACCAGGGTGCAGGCGTTGGAACGCAGGAACTTGAAGAGCAGGTAGACCTGCACCTCGGGGGTATCCAGATTCCGCACGTAGTCCGCCGCGGTCTTGCCCTCGGGGAACTTGCCGTTGGGAGTGACGATGACCTTGTAGCCATCGGCCCAGGCGACCACGCCGTCACGAGTGGCGGCCTGGATGGCGTGGGAGTAGCGGGCGATGACGCCCTCCATGCCGGTGCCCACGAGGGGCGCCTCAGGCTTCATCAGAGGAACGGCCTGACGCTGCATGTTGCAGCCCATCAGCGCGCGGTTGGCGTCATCGTGCTCCAAGAAGGTGATGACACTGGCAGCAGCAGAGATCATCTGCTTGGGGGACACGTCGATGAAGTCCACATCCTTGGCGGGGAACTCGCCGGCCTCACCGGCCTTGCGGCCCAGGACGTATTCGTTGATGAAGCGGCCCTCTTCGTCGCGGGGCGCATTGGCCTGCGCGATCACGTGCTGCTCTTCCTCGTCCGCCTTCATGTAGACGATGTCGGCATTGCCCTTCTTGTCAGTGACCACCTTGCCGTCCTTCACACGGCAGTAGGGAGTGCGGATGAAACCAAACTCGTCCAGCTGTGCATAAAGCGCCAAGCTGGAGATCAGACCGATATTGGGGCCTTCAGGAGTCTCGATGGGGCAGATACGGCCGTAGTGACTGGCGTGGACGTCACGGACCTCGGCGCCTGCGCGGTCACGGGTCAGACCGCCAGGACCCAGGGCAGAGAGACGGCGCTTGTTGGTCAGCTCGGACAGGCAGTTGGTCTGGTCCATGAACTGGGAGAGCTGGTTGTGCTGGAAGAAGTCGTTGACCGCGCTCTCGAAGCCCTTGGTGCTGATGAGGCTGCTGATGTTGACAGAGCCATTCTCGCTGTGGCGGTTTGCCTTGCGCTCACGGGCGGCGTTGGCAACGCGGTTCAGACCCACGCGGCACTGGTTCTGCAGAAGCTCGCCAATGGTGCGGATACGGCGGCGGGACAGGTGGTCGATGTCGTCCTGCTTGCCGTTGTTCTTGTAGAGGCGCATGAGCTCGCGGGTGGCCGCGGCGATATCCCACTTGGTCAGGGTGCGCTCGTGGGCATCCACATTGAGGCCCAGCTGCTGGTTCAGCTTGAAACGGCCCACCAGACCCAGGTCGTAGCGGCGCTCGTCCTGGAACATGCGCTCGAAGAGACCCTTGGCATTCACCGCATTGGCGGGATCGCTGGGGCGCATGCGCTTGTAGATCTCCTTCTGGGCATCCTCGCAGGTACGGAAGCCCTCCTTGCGGTCGTTGACCAGGCAGTTGATGAAATAGTCACCAATCTCGTTGGTATCCACCAGGAGGATCTTCTTCACGCCGGCGTCCTTCAGGCGATCCAGCGCGCTGGGATCCAGGGCCTCCAGGCCCTGCAGCAGCACGGTCTCCTTGTCCTCAGGATCCAGAATGTCCTCGACGGTGGTGAAGTGGGAGGGATCGGGCTCCTTGAGCAGGGAAGCCACGGTCTTCTCCTGGACGCCATAGACGTCATTCAGGATGTCACGATCATTGTCGTAGCCGAAGGCGCGCAGGAAGGTGGAAACACGGAACTTTCTGCGGCGGCGCTTGCGGTCGAGGTAGATGTACATCATGTCGCGGATGTCGAACTGGACCTCCAGCCAAGATCCGTGATCAGGAAGGATCTTGTAGCTGTAGATCAGCTTGCCGCTGGGATGGTGGGTGGTCTCGAAGCAGACGCCGGGAGAACGGTGCAACTGGCTGACGATGACACGCTCACTGCCATTGATGATGAAGGAGCCGCTGGGAGTCATCAGGGGGATGTGTCCCATGCGAAGACGCTCCTCGTGAATGTCCTTGTTGCTGGCGCCCTTCATGCGGAAGGTGACGAAGAGGTCGCCCTGGTAGGTGCCGCCAGACTTCAACAGCTCGGAGAGGTCGTTGTCGCCCTCCACGATCTCATAGTTCACAAACTCCACGCCAAAGGCGTTCTTGCTGCCGGAGGTCGCAGGCGGGAAGGTATCCGCCAACACCTCCTGCAAACCGACATGCTTCCGCTTTTCGGGGGCCGTCCCCATCTGCAGGAAATCCGCGTAGGACTTGGTCTGCAATTCAATCAGATCCGGAATGGGAAGAACTTCCTTCAGACGGCCAAAGTTGATGCGCTCGCCTTTCATCTTGCTCCTTTGTGAAAAAAGAAGGGTGGAAAAACACGGATGCGCCGCACTCCCAGACAAAAAAAAGGGCAAATGCCCCCTAGGACAAACGGAGAATCCGCAGTGGAGGAAACAAAAAAAAGGAACCAGAATTCCGCGGAAAACCCTGGCAGGAGAGGAAATCACTCCTCCCATCGCCCACGCCACGGAACAAAATACGCCTCCCGCAAAAACCGATAACTCTTGGGGCGATCTACTTGGTCTCACCACCCCGCTAAAGTCCCGCGGAAGAACTCTCTCTAAAAAAATGGAAACGCCGCGAAGGGCAACAAGCCCTCCACAGACATCCCCGGGTCTCCAGAACAGAAAAAGAACAACTCCTGTCCGAGAGAGCCGGGGGCGCCCCGTCTCCAGGGCGCAAAAGCGCCGCAGAGCCCATCCCGGTCCCCAAAAGACAGAGGCTCACGCCTCCATCTCCAGGGAAAAACCGGGGCTTGCGCCCTGCGGCGGTGTCGAATGCCGTCCCACTTGGACGGCGTCAGACTACTTGATCTCGACCTTGGCGCCGGCGGCCTCGAGCTTCGCCTTGATCTGCTCGGCCTCTTCCTTGCTGGCACCAGTCTTCACGGCCTTGGGAGCACCCTCGACCAGATCCTTGGCCTCCTTCAGGCCCAGACCAGTCAGAGCACGGACCTCCTTGATCACGGGGATCTTCTGAGCACCGGCATCCGCCAGGATCACATCGAACTCGGTCTTCTCCTCGACGGGAGCGGCAGCAGCGGCAGGAGCGGCGGCGGCCACGGCGACGGGGGCGGCGGCGGAGACGCCCAGGCGCTCCTCCAGACCCTTCACCAGCTTGGAGAGATCCAAAACGGTGAGACCCTCGATGTACTTCACGAACTGCTCCATCTCAGCAGTCAACTCGATCTTTTCATCAGCCATTGTAGTAGTTTCCTCTGTTTTAAGCGGCTTGCTCTTTCTTCTGCAAGAAAGCATTTAAGACGTACACAACACTCGACAACTTCGCATTGAGGACGCGAACCAACTGACCGGCAGGAGCCTGCAGGAGCCCCAGCAACTGGCCAAGGAGAGCCTCCCGGGGCGGCAGATCCGCCAGGGCGACAACGTCTTCCGCGGAGAGCAACTGCCCCTCGAACCAGCCAGCCTTGATGGTGACCTTCGGGGACTTGTCCTCCTTGATGACGTCCTTTGCCAGATCCTTCACCGCCTTCGCCAATGCAACGGGATCCGCGTTTCCGCTGACCACTGCGCTGGCAAGGGTGAATTTCCGCTCGGCCAAGGCGTCGTAGCCCAGGGCGCCGGCGGCCTTCGCAATCAAGGTGTTCTTGACCACGTGGACCTCACCACCCAGAGCGGCGAGCTTGGTGCGGAATTCGCTGAATTCGGCGACGGTCAGAGCGTCGAAACCAATGATGAAAACGGGCTTGTCTTTCAACAGACCCTTCACCACTTCCAACATCTGAACTTTTTCTGGTCTCATCGCTTACTTCTCCTTCAGCTTCGCATTCACGTCCAGAGGAATTCCAGGGCCCATGGTGGAGCACAGGGTGACTCCCTGCATGTACTGCCCCTTCACGGCGGCAGGACGGGCCTTCAGAATGGTCTTGAACGCGGTGTTCATGTTTTCCAGAATGGCGTCGGCATCGAAAGAAAGCTTGCCCACGGGCATCATCACGCAGCCGGCCTTGTCGCAGCGGTATTCCACACGACCTGCCTTGGCTTCCTTCACGGCAGTACCGGTATCATCGGTCACCGTGCCGGTCTTGGGATTGGGCATGAGTCCACGGGGACCCAGCACACGACCCAAGGTACGCACTTCCTTCATGGCGGCGGGAGTGGCAATCAGGACATCGAAGTCCAGCCAGCCACCCTTGATCTTCTGGAGGAGTTCCTGGTAGCCGACCTCGTCCGCACCAGCGGCCTTCGCGGCGTCAGCGGCAGGGCCATCGGCCACCACCACCACCCGCTGGGTCTTGCCAGTGCCGCGGGGAAGCACGATGGCTCCACGCACGATCTGGTCAGACTGACGGGGATCAATACCCAGCACGAACGCCAGCTCGACAGTCTCGTCGAACTTCGCCGTGGGCATGGACTTCAGGAGCTTCACGCCCTCTTCAAAGAGGTAGTTCTTGCTGCGGTCAAGATTCGCGCAGCGGGAACGATAGAGCTTGCTTCTCTTTTTCATTCCACCACCTCGATGCCCATGCTGCGGGCGGTTCCGGCGATGACTTTCACCGCCGCGTCCATACTACGGGAGTTCATGTCGGCCTTCTTGGTCTCCGCAATCGCCTCGAGGTCCTTGCGGGTCACTTTGCCGACCTTCTCCTTGCCGGGGGTCTTGGCGCCAGAAGCAATTCCAGCAGCCTTCTTCAATAGAACAGCAGCGGGCGGGGACTTGGTGATGAAGGTGAAGGAACGGTCCTGATAGACCGTGATCACCACAGGAATCACCAGACCGGCCTGCGCCTGGGTAGCAGCATTGAACTGCTTGCAGAACGCCATGATGTTCACGCCAGCCTGACCCAATGCCGGACCCACAGGAGGGGCGGGATTGGCGGCACCGGCGGGAATCTGTAGGCGAACCACACCCGTGACTTTTTTAGCCATTGTCTTGTTCCTAATTTGGACATCCTCTGGTAAGAGATGGCAGGTTCTCTCCCGGAAAATGTCACTTTTTCGTTGTCTTGCGACGACTCCTGTCAGAAATCGTCACACCTGCCACTCGAAAGGCAATTGCGTACTATATGCCTTCCAAAAACTTTTGCAACCCCACTCACACACCCCAAAACAAAGCCCCCGTCCCCATGGCGCCCGCGCACCACGTGACATAACTACTTAGCAATTAGTGATTAGGGATTAGTTTAGCGGTCGCTGCGCGGCTCTTCCGAGGCTCCTGAAGCCGCGCCCCCACACACGCACTGCAGTTTCCTACACAGAAAAATCGAAAGAACGGGGACTGCCGCCCACGCGCCTCGCCCCTTCCCCGTGGAATCACTCGTAATTTCCAACTGCGGCGCACTCTGGCGCCGCTCTGACGATCCTCCGCTACTCCCCTACTACCTGCTCCCTCCTTCCTGTTTTTGCGGGCGCATTTCCGCCCGCTTGTCGCACGCGCCGGTAGATTCCAGCGCGGGGTTTCAGGGCCACCCGAAACCCTGGCAAAACTTCCTCCCTCCTCCCTCCTCCTTCTTCCTTTTTTGCATCATAGTACCTCCATGGACTACTATTACCAGGACCAACTTCGTCTGCAGCTCTTCGGGGGCTCACCCAATGTGACGGCACCGATTCTGCTCTTCGCGGCCTTCGTGATATTGGGAATCCTGGGCGTATTGCGGAGCCGTCTGCAGGGGCGGAAGTGGCTCTGGGCGGCGATCCCGGGATACTTCCTGGTGCTCTGCCTCCTGGAAGCCATGCTGCTCACATACTCCCGCGGCGGACTGGTCTCGCTGGCCGCGGCAGTGGCGCTATTGGCCCGCCGGCAATGGCGGCTGTTGCTCCCGCTGCTGGTCCCCTTCGTGTTGCTGGTGGCCCTAACGCCCTCCGGCTTCCAGCGAATCCGGGCAGTGGGGGATCTCCAAGACGCCTCCGTCGGAAACCGCCTCGTCATCTGGTATAATGCCTCGGGAATGATCCTGGACAAATGGGCCATCGGCACCCAGGACGACGGAGAGCCCTGCGGCACTCAATACTGCCGATGGTACCAGCCCCTCTCCCAGGGACACAGCTCCCTCCGCGGACTGGTCAACGGATACCTCACCGTCATGGGAGACTGGGGAATGCCACTCGCATTCTTCGCCTTCTGGGCCGAATTCACTATACTGGTCTGCGCACTCCATCTGGGATTCCGAAAGGGCTCCGTCTTCTTCCAGTGCATCGCCGCCGGGCTCCTCTGCTTCGCCGTAGGCGACATCTTCAGCACACTATGCACATACACCAGCGTACAGGTCTGCCTGGCACTGGCCGCACTGTCCTGCCTGGCATGGATGCTCCTGAAATACCGCCGGGAATTCCCGAGGCTCCTCCCGTGGTCCGCCCTGGCCGCCGCACTCCCGCTGCTGGTCGTCCTCGCCGTTGGTTGCGTCGCAAAGCAACACCAGTATTACCACAAAGTACACGCCATCGTCTCCCTGGACGGCGAACGCCCGAACTCCTGGCAATTCCTGCCCACACACCCCAATGGACGATGGATCCTCCACCTAACACAAAACATCAACGACGATGCCCGCGAATGCATCCTGCCGGTCTGCCAGGCGGGATATGAACTCCTTAGCATCGAGGCCGACAATTGGTCCCCCCAGGACCTCCGGAAACACCTGCCCTTCCTCCTGGCACTCTGCCCGACAGAACACCAGCCGCCCATCCTCATGGTATCCGCGGGAGGACTCCTCTCCAATGTGGCCCTGCAGGAATTCTGCCAGAACCCCGAACTCCCCTGCACCGCCATCGTCGCCTGGGATCCCATCTGGCACCACCCCATGAAAGAATACACCCTGGAAGGACTCACTCTCCCACCAAACCACGGCGCCGTTCTCGTCAACGATATCCTGGACGCTCCCTCCGCACAGGACTTCCTTACACAAC
>CAVGTF010000033.1:0-16382 GCA_963632245.1 Anaerovoracaceae bacterium
GCAATGTGCAATGTGCAATGTGCAATGTGCAATGTGCAATGTGCAATGTGCAATGTGCAATGTGCAATGTGCAATGTGCAATGTGCAATGCATGGTACCGCCGCCTTGAGAGCGGCGGAAGAGCGCTTGCGGCTCCTTATTAACCTTCTCCCTACTACCTTCTCCCTGCTACTTGCGCTGCGATCATCGCGGCGCAAAGCTCCCCGTGCCCCCCGAATACCCTGGGGTAGTGATGGGCCTGCATGATTCCAGAAAATAGCTCTAGGGTAGCGGTAGGCTCGGTACCGGTGGTATCAGAGGCGGCTTTTCCCAAAAAATCCGGTTCGTGATTTGCAAACGCGGCAAGGGTCATTAAATTAGCCCCTGCGCCCGGCAGATTATTGAAAATCGTCTTGCGTAGATCAAATCATTTTCCCGGTGGGTTACCCAAGCGGTCAACGGGGGCAGACTGTAAATCTGCTAGCTTTGCTTTCCATGGTCCGAATCCATGACCCACCACCATTTTTGAAAATCCGGTAGCGATGAGTTGCCGGATTTTTTTGTTTTTGGTCCCCTCCATTCCCTCCACCCTCTTATTTTATCGTCATGGCCCGGATCCCCTACATCAAGTATCGGCGTCCCACGGAACGCCAGCGTCAGAGCGTCTCGGGTCGGCGGTATTTATTGCGTCGTGGGGTGGTTTCGTGGTTAAGCAGGGGCAAGAGCAGCCACAACCTGGCGGTGGGATTGGAGGTGCCGACGGGGTTGTCGGGGGATTTGGCGGATGTAGCGGCCTTCTGGAGTGGCACGCGGACCCAGGGTGGTCGTCGGTTGTTGGAGGTCAAGCGGAGTTGTCTGGTGGTCTGTGCGTTGGATCGTGCGGAGTGCTATGCGGCCAGCATCAATCCGGATTTGCTCTTTGAGGAGCTCTGCCAGTGCAGGGCGCGGAAGGAGTCCCTGGAGGAAGAGATCCGCCGGACCGAGCCCCAGTTGCGGGACAACCATACCCTCTTTGAAGAATACGCCGACTGGCATTACGAAGAGACCCAGAATCCGGAGTATCTGAAGTGCATCCACCGTGCCAAGGAGCTGGAGGACAAGCTCTACCGCGGGACCCGTATGGATCGGTTGCGTCGTTGTGAAGCGGGGGACTTGTTGTATTTGGCGGTTCCGGAGGGCGTGGTTCGTCCGGAGGAGGTCATGCCGGGCTGGGGCGTGCTGTCCATGTCTGCGGAGGGCAAGATGAGTGTCTTGCGGGAGGCATTGCCGCAGGATGTGCGTCCGGCGATGCGCAATCACCTGGGCATCCAGATCGCCCTGCGCGCCAGCGAATTCGTCTGCGCGGGAATGGGGCTGTCCCGTGGTCGCAAGTAGCGAAAATCTCTTGTAGATATGGCACGTATCGCGTCAGCGAATTCAGCGGCTTCGAAGAGCGGTCTCTCCCGGAAGAAGCACGTCCATCGTGATGAAGAGGGCGATGTGCGTCGTCGGCTGTTGTCGGTGGGGTTGCGGATTTTTGCGGAGAAGGGCTATGAGCGTGCGGGGATCCGTGAGATCTGTGCGTTGGCGGGGAGCAACCTTGCGGCGGTGAACTACTACTTCGGGGGAAAGGCGCGCTTTTACCGCGAGGTGAGCGCCTACGGGCAGTCCCTGCGGCTGCAGGAACTCCAGCGGCTGATGGATTCTGCGAAGGACGAGGATCCCTGGGAGACCCTGTCGCGGCACGTGGAGGCGCTCATCAGCTACTCCTTTGACAGCGATATGTTCCACTCCGCGTGGCTCTACCTCCGGGAATTCGTGAATTCCCCGAATTTCCGTCCGGCGTCCTATCCGGATGCCTTGGGGCGGGATCCCCAGGCGGTCTTCGAGGAGCATGTCCAGGGGCTCATGGCGAAGCTACTGGGACCCAAGGCCACCGTGGAGAACATGGCGCTGGTGCGCTATACCTACGCCTCCCTGAGCCTCTTCCTCCTGCTGGAACCACCGAGGCACGCGGATGACACCGATCTCCTGCCGCAGGTGAAGTCCCTGATTGGGCGGGAACGGCTGCGGGACCATATCATGGCGCTGGTGCGACAGACCGTGGATTCCCTGGCGGCACCGGCGGACGGCAACAAGCAGTAGCTTCGCGGGGGGAGAGAAAAAGAAGGGCCGTCGGGGGGGCTTTCGCACAATTTCCGGGGCGGAAAGCCGTTCTATTTTTTCGCGATTTTGTTGGATGCATGTTCTGTCCGGTTTTGTCCGGAGGCATTATTTTTTGTCGTTTTCCTCTGCCGGGGGTTTAGTCCGGCCGTTTTCACCCCAGTATTTTTCTGCGTCATGCGGTATATCAACGTTTCCACCCTTCTTCTCGTCCTGTTCCTGTGCGCCGGCATGCTCCGTGCGGAGGAGTCGGCCCCCCAGAAGTTGAAGCTGACCCTGGCGGAGGCCAAGCAGATTGCCTTGGAGCAGAACCCCAGCCTGGCGCAAGTCGAGGCGGGCATCCAGACGGCGATGGCGGCTTTGGAGAGTGCCCATAGCAGCTACCTGCCCTCCGTGGACCTCTCGGCGGGCGTCACTCGTCTCCGCGATGTGGCCACTCGCCCCGTGCGGGACTATGACAACACCACCCAGTATGACCTGGGGCTCTCCGCGTCCTATCTGGTCTTCGACGGCTTCGCCCGTCGTTTCCGGACCCTCTCTGCCGAGCTGGGCACAGAGACTGCCACGGCGGAGTGCGAGGATGCCAAGCGTCTGCTGATGGATTCCGTGGCATATGCCTTCTACCAGGTGCTTCTCGCCCAGAATACCATGGAGATCCGCGAGCAGGATGCCGCCTTCAATCAGCTGCTTCACGAGGACGCAAAGAAGAAGTACGACTACGGTACCTCCAAGCTCTCCGAAGTGCTGAATTTCGAGTATCAGGTGAAGACCGCGGAAGCGGACTACGTCACGGCGCGGAACTCCTGGCGCACTGCCTGCGTGAGCCTGGGGGCGCTGCTGTCTTTGCAGCAGGACAACCTGTGGGAGAGCATCGAGCTGGTGGCTCCTGCGGAGGACGCGGGTCAGAATGGCGAGTTGCCGGCGGTCTCCGAGATGATCTCCTATGCCATGGAGCATCGTCCCGACTTGCAGAATGCGCGTCGCAATGTGGAGACTGCGGAGTTGTCGTTGAAGGAAGCGAAGGCGGGCTGGGCTCCCACGGTGAGCCTCTTCGGCAACTACGACTTCACCCGGACTCACTCTGCGCATTTCAACAGCCACTACGACCGTGACATCAACTTTGGCATGAAGGCCAGTTGGAACCTCTTCAATGGCGGCGCCACCACGGCGGCGATTCACCAGGCGGAGGCGCAGTTGAATGCGGCGCAGAAGGCGTTGATTGCCACGGAGGACACCGTGAGTAGCGAGGTCCGCAAGTGCCATTTGAGCCTTCGTTCCGCTGCGGAGATTTTGGAGAAGGAGAACATCCTTCTGGACGTTGCCACCCGTATTCGCGATCTGGTGCGCGAGGAATACCTGGGCGGCACGGCCACCATTACTCGTCTTAACGAGGTGCAGACCAACCTGACCAGCACCTCCTTGGCGCGCACCAACGCCTGGATTGACCTGCTCTACGCGGGGGAGAACCTCTCCTCCGTCACTGGCGGCTATCCGCTGGCGAAGTAGCGAAGGCGCATTCCATCCATCCGGCGGCCCTCTGGGAACGCTCAGGGAGGACTGCGCCCTCCCTCTTTCATCCTCGGCAATTCCTTGCATCCACCGACCATGAAGAAACGTTCCCTGGCCCCGGCCATCATCGCTATCGTTTTCATCCTGGGAGCCGCCGTATGGGGCTCCCGAAAGATCTCCACCGCCCGCGCTGCCGCCCAGCGTCAGCGTGCCGGAGCCGTCTCCGATGCCGTGCCTGTGCGCACGGCTTTCGTGTCTCTAGGAGATGTGAGGAATATTCTGACCTTCAATGGCGACGTGCAGGCGTTGCGCAGTGTGGATTTGCAGGCGAAGGTCTCGGGTCGCCTGGCGGCGCTGTCTTTGGAGGATGGCACGGAGGTGGAGGAGGGCGTCCAGGTAAAGAAGGGCCAGCAGATTGGCCTTTTGGACGACCGCGAGTATCATGCCGCGCTCTCCAGCGCTCGGGCGGCGCTCTCCAGTGCGAAGGCGGAGTTGCAGCAATGCCATGCCGCGGTGGATTCCGCGCGTGCGAATTTAGAGGACAAGGAGCGGGAATACAACCGCATGAGGGGCCTGGTGGCGCAGCAGGCGGCCACGCAGCAGAGCCTGGATCAGGCGGAGACGGCCTTTGCCACTGCGAAAGCGGAGATGGCGTCTGCGGAAGCGAAGCTCTCTGGGGGCGAGAGTGCGGTGGAGAAGGCGGTTGCGGAGGAGGAGAAGGCGTCCTTGGATCTCTCGGAGACCCGGATTTATGCGCCTATGGACGGCGTGGTGAGCGCCCGTCATCTGGATCCCGGTGTGCAGGTGACTGCCTCCACGCCGCTGGTGACCATCTTGTCCATGGACGAAGTGAAGGTGGTGATTTCGGTGCCGGTGAAGCATCTGGAGAAGGTGGTCCCCGGCAAGACCTGTGCGTTCTTGCGGACGCCCACCACTCCGGAGGCCATCGAGTGCGTGGTGGAGAAGGTCTATCCTTCCGTGGACAAGGTGACCCGCACCGCGCAAGTGGAGCTCCGGGTGCCCAATGTCCGTCGCGAGGACGGGACCTATCCGTTGCTGCCGGGGATGTACGCCACGGTGGAGCTCCTGATGGAGGAGCGCTTCGGCATTGTGGCGGTGGATGTCTCTTTGCCGATCCGGAATCTGGACAAGCAGCTGGTCTTTGTCTGCCAGGGGGATACCGTTCGCGCGGTGCCCGTGACTCTGGGCATTGCCACGGAGGGCAGGGTGGAGGTGCTCTCGGGGTTGTCGGAGGGTGACGAGGTGGTGGTCCAGGGGCAGCATCGTCTGACGGACGGCTCCCAGATCCGCCGTGTGGCGCCCGAGGGTGAGTCCTCGGAGTCCAAGTAGCGTCGTTTTGGCGTCTCGCTAGGATATTCATCTTGAGAGTGAGGAGGCAAGGAGCCAAATGAAACTCCCGGAATTTGGAGTGCGTCGTCCCATCGCCACGGCGATGCTGTTTTTCTGTGTGCTGGTATTGGGCGTGGTATGTCTGAGCCGGTTGGGGTTGGATTTGATGCCGGACATCGAGCCCACCCGCGTCACGGTCATGACCACCTGGAGTGGCGCCTCTGCGGAGGATGTGGAGACCAAGGTCACCCGTGTGCTGGAGAAGCGCCTGGGCTCCGTGGCGAATCTGGATGAGATCCGCTCCACCACCTCCGAGGGCGTCTCCAATATCTCCTGCACTTTCACCTGGGGCACCAATATCGACGAGGCCTCCAATGACGTGCGCAGCAAGGTGGATATGGCCATCGACGACCTGCCCGACGATGTGGATACGCCCACCATCTTCAAATTCGACTCCGCCGACATGCCCATCATGCTCATCGGCGTCACCGCCAAGGAGTCCATCGAGGACCTCTACGATATCATTGACGACGATGTGGCGCAGCCGTTGCAGCGTCTGGAGGGCGTGGGCTCCGTGGACGCCTTCGGCGGCTTGCAGCGGCAGATCCGCGTGACGCTTTCGCGGGAGAAGTTGGCGGGATATGGCCTGACTCTGGATGACATCGAGGACGCCATCGCCCGCGAGAACAAGACGCTCCCTGCCGGCAACCTGAAGGTGGGGCAGACCGAATACACCATCCGCGTGCTGGGCGAATTCTACACTCCGGAGCAGGTGGCGCAGATCCCGATTTTGCGTCGGGATGGGTCGCTGTTGCGCATTCGGGATGTGGCGGAGGTCTCTGATACCTTCGAGGAGGTGACCCAGTATGTGGAGACCATGGGGCGTAGCGGCATGATGATGATTGTGCAGAAGCGGACGGGCGCCAATACGGTGAGCGTTTGCCGCGCGGTGTTGCAGGAGCTGGAGAACCTGAAGCCGAATTTGCCCCAGGACATCCAGTTCAGCGTGGTCAACGACTCCTCCACCTTCATTCAGCAGTCCATCGGCAATGTGCGCGGAACCGTGTTGTGGGGAGGATTCTTCGTGATCCTGGTGAGTTTCTTCTTCCTGCGGAATATCCGTTCCTCGCTGGTCATCGTCCTCACCATCCCATTTTCCCTCATCATCGCCTTCGTCTTCATGTTCTTCATGGGCTGGACCATCAACATGATCAGCCTCTCCGCCTTGGCAATTGCCATCGGCATGGTGGTGGACAACGCCATCGTGGTGCTGGAGAATATCACCAGCCATGTCACCCGCGGGGTCCGCGTCCGGGAGGCATCCATGTTCGCGGCCTCGGAGGTGGAGCTCTCCCTCTTGGCATCCACCGCCACCACCATCTGCGTCTTCTTCCCCATGGTCTTCCTGGAGGGCGCCACCGGAATCATCTTCAAGCAGCTGGGCGGATTGGTTACGGCGACCCTGCTGGCGTCACTCTGCTGCGCGCTGCTCTTGACCCCAATGCTTTCCAATACCCTCCTGAAACCCGTCCGGGAAGAGGATGAGGTCAAGCGTCGCGGGACTCTCTCCGGACGCCTCTACTCCCTCAGCGAGCGGATCTTCCTGGGTATTGAGGCGGCATACGGACGGCTCCTCTCCTTCTGCCTGGACCACCGGCGCAGCGTGCTGATCTTCGGCGCCGCGGTGCTGGGCGCCGCGCTGTTGGCGATTCCCTTCATGGGCACCGAATTCACTCCCGACCAGGATACTGGCGAGATGGAGATCCGCTACCAGCTGCCGGTCTCCACGCGTCCGGAGGTCACCGCCGATGTGGCGCGGCGCATCACGCGGGTTATCTACGCAAAGGAGCGCGAGCTGCTTTTTGGAAAGTATGCAGGGAAGCGGATTGTCCCGGGGGCGGATGGCAAGGCATTGGAGAGTGCGATTCGTTTTGACAACTGGCGTGCGGGTCAGTCGTCCTCGGGGTGGGGCGGTTCTGGCGGCCATGTGGGCCGCATGAACATCAAGTTGCTGGAGCGTGAGCGGCGGCCCTATTCCACGGCGGAGTTAGGCGAGAGCGTGCTTCGGGAGTTGCGGCAGTGGCCGGAGTTGGACCGCGTGTATCTCTCTACCTCCAATCGTCTGATGAACATGATGATGGGCGGTTCCAACGAGAAGCCCATTGTCATTCGCGTGCTGGGATACGACCTGGACCAGTCGCTGGGAGTGGCTCAGCGCATCCGCCAGATGGCGCTGCATACGCCGGGTGCGGTGGACCCCAATATCACCTTCGATAACGGCAACCGCGAGGTGGTGGTCAATATCGACCGCGATGCCGCCGCTGCCCTGGATGTGGATGTGGACAGCATTGTCTCCGCGGTGCGCACCCTCTTCTACGGAAATACCGCCAGCAAATTCCGCGAGGCGGAGGACGAATACGATATCTTCCTGCAGCTGGGCGAGGACGAGCGCCGCACCATTAACGACCTCATGAACTCCGAGATCACCGCCAATGGCCGTCGCATTCGTTTGGACGCCCTGGCGACAGTCACCGAGGAGCTGGGACCCGTCTCCATTACCCGTGTGGGACAGGAGCGCGCGGTGACTCTGCAGATCGATATCTACGGCCGTTCGCTGGGCGAGGTGTGGTCCGAGCTGAAGGAGTCCATCGACACGCAGCTGATTTTGCCACAGGGCACCAGCCTGGAATACGACGGCCAGATCAAGGAGCAAGGGAAGTCCTTCCGGGAGTTGACCCTCATGCTGATTCTGGGAATCCTTCTGGTCTACATGGTCATGGCCGCACAGTTCGAGTCCTACCTGGCACCGCTGGTGGTCCTCTTCTCCATTCCCTTCGCCGGCGCCGGAGCGGTCTTCGCGTTGTGCGCGACGGGCATGACCCTGAATATCATGAGCTTCATCGGGCTCATCATGCTGGTGGGAACCGTGGTGAACAACGCCATCATCCTGCTGGATTCCATCAATCTGAATATCGCCCGCGGACGCGGCGTCCGGGATTCGGTCACCACCACCGGACGCTCCCGACTGCGACCCGTGCTCATGACTACCCTCACCACCGTCTTCGGCATGGTCCCCATGGCCATCTCCGGTTCCACGGGCAGCGAGCTCTGGAGCCCCCTGGCGGTCTGCATCATCGGCGGACTCTCCATCTCCACCCTGGTGACGCTGGTCTTCATCCCTACTCTTTACTCCTATTTCCTCAAGGAGAACGGCCATGAAGTTGATTTTTCTCGTGTATAATATCTCCATCGAGGAGGATGTCCGGATTCTCCTCCGGAATCAGCAAATCGAGGGCTTCACCCAGTGGCCACGACTCCTGGGACGCGGAAAGTCCACTGGGCCTCGCATGGACGACAATGTCTGGCCCGGCGCTAACTCCGCCATCATGGCGGTGGTCCCCGATGAAAAGGCGCCCGCGTTCATGGCCGCAATCCAGGCTCTCCGCGAGGGCGATGCCCGCCGCGAGGGCATTAAGGCATTCCAATTGCCAGTGGAAGCCGTAAGTTGTTAGTAATTAGTAGGTTAGTTGTTAGTGGGTAGCTTGCAAGGCGCCGCAGGCGCTGTTTCGCGGCTGTAAGGCCGCGGTATATGAAGGTGCCCCGCCTTCGAAAACACTCCTAGCACCGGGACGAATCTTTCCTAGCCGGGTCCTAACCAAAGGACGGAGGGCTGCCGCCCCCGTGCCCCCGCCTAGTTTCTTCCGCCTACCGGCGGTACGGTACCGGCCTTTGGGCCTGTGTAAGGGCTTAAAGGGGGTGCGGGGGGCTTGCCCCCAGTCCTTTGGATATCCCCCGCCTAGTTTCTTCCGCCTACCGGCGGTACGGTACTGGCCTTTGGGCCTGTGTAAGGGCTTAAAGGGGGTGCGGGGGGGCTTGCCCCCAGTCCTTTGGATATCCCCCGCCTGGCTTCTTCCGCCTACGGCGGTATGGGACCGCGGCAAGCGCCGTGGAAGAGCCGCGCAGCGTCCGATTTAACCTACTATCTACTCCCTTCCTCCCTACTACCTAGGTTTATGCGTTTTCTCCTGGTTCGACAATCGATTCCTTCTGGCGGGATGGTCCGTCGTGAATTGTCGGGCATAGTGGATGCCGCGGTGGGTCGTGGTCACGAGGTGTTGTTATTGACTCGTGAGGAGGGGGCGTTGAACGGTGGTTTTTTGCCTGCGGGGGTGAAGGTCGAGATAGTCCGTGGGGGCGAGGGCGCCTTTTTGCGTCGTCTGGAGGAGTATCGTCGGGGGGATGGCGGCTGGGTGACCCTGGGCCTGGAGCCCCTCCCTGGTTTGGATTTCTGTCTGTTGCAGGAGGGGTTGCATCTGGGGGGCGATTTGCCGCATCCCGGTGGACGAAAGACCCTCCTGGACCAGACGAGCGGACGGCTTCGCAGGCGCCTGGAGGCCCTCTTCCGCAGTCCCTCGACCACGCAGATCCTCTATTCTGGCGAGGCGCAGAAGCGGACGCTGATGGCGGAATACGGCGTGCCGTGTCCGCGGTTGCAGGAGATTCCGCCCTGGCTGGATGACCTTCGTGGGGAACCGGTGCCCACGACGGAGGAGATCACCCTCATGCGGCAGGCGTATGGTTGCCAGATCCCGGGGACTATCCTGATTCTTCAGCCCGCCGAGGAGTGGAGTGCCGGCGGCGTGGATCGTTCTTTGGAGGCATTGGGAATCCTCCCGCTACATATTCGGGAGCGCTGCCGGTTCCTGGTGGCGGGACAGCCCAGTCCGAAGAGCCTCTCCCTGCTTCAGCAGGCATCCCGAAAACTGGGATTCCCCGAGGGACAGCTCCGGTATCTCCCCACGCTCCAGCACGCGCGCTGCCTCATGGCGGCCGCGGATCTCATGCTGTTGCCCGCACGGGACGACTTCCATGGACTCCTGTTGGCGGACGCGCTACAGTGTTCCCTGCCGGTCCTTTGCACGCCCTTGAGTGCACAGGCGGAGTTGGCGCGCGCCGCGGGATGTCCCGTGCTTCCCGATCCCTTCGACCAGGAGGTTCTGGACGACATGCTCGCCTGGACGCTACCCTCGCTGCCCGTCTTCCGACAGCGCCTGCGGTCTCTGCATCAGTCTGACGAACGGCCCTCCCGTGCACAGGCGATCCTGGCGCTCCTGGAGGCCGGAAATCCCCTTTCTTCGCGGGAAAATCCGCCGCAGGAGGTCTGTCAGAAGATCCTCTCGGAACACCTTGCCCAGACGGAACGTCATGGCGCCCTCAAGCAGGACAAAAAGCGGAGCATTTCCCGTTGTGAGGATCCCCGTGGCGGCACCCTGATCCTGAAGGAGTTCCGTCGTCGGCACTTCTGGGAGGGCGCCCGTCATGTGAAGCGCTGCCAGGAATGCACCGCTCGCATGGCGGGATTCACCGCGCTGGCTCGGGGCCGTGGACGCCTCCCCGACGGCGGCGATTATCTGCTTTTGGGGGATTGCGGCGAGGGAAACTTTTTTCTCACGGACTACGCTGCGCTTCCCGATGCCCCGGAGCTCTACGCCGAGTGCGGGCGCATCCTGGCGGATCTCCATGCCGCAGGAATCTTCCATCTGGATACCAAGCCCGCGAATTTTGTGCGGAATTCCCATTGCACCCGCGAATGCCCCTACCGCGTCTGCCTGGTGGATTGCGATAATGTCCGATTGGATCCGCTCCCCATGCCACTGGCGCATCGCGCAAAGAATCTCGCGCAGTTTCTTGCGGGCACGGGTCGATTGGCGCGCCAGGATGCTGCCCGCTGGCAGGAGTGCCTGCGCGCCTTCCATGGGGGATACAGCCGCGCGTGCCTGCTGGATCCCCTGTGGATTGGCCGCACGTGGGCGGCAGTCTGGGACCTCTTGGAACAGGGCGGTCATGTGGAGTACACGCTTCCCGATCCCCACCCAGGGGAATGTTTGCAATTCCTGCGTGAAGATCTACATTAACTCGCAGTTCTGAAAAGATTTACAACACTTTCGCTGCGGGTGTAGCATAATGGTAATGCACTGGCTTCCCAAGCCAGCTACGTGGGTCCGATTCCCATCACCCGCTCCAGCTTTTTATCCAGCTATTTAGATCCGGGGAAACGGGGGCGTTTCACACTCTTTCGCACGCTAGGTGGCGTCACGGGCTCTCGATTTTTCCGTATCGGTTTCGTTTCAGAGGGCATTTATGCAGAAGAAGCTCAAGGTCGCGGTCATCGGTTTCGGCGGCATTGGACACCACCACGTGGCGCAGTATGCCGACCAGCCCGAATGTCAGCTCGTGGCGATTGTGGACATCAGCCGCAAGGCGCTGTCCACGCTCTCCTCTTCCATCAACATCGGCGACAGTGGCAAGGCCAATCTGTCAGGCGTCCACAAATACACCTCCTACCAGCGCATGATGGCGAAGGAGCATCCCGATATGGTGGATATCTGCCTGCCCACCGACCTCCACGAGCCCATGACGATCCAGGCACTGCGGGATGGCTGCCATGTCCTTTGCGAAAAGCCCATGGCGCGCAACACCGATGCCGCCAAGCGCATGATCGCCGTGGCGAAGGAGACCGGCCGGCACCTGATGATTGCGCAGTGCATCCGCTTCTTCCCCGTCTACCGCGGTTTAGCGAAGATCCACCATAGCGGCAAATACGGGAAGCTCCTGCGGCTCACCGCCGAGCGGCTCTCCGGATTCCCCACGAGCCCCTGGTATCGCGACTACAGCCGCTCCGGCGGCGCACTGCTGGATCTGCATCTCCATGACACCGATTTCCTCCATGTGCTTCTGGGTATGCCCCAGAAGGTATCGACCTCCGGCGTTCATCGTGCGGAGGTATCGGGCATCAACGAGTCCATCACCCGGTACTTCTTTGAGGGTGACGACGCGCAGGTATGGGCGGAGCAGAGTTGGCTGCGCAGTGGTTTCCGCGCGGGCCTGACCGCGGTCTACGAGAAGGCCACCATTCGTTTGGAGGGCGATACCCTGACCATTTCCCAGCCTGGCAAGAAGGATCCGAAGGTCCTGAATTTCGGATCCGAGAAGAATGGCTACTGGCAGGAGATCGCATACTTTGCCCACTGCGTCTTGAAGAACCGGCCGGTCTTCGAGTGCCTCCCCGAGAGCACCCTGGATTCCCTGCGGATCTTCCAGGCGGAGGAGAAATCCGCCAACTCCCAGGGGAAGCCGGTCGCCCCTTAGGAGGCTTTTCCCCCAACTCCCTCCGGCTGCCCGTTTTGCTAGGACATGTGGAAGCGTGCTACATTAGGGCGTTTTCCGAAGGAGGGAGTGCTCCGAGGCCTCTCTCTTTCCCGCTTACGCCGCAGGGCGTTGCACATTGGGCGTCGGGGCGAGGACGCCGCCGGACGCTTCCTGGAAAACGCCGGCTATGCGCTTCTCTGCCGGAATTGGCGCGCTCCCCATAATCTGGGGGAGCTGGATCTCGTCTGCCGCGATGGCGCGGGAGTCCTCTGTTTTGTGGAGGTCAAGACCCGCCGGATCAAGCAGGCGAATGCCGCTACCGCCTTCGGGGGGTCGATCCCCAGTCCGCTGGCGGCATTGACGCGCGGAAAGCGTCGCCGGATGGCGCGCGCGGCCGCCGAGTATCTTTCTGCCCTGGGAAATCCCCAGGTGCCCATTCGATATGATGTAGTGGAGGTCTGGTCCGAGTCTTCTGGACACCCCAGGTTTCTCCGGCATTGGCCCGCGGTCTCCGTCGAGACGCGTCGGCGATTTCCGGAGCGCGCGTGGGCGGACGGTCGCTTCCGGAATGCTATCCCCGCATGATGAATGACGCATGCGGCGCGGGCGCTCGCCCGCCCTTCCTTCCCCCTGCTTTCCTCCACTGCACGAAAAGCATTTCTCCCGAATTACGGCTAGGATGTCCGTCGTTTTGGGAGGAACATGAAGAGTCCCATCCAAGTAAAAAAACGTAACACAAAAGAGCAACCAAACGCAGAATCTGTTTTCTTTGCGAAACCTTGTAGAACACGCCTAGGAGGGCGGTGATCGGACGAGATGTCCGGTGCGTCCTTTCCCATGGCAAAAACAACCAAACACTATCACGACTATGGCACAGAAATCTCAGCAGCTCGCCCTGTTCATTGATTATGACAACCTGATGGGCTTCAACGGCAAGACCGAGGGCGATCTTTCCCGCAACTATTCCCACTTGGATGTGGTGGCCTATTTGGAGAGCCACTACGGCCCCGTGGTCCACTGCAAGGCATACGGTGACTGGAGTGGCCCCCGCACTCGCCACACCATCACCGATCTCTCCAAGGCTGGCGCCGAGATGCAGTTCATCCCCCGCGGCAGCGCAAATACCTTCCGGATTCCCGGATACGCCGCCGTCTGCATGGGACTGGATGCCTTGGATGAGATCCAGCGCAATCCCGCGCTGGGCGGCGTGGTCTTTGGCACCAACGACCTGGCGCTACTGCCCTTCGTGAGCCGCATCCGCAGCCTGGGAAAGAGCGTGTATATCCTGGGACCCGAGGCCGCCAGCGCCGCCGCGCTCACCCGCGTGGCTGACGAATTCATCGTGGCCGCCGACAGCACCGCCACCGTCCGCACCAAGCCCAGCAATGTCTCTGACAAGGCGCAGGCGCTCTATACCATCAAGACCATCCTGGTCAACGGCGAGCTGCCCATCGCCCAGCTGGAGGAGAAGCTCCAGGAGGCGCTGCCCGAGTTCTCCGTGGCCGATTTCGGCTGCGCCACCTTCGAGGAGTTCCTCCGCAATGTGGCGAACACCACGGTGAAGCTGACCAAGGGCGAGGACGAGTCCCTCACTGTGGGACTGGGCAACTGCCACAACGCCTCCGCCTATTCCGACGAGGAGTTGCAGAGCTTCGATCTGGCCCAGTATATGCAGGCCACCCGCTGGCACATCGCCGACGGCGATATCCGCGACAAGGTCCTCCACAACATCTACATCATCTTCTCCGAGAAGGGACGCGAGATGACCAACGAGGAGCTGCGCAACACCGTGGATCCCGATCATGTCGTGGAGGATCGCCCCTGGCAGGGAACTATCTGGTCCCTCATCTTCGGCGCCTGCCTCTGGGAAAATCCCAAGACCTCCAACCAGCCCCAGAGCCGCCGGCTGCTCTCCCTCTTCCGCACGGTCACTAGCGAGGACGATTTCCTCGTCCGCTACTACACCAGCCTCTTCAAGAAGGCCTTCGAGGATCGCCCGAATCTGACTCCCCAGAAGTGCGCCGAGCTCATGCATCCCGAGAATGTGGAGGGCGCTCTGCCCCTCTTCGAACGCGTCTTCCAGAATCTCCGGAATCCCGTGGTCATCAAGGCACCCGCTCCCCGGAAGTAGCATTATTCAATAAAAAATCCGCGAATCGCCCCGGGAAAAACTCTGGGACGATTGTTTAGGGCCGTCTCACATGACTGCATCCCGCTTTTCCCTGCGATGCGCCGAGGAGGAATTCCTCGGGCTCCGGCAGGAATTCCGGGGTCGTCTGGAGGCGGCCTTTTTGGTTTATCAGATGGGCTATCGGGAGGCGCAAGGTGAGGAATGCGCGCCCTGGGTCATGACCTCCGGTCGACGGAGTCTCCGGCAACAGGCGCAGGAGATGTCCGCCATGACTCCCGAACAGCTCCGCGGACTCTATTGCAAGGGCGGAATCCCCTCCTACGTGGAGGAACTCATTCGCGCCATGCCCCTTACAGAGGAATCCGCATATCGCATTCTCCAGAATCGCAGCGAGGGATATATCTCCAAGCACCTCTTTGGAGCCGCCGCGGATTTCTCCCCGCGCTCCATCCAGGATCCCACACGCTTCCGCATCGCCCTGGAAGGACAGTCCCTCCGACTCCTTGATGAATCCCCACACGGCGTCCCATGCTTCCATGTGTATGATCCTATGGTGCCGGCGGAGATCGTACGGGAATAATCCTTAAAAAAGGAGGAAGGAGGAAGGAGGAAGGAGGAAGTTAGGCCAGGGTTCCGTGCCGGAACCCATCGCCGGGAAACCCGGCGATTGCGCCATGCGCGCTCAACTTGGCGCGCAAAAAGGCGAAAGGGGGAAATGGTGCCGGCATTTTTGGCCGCACCGCGGCGCGTGCTTACCACCGTCGCGTGCCTTCCAAGGCGCGTTTTTGCAGGAAGATCTCCAAAGGACTGGGGGCAAGCCCCCCGTGCCCCCGCCCAAAAGTGGCAGGTTGTAGGGAGAAGGGAGTAGGGAGTAGGTTTGTGCGGTGCCGCAGGCGCCCTTCCGCCTATCGGTGGTATTTGCGCGCCAATTTGGGCGCGCTTGGTGCAGCGCGCCGCAGGCGGTCCTCACTTCCTCCTTCCTCCTCCCTCCTTCCTCCTTTTTTCCCCCGGGCCTCTTGCTAGCTTTTTCCGCTAAACTGGCGGTAATGCGCGATGCGCGTTATAAATTGTGCGGTGTCGTTTTTTTTGAGAGTCGGTGTATCAGTTAGGAGGTAGCACATGTATCATTTTCCGATTGCGGCGCAGCTTTATTCTGTGCGTAAGGAGTTTGCGGATCAGCCTCTTGGGACTCTGAAGGCCCTCAAGGCCATGGGATACCAGGGCGTGGAGTTTGCGGGCGCGGCCGTCTACAGCCCCGAGTTCTATGCCGCGCTCTTGAAGGAGTCCGGCATGGTGTGCTGTGGCTGGCATACTCCCTGGGAGGCCGTCCAGGATGACGCCATCCAGGCGACCATCCGCCTGAATCAGGCGGTGGGTAACAAATACATCGTCCTGCCTTTCGTGCCCGGCGAAACCGCCGAGGACTTCCGACAGCGCGGACGGGATCTGAACCACATCGCCGATTTGTTGGCGCCCTACGGTATGCGCATCGGATATCACTGCCATCCCGGGGACTTCGAGGTCGCCGCAGGCGATCCCGCGGGCTTGCGTCACTGGGATCTGCTCCTGGCGGAAGCGGATTTCCGGGTGGTCATTCAGCTGGATCTGGGAAATGCCATGACGGGCGGCGCCGATGTGCTGGCGGAATTGAAGAAGTATCCCTATAGAAGCAAGTCCATACACTGCAAGCCCTATAGCTACTCCAAGGGAGACCTGCCCCTCATTGGCGAGGACGACTGCCCTTGGAAGGAGGTCATGCAGTTCTGTCGCGATGCCGGCGATACCGAGTGGTGCGTCATCGAGTACGAGGCGAAGGGCGTCCCCGTCCTCGAGGCCATGGAAAAGAATCTGAAGAACCTGAAGGAATTCGCATAACAATTTGGTAGCTAGTTATTAGTTACTGAAATTTTGCTACGCTCAATAGGGGGGGGCGGGGGGCTTGCCCCCAGCCCTTTGGATTTCCTTTGTGTAATTGCGGCGCCCCGTTCTCGTGGGTAGCACTTGCATAGCCAAGGGTATTGATCGGGCTAGAAACAACCAAAGGAGGTCGGGGCTTGCGCCTCCCGTGCCCCCCCCGCTTTGCTAGGTAGAAGGGAGCAGGTAGTAGATAGTGGGTTTACAA
>CAVGTF010000034.1:0-16326 GCA_963632245.1 Anaerovoracaceae bacterium
AGCCCCCCGCACCCCCCGAATGCCTTTTGGGTAGCGGGTGTGGATTAGCCCCCCGTACCCCCCGAATACTTTTTGGGTTGGTGGCACCGCGGCACGCGGCGCGGAAGAGCGCCTGCGGCACCTTGTAACCCTACTCCCTACTACCTTCCTACCTGCTATCTGCGGGCGATTGCGCCCGCATTCGCCGCCGGAAGGCGGAAGGAATTAGGCGGGGGCGTACGAATCATTCGGGGGGAATATCCAAAGGACTGGGGGCAAGCCCCCCGCACTCCCCGAATACCTTTGCTAGGCACGCGCCGCGGTGCGCCCCAAAAAGCCGCCACTCGTACCGCCGTTCAGGCGGAAGAGCGCCTGCGGCACCTTATAAACCTTCTCCCTTCTCCCTACTCCCTTCTACCTTTTCTTTGGGCAGGACAATGCGGAAGGTGGAGCCGCCGCCGGGGGTCTCGTCGATTTCGGCGGAGCCCTGGTGGAGTTGGAGGGTATGTTTGACGATCGCGAGTCCCAGTCCGGTGCCGCCCTGGGAGCGTGAGCGTTGTTTATCCACGCGGTAGAATCGTTCGAAGATGCGTGGCCAGTGTTCTTTTGGGATGCCGCATCCGTGGTCGACGCAGGCGAGGGTGATGGTATCGTCGGTCTGTGTGATGACGAGCGTGACGCTCTGGCTGCCGCTGTATTTCAGGGCATTCCTTAGGAGATTCCCGATGGCCTGGGAGAGCAGTTGCGGATCCCCCAGGACCCATGCCTCCCGGGAGGCGACGAGCGCCAAGCTGCACTTTTTCTGGTCGGCGAGTTCCCGGACGTCCTCCAGACAGCCCTTGGCCACCTCCCGGAGATCCAGTGGCACGAAATCGCCGCGGCGTTCCTCCTGTCGGTGTTCCAGGGCGGCGAGCGCCAGGATATCCTGGACCAAGTTATTGAGGCGTTGTGACTGTGAGCACAGCATGGCCAGCAGTCGTTTCTTTTGTTCTTCGGGGAGCTTTGGTGCCTCCTGGAGGGTCTCCACGGCGGTGATGATGGCGGTGAGCGGGGTTTTGATTTCGTGGGAGATATTGGAGATGAAGTCCTTCCGGAACTCCTCCAGTCGCTGCATTTCCCGTAGCTGCTTTCGGAGCTGTCCCGTCATGGCGCGGACATTCTTTGCGATTTTGCGGACCAGTCCCCGTGAGGGCACGGGTATGGGTGTATCCAGAGCGCCGTCTGCGATGAGCGACATGCTTTCCTGGAGTCGTTCCAGGGGTCGGTAGAGTCGTCGCCAGACGTGGAGAGTCAGCAGTGCCACGGCGGCCACTCCCAGTGCCAGAGTCCCCCAGAAGAGTCGTCGGGAGAGCAGGAGGATTCGGGAGGTGCGGTCGGTGCTTACGGCGGCGCGCAGGATATACGGACCGTCTGCGGGGGTGTCCAGCAGTGTGGCGTAGTAGGTCATCCACTTTCCGGTGGACTCGCTCTGTCGGGTGACCGCCACGGGGGTGCCGTTGAGGGCGCCCTGGACCTCCTTGCGGAGGCGGTGGTTTTCCAGGGCATCGGCGTCGTGCCGTGTGGAATCCGCGATCACGGTGCCGTCGGCGCGGATGACAGTGAGCCGGAGGGAATCCCGTGTGAAGTCGTCGCAGATTTCGCGGACATCCTGGAGTCGACCCTCGCGCAGGAGGGGCGCGGTCAGGCTTTCGAAGAGCTCGGTTGCCTCCTGAATGGAGGCGAGAGTCTCCTGTTGGATATTCTTCTGGAAGGCCTCCAGTTGCCAATAGAGGACGGCTCCCAGCAGGAGGACGGCTCCCAGCATGAGTGCGGGGAATGCGAACAGTCGGATGCCGCGGGGCGAGGAGGTGCTCATAGTGCCTCCGCGGGCTTCAGTCGGTATCCCACTCCCCGGACGGTCTCCAGGGCGGGGGAGAGGGCCTTCAGCTTTCGCCGGAGGCTGACCATCTGGACATCGATGGCGCGTTCGGTGACGGGATAGTTTCCGCCTTTGGTGTGGGCGACGATTTGGGAGCGCGTGAAGACCTGTCCTGGGTGGTTCAGGAAGAGATGCAGGAGGGCCATTTCGCCGGCGGTGAGCTCCAGCGCCTCGCCGTTGAGAGTCGCCAGGTGTTTTTGGGGATCTAGCCGCAGGGGACCGTATTCATAGCTGGGTCGTTCGCCGGATTCCTCCCGGAGCCGCAGCTGTGTGCGGATGCGTGCCAGGAGCACCTGTCGATTGAAGGGCTTCGTGACGTAGTCGCCGGCGCCCAGATCCAGTCCCCGCACGATATCGGCCTCCGAGCTGCGTGCGGTGAGCATGATGATAGGGATTCGGCGCAGTTCGGGATCCGCCTTGAGAGTCTCGCAGACGGTGAAGCCGTCTATTCCCGGGAGCATGAGATCCAGGAGGATAAGATCGGGGAAGTGTTTTCGCGTCAGGGTGAGTGCCTCATTGCCGTCGGCGGCGGTGAGAGGGGATTGGTATCCCTCGGCGACCAGGGTCATGGCGAGCACTTCCCGGATGCTTTCGTCGTCTTCGACAATGAGGATCTTTTCCCGTTTCATGGAGTGGTATCGGTGGTGATTCCCTCGGTGGGGATGACCTCGTAGGGTCGCAGGTAGAGCTGTCCGGCGCGGTCGGTGATATTGGAGAGATGCCGCAGGATCTTCTGCATCTCCGTGAGCAGCTCCAGGAAGACGATTCCGATTTCGGGGCGGCAGGTGCCGTTTGCGATGCGCGCCAGGTGTTCCTGTTCGGAGGCGGCGAAGTGTTCCTTTAGCCGGAGGCGTGCGGCGACGGTCTCGCCGATGCGTGCGGCGCTGTTGTCATGGAGGACCTCGGCGACCCGCTGGACATGGGTTTCCAGTTCGGAGAGGAGCTGGTCGTATTCCTTGGAGGCGGCGTCGCTGAAGCGGAGGCCCTTGTCCTGGATGTGGTTCATGATCTCCAGGATGATGGCGGCGTGGTCGCCGATGCGTTCGGCGTCATTGGAACAGTGGAGCAGCAGTGGGACCACCTGTGCCTGCTGGGGGGTGAGGGGCTGCTGCATGAGCCGCGAGAGGTAGTCGGCGATATCGGCCTGGCGGTTGTCCACGTCCTCCTCGCGCTCTTTCATGTGCTGGATGACCTTCTTGTTTTCCTCGTCATTATGGGCGTAGCAGCGCAGTGCGGCCACGGACATGATGCAGGCATTCTTGAGCATGGCGCCCAGTGCGGAGGTGGTTTGTGCCAGAGCGAAGGGCGGATTTTGGAGCAGATGGGGTTCCAGGCGCTTGTAGTGGACTTCGTCGGTCTTTACGGGGATGATCGCCTCGCAGATCCGGACCAGTAGCGGGATGAATCCGACCAGTGCCAGGGTGGTGCAGACATTGAAGAGCGTGTGTGCGTTGGCGATTTGTCGTGGGAGGGTGGCGTCTCCGCAGATCCAGTCGAGTATCTGGAAGAACGAGGGTTTTCCGCAGACGGGGATATAGAAGCTGATGAATGCTAGGATGGCTCCGATGACATTGAAGAGCGTGTGAGCCAGTGCGGCCTGTTTTGCCACGCGGTTTGCGGGGATTGCGGCCAGCTGTGCGGTGATGGTGGTTCCGATATTGGAGCCCAGTGTCAGGCAGACTGCGGTATGCAGTCCCAGCATTCCGTTTGCGGCGAGGATGATGATGACTCCGGTGGCGGCGGAGCTGCTCTGGATGATGAAGGTGACGCCCATTCCCACGGCGATGGCGCCCAGTGCGGCCAGTGGCGGGATGAAGCCGCTTTCGGTGGGTTCGCAGGCGAAGAGCTGGAATGCCTTCATGAAGGAGGGAAGCTTGCTGAGCTCCTTCAGGGTATCGCCCATCAGATTCAGACCCATGAAGAGGAATCCGAAGCCCATGATGGTGAGTCCCCAGCTGGAGATGGCGCGCTTCTTCTGGAGCCAGAGGATCATTCCCAGGAAGAGGGCCGGCATCACCAGCCAGCCCACATTGAAGGCCACCAGCTGTGCGGTGATGGTGGTGCCGATATTGGCGCCGAAGATGATTCCGATGGACTGCGTCAGGTTCAGCAGCCCCGCGTTCACGAAGCCGATGACCATGACGGTGACGGCGCTGGAGGACTGCACGACGCAGGTCACCGCCGCGCCGGAGAGGATCGCCACTACCCGGTTGGAGGAAAAGACCTTCAGGATGGCGCGCATGCGGTCGCCGGCGGACTGGCTGAGCCCGTCGCTCATCAGGTTCATGCCGTAGATGAAGATGGCGAGTCCGCCGAAGACCTGGAAGAACTGTGAGAGCATGGTAGGAAAATGGAAGAATTGGTTTCCGTTCTCGGAGGGCGGCCCGGAGGGGCGCCGCGCGGCGCCGGTCGTTTCTCCGGGCATCGCCCCTACCGTATTGGAGGAGAATCGGACTTCTATTTTCCTAACCGATTTCTAACGCGGGGAAAATCGGTCCCTTGCGGGGAGTGTGCTACAGGGGTTCTTCCTTCGGGGTCACCAGGAAGATTGCGGTGGACATGGGCTGTGCGGTGTAGTTGAATTGCCCGCCGTGGACGGGGAATTCCTCGCCGGAGATCAGCTCCTTCGCGATGCCCTCCTTCTCCAGCACCTTCAAGGTGCGTTCGCCGCCGGCGGCGAAGTGGATTCCCAGGACATTTCCGGCTGCCCAGATGGAATCAGAGTCGCGGTTGTCGTAGCAGTGGAGGCCGGTCTGGAGAGCCAGTGCGCGCAGCCAGGAGGCGCGCAGGGGCGGCAGTGCGGAGAAGATCACTCGGCAGCCATTCACGGTGCTTTCCGCCATGACGGGCAGTCCGTCGCCATCCACGGCAAGGATGGCGGAATTGGTTGCGGGTCGGAAGACGGGGATTTCCTGGAAGCTGCTGCAGCCGATGTTGACGATGTTTCCGCCCAGGCTCTCGATGCCCTGTGCGGTGAGGACGGGCGTGGGCTTTTGGCAGCCCCGCATGTCGATATCGAAGTGCATTCCGGTGAGTTTCTCCATGGTCTCGGTGGAGAAGTGATCGCCGTTTTCTGCGGGATTGATGGCCATTCCGAAGATGACGGTATTTCCCTGAATCAGGATCTTCTCCTGGATGTATGCGATTTCCTCATCGGAGAGGCTGAGGGGGTTCTGGAAGAACCACAGTTTGTGTTCCAGGGGGATCTGTTCCAGGCCGGGCATGACGTAGTTCTCGTGTGCCACGCCGGAGTGACCGATTTCCACGCGCTGCTGGGAGATGGCGTAGGCGTGTGCCATGGTGTTGTAGGTGACGCGTTCCATGGCGTCCTGGGAGACGATGATCGCCATGGCATTTGCGGGATCGATGAGCCTCGGGGCTGCCTGTGCGATGGTCTCTTCGGCTTGGGAGAGTCGCTGTGCCATCTGTGCCAGCCGTAGATCCCGGAAGGTCCAGCCGTTGCTGAAATCGTAGTATCGCAGGGCGACGCCGTGTGCCAGGCATGCGGCCATTTCGCGGGCGAGGACCGCCGCGGATTCGCCGAGGGTATGACAGCCTCCGAAGACGGCGCCGGCGCCGGAGTGGAGGGTGCGGATATCGGCTTCGGTGGTGAAAACCATCTTGGCTTGTCGGGCGGATGCCACGGGGATCATGAATGCGCCGGGTCCGCCGGGGCCGCGGGACATGTAGGAGGAGGGCGCGTGGAGGAGATCCACCACGGGGGAATCCAGGATCTTCCGCAGCGCCCAGTGGCCGCTGTTCTGGGACCAGTAGCTGGCGGTGATCTCGTTCAGGTATCCGTAGTAGGCGCCGGTGAGGAGTCGTCCGCCGGTGGCATTCTTGACGGTGGTGCAGAGATGCACGATGGCATCGGAGACCACCTCCGCCATGCAGCGGTTGAAGTCCATGACCATCTGGCTCTGTGCGGGCAGACGCAGGAAGGCATTTGTGTTGTGGTCACGGCGTGCTTCGGGGCGTGGCAGGGCATTGGTGTCGATGATCTCCTGGAAGGACTGGAAGGCGGTCTTCCAGGCGGCATTTGCCTTCTGGATGGTGCCGTATTTGCCCTGGGCGAATCGGACGAATGCCTGGCGGAAGGCGACGCTGTAGTCCACGAATTCATTGGGATTCTGGCAGCCCCAGTACATCCACTCCCAGGTGATGCCGCTGCTGGGGAGCAGTGCCACCACGCGCTTGCCGTAGGGCATCTTGTCCAGGTGTTCTGCGATCTGTTCCAGCAGGTCGTCGGCGAGATTTAGCCAGATTTCGGATGCCATGGAGGGCGAGGTCTGGGCCTCCATGCCGTAGTTGATGACCTTGTGGGAGCCGTCGGCGGTGACTACCAGACTCTCGGGCTGGGCTTCCAGCAGCGGGAGCATCGTGGGGCTTCGCATGGGATCCAGTCCCGCGATGACCACTAGGTGGAGCTCCGGATTGCGCAGGAGCGCGGAGGTGCACACGTTGTCCAGGGTGGTGAAGTCGATCTTTCCCCGTGCGTCCACGGGGATGTAGTAGTGCAGCCAGAGGCCGGGCACATCGCTGTCGGCGGCCAGCTTGATCTCCCGGTAGTTGTTGTCCTCATCGGTCATGTCGATGAGATACTGGATCATGCTGGCGTGTTCGCTGCCGTTGATTTCCAGGCGTGGGACGGTCTCCTGGTTGATGAGCGAGACGAAGGGCAGGGCGTGTTCGGGGGAGTTCTCCGGAGTGGGCGTTACAGTGATGGTGTCGTTTCCGGCGAAGGGCAGGGCGTGTCCGCCGAGGGTGGCGGTGGCCTTATAGGTCCCGGGGGGCAGCAGGGAGAGTGTGGCGGGTGCCAGGGCGAGGGGGATTTCCGTGCCGTTGTCCAGGGTGCCTGCGGGGATCAGGGTATTGAGGAGCAGGTAGTCGTGGGTACCGTCGGAGAGTCGGATGGTGAAGTCCGCATCGTCGGTCTGGACGCATTCGCCGCGGGAGACCAGTCGGGCATTTGCGGGCGACCAGGGGGCTTCGGTGGGTGTGGCGGGGAGGTCCAGTCCCTCCAGGGATACATTCAGGAGATTGGTGCCATTGGGGATGATGAGCTGCCAGGGCGGAGTGCCATTGACGCCCAGCACCTGGACCTCCTGCGTGGCGGGGATCCTCGCCCAGGCGTTGATCTGGCTGGCCGACAGTGGCTGGCAGCGCCAGGACTTGTCGGTGACCACGCGCTTCTGGGAGCCGTCGGCGTAGATCAGCACCAGGTCGGCGATGGCGCCGCCGGGGCCGTCGGCGTTGTAGACCTTCAGGCGAAGGGTATTTCGGCCGTTGTGGAGGAGGGACTTCACGTCCACTGCATCCGCCTTGACCCAGACATCCTGGTTGACCGTCTCCAGACGGGTGCCATTGACCAGCGCCTCCACCTCGTTGTCGGCAGTGAAATAGAAGATGGCGCTTTTGAGATCAGCGGTGTTCTCCAGGTCGAATGTCTTCTCGAAGACGCACTGTGTGTGGGGCTTTTCGCCGAGTTCGGCATTCCAGAGCCAGTATCCCAGGAGCTGCCGCAGCAGACCCTGTCCGAAGCCCTTGCCGTATCCCGCCAGGAAATTCCGGTGTGCGCTCTCGGCGTCCAGTTCGAAGGCGATGGGCAGGAGGGATGCGCGCTTGAGGGTGACGGTGGAGTTTCCCGGATTCTGGAATTTGATTTGTGCGTATGCGGTGAGTCTGGGTGGCAGGAGTCGCGTGTGGTCTTGGGGACCGGCGGTGTCGCGGCCGATCTCCTGTCCCAGGATGTCCTCGTAGACCAGCTCTGCCTGGAGGGCGCCATCGGCCTCCCAGTCCAGGAGATAGGCGCCGGTGAGGGTGATTTCCGTCTTGGGGGCGATGGCGGTGCCGCCGGCGGGGATGCGTGCCTGGAGGTATTCGTAGGAGGCATCGCCGGACCACCCGCGGCCGGACTGCAGGAAGTTTCCGTCGGGGATCTGCACGCCGTCCAAAGAGGTGGGCTTTTCCTTCAGCAGTCGGATGGCGCGCATGGTGCCCTCTGGACCCGCCGCCTGGAGGACCATGTCGAAGCGCAGGCAGTCGATGGCGCCGCGCCATTCGGGGCACTGTCCCAGATCATAGAGGAGCATCCCGTTTTGCTTTTCGGAGCAGTCGATGCGGGTCTTCTCGGACATGGCGATGCCGGGATGGCTGAAATAGATGGGGAAATCGGTTGCATCGCCCTCGAATTCCACGGTGATGAAGGCGTAGTCGGCGGCATTGAGGAGGAAGCCTTCCGGCGTCATGAAGTATGCCGCCTGATGGCTGGTGCCATGGAAGCCCTCGCCGGGCACCATCTCGCCTTGCTCGAAATTCAGTGTCCGGAAGCCGTGGAGGTCGCCGTTTCGGAAGTCCCATTCCAATGCGGGGAGGAGTGCCGCAATGAGGCACAGTAGCAGGATGGCAAGAGATCGTTTCATGGCAAGAGGGGCATCGAGGGTGGTTCACGGGGGAGGAAAAACGGGGTTAATGTAGCCTCGCCTTTGCTAGGTAGAAGGGAGAAGGTAGTAGGGAGTAGGTTTCTAAGGTGCCGCAGGCGCTCTTCCGCGGCGCGATGCCGCGGTGCCACCAACCCAAAAAGTATTCGGGGGTGCGGGGGGCTAATCGACACCCGCTACCCAAAAGGCATTCGGGGGGTGCGGGGGGCTTGCCCCCTGTCCTTTGGATTTCCCTGCCTTGTAAGGTACCCCCCGCCTTTGCTAGGTGGTAGGGAGAAGGTAGTAGGGAGTAGGTTTGCAAGGTGCCGCAGGCGCTGTTTCGCCTACCGGCGGTACTGCGCGCAAATTCGCGTCCGCTGGCGGTTTGGCGGGGCGTAGCGCCGCCAAGGTCCACTGCAGAGTGGCCGAAACTCCTCATTCCTAAATCCTCATTCCTCATTCATTTTTGGGGTCCCTCTATGGGGGTCGGGCTATATTATTTTCTTCGCCGGAAGCCGCTTCTTGGGGGCGGCTCTTCTGGGCGTGATAGCCACTCTCAGCGCTGCTGACGCAACTTAAGGAAACGGTTGAGTTGGAAGAATTTCTGAAGTTCGATCGTGTGACTCGTTCATACGGTTCCCTGAAAGCGGTTGACGACGTCACCCTAACCATTCGTCGCGGAGAGATCTTCTCTATCCTGGGCCCCAGCGGCTGCGGGAAGACGACGCTACTTCGCATGCTGGCCGGATTCGACACGCCGGACAGTGGGCGGATTCTCCTGGATGGAGAAGACATCACGGAGCAGCTGCCCAATGTGCGGAAGGTGAACACCGTCTTCCAAAACTATGCACTCTTCCCCCACATGACGGTGAGGGAGAATATCGGCTTCGGCCTGAAGCTCCAGCGTCGCCCCAAGAAGGAGATCGACGCGGAGGTGGACAAGATGCTGGCGATGATCCAGATGGAGTCCTGTGCCGACAAGAAGCCCAACCAGATTTCCGGCGGCCAGAAGCAGCGCACCGCCATCGCGCGCGCGTTGATCATGAAGCCGCGGGTGCTGTTGCTGGACGAGCCCTTGGCGGCGCTGGACCTGAAGTTGCGCCAGCGCATGAGTCTGGAGCTCTCGCTGATTCACGACGAGGTCGGAATCACCTTCCTCTATGTGACCCATGACCAGAATGAGGCCATGAGCATCTCCGACCACATCGCCGTCATGCATAACGGCCGCGTGGAGCAGGTGGGCACCCCCGCCGAGATCTACGAGGCGCCCCGCACCAGCTTCGTGGCCGCCTTCATCGGAGATACTAATTTCTTCGACGGGCGCATCTCCGAGGTGGTGGACTCCGAATACTGCTGGCTCTCGGTGCCCGATCTGCCGCCGCTGTTGTGCTTCAACGACAAGAAGCGCTCCAAGGGCGACCTGGTCCATGTCTCCATCCGCCCCGAGAAGTTCTCGATTTCCCTGGACCGTCCCCGCACGGGTCCCAAGCAGAATGTGTTGCCCGCCACGGTGGAGGACATCGTCTACCAGGGCGACCACACCCGCTATTGGGTCAGCATCGCTCCCGATTGGCGCGTGGCAGTGACCCGCCAGCACAACCGCTTCATGCTGGATGAGCGCCCCATCACCTGGGGTGACAAGGTCTTCATTTCCTGGCAGTCCGACGACGGCTTCATGCTGGAGCAGTACAGCGAGAAGGACGAGGATCTGCTGCAGATGCCACCGCAGACCCCCGGCGAAGAGGAGCCCGGTGTCCAGGAGGCGGAGAGCGAGGCCGCCCGTCAGGAGGAGGCCCGCGAGGAGTCCTCCCAGGAGGAGAAGCCATGACTCCCCGGGAGATGCGCCGGCGGGCCCTGGGAGAGCTCGCCGTGACCGCGCCGTCGCTATTGTGGATGGCGGTCTTTTTTCTGCTCCCCACACTCATCATCTTCGCGATCTCCTTCCGTAGCCGCGGGGAGTTCGGCGGAATCGGTGACGAGTGGACTCTGGAGACCATCCGCTCCCTCAGCTACCCCAACTACCCCTCCATCATCTGGCGCACAATCTGGATGAGCGTGGTGTGCACGGTGCTCACTCTCGCGATCTCGGTGCCGGTGGCATACTACATCGCGCGGGTCTCGCCGCGGGTCCGCGACCTGGTGCTGCTGCTGACCATCATTCCCTTCTGGACCAACTTCCTGATCCGAATCTTCGCCTGGAAGTCGGTGCTCCATCCCGATGGCTTCCTGAAGCACTTCCTGGTATGGTGCCATGTCGTCTCGCCCGATGCCATGCTCCTCTATCGTCCGGAGGCGGTCCTGCTGGTCATGGTCTACACGGAGTTGCCCTTCGCGATCCTGCCGCTCTACGCGGCCGCCGAGAAATTCGATTTTTCGCTCTTCGAGGCCGCCATGGACCTGGGCGCCACGCGGTTGACCGCCTTCTGCCGAATCTTCGTGCCCGGCATCGCCGACGGACTCCTCTCCGCATGCCTGATGGTCCTGATTCCCAGCATCGGCTCCTACGTGATCCCGCAGATGGTGGGGGGAAAGGACTCCATGATGATCGGAAATGTCATTGGACAGCTGGCTCTGGAGAGCCGGAACATCCCCGCTGCCGCCGCGCTCTCTGCGGTGCTGACGCTGGTGATGTTCCTGCCGCTGCTCTACTTCCTCAAGGGCAAGAAACAGCCGGACGGCACCGCGCGTCCCGCAACGGAGGTGGTCTAGCATGCGCAGAAGCCATTTCCCCGGATTTTTGACCTGGATGGTGCTGCTCTTCTTCTACGTGCCCATCCTGCTATTGGTCATCAACTCCTTCAATGCCAACCGGCAGGGCACCACGTGGATGGGATTCACCCTGCGCTGGTACCAGGAGCTCTTCTCCTTCAAGGGACGCGACATCTGGCGGGCCCTCACCAATACCCTCATTGTCGCGACCATCTCCACCGCAATCTCCACCTTCCTAGGGACCTGCGCGGCCTTCGCGCTCCATAAGTACAAGAGCCGCCTGCAGGACTTCCACTACTGCCTCATCTACACGCCGCTGGTGGTCCCCGAGATCCTCATCGGCATCAGCCTGCTGATCTTCTTCATTGCGGTGAAGGTGCAACTGGGCCTGGGGACCATTGTGCTGGCACATGTGACTTTCTGTACCAGCTACGTGGCCATGGCGGTCCTTTCGCGGCTTCAGGATTTCGACATGACCATCCTGGAGGCCGCCCGGGATCTGGGCGCCAACCGCTGGCAGTCCACCTGGAAGGTGCTGGTGCCCATCATTCTGCCCGGAATTTTCGCAGGCGGACTATTGGCATTCACCCTCTCCATCGATGACTTCGTCATCACCTTCTTCGTCAATGGCCCCGGAACCACTACCCTGCCCATTCAGATCCAGGGAATGATCAAGCGGGGATCCATGACCATGATCAACGCACTCTCCACGCTGCTATTGGCAATCACCTTCCTGGTCATTCTGGGATGCCAGATGATCCTCAAACGGAGCCAGAAGAACGCGGGGTAGAAGGGCGCGCGCAAACGGGATTTCTTCATTCGAGACAAGACGCGGCGCACGGCTGCCGAAGGGCGGAATGGTGCGTCGAGTAACAGCCACGGAGGATATTCGAATATGTCCAAGAAAGACGACAACAATGATTTTCAGAGACGAGACACGCTCTCCCTCTTCGGAGACGAGACCCGCAGCCGTTGCACGGTAGCGGAGGCGAAGGCCTTCGACAAGGCGCAGGCAGCCGGTCGCCGTCGGCTGATGCTCTGCATTGTGATTCCGCTCTTGATTGTGGTGGCGGTGGGCTGTTTCTTCGTGGTGCGTTCCATGCGTGCGGCTGCGGAGGCGGAGCGTCTGGAGGAGGAGCGTCAGGAGGCGGAGGCCGCCAAGAATCAGGTGTCGGTGGTTGGGCTGGATTCCGCGCGCATGAAGATCGCGATCCAGGCCGCCTCGGAGGAGGCGCTGCCCCCCCAGCACTTCTTTGTTGCCAAGTCTGCCCAGTGGCAGAAGCCCAGCGAGGTGCATTTGACGACCTCCTACAATGCCACGCCCGGAAAGATGCTCCCCTTCGCGTTAACCATCAACGGCAAGGAGTCCCTGGAGTACAAGGCGGAGGATGGCACGGTTACGGTTGTGGAGCTGAAGGACCGTTCGGTGGATGCGGATTTGTTGGCGAAGGCGGTCTCGCAGGAATGGAATTCGCTCTATCCCGAGGCACAGCATCCCATGGTGATTACCATTCCCCAGCCCAAGAAGGATAAGTTCCAGCTGGAGGAAGAGCGGAACCGCGAAAAATTCAACAACATCCCCTCGCTTTCGGATCCCCGCATGGTGAATCCCACCAGAGGATAGCGCACTCTTTTCTAGGAGAAACGGAAGATGTCCATTCATACCTACACTCACCAGCAAATTTCCCAGATCCTCGAGACCACCGCCCCCATGCTCATGCTGGATCTGGCGGAACTTGACGACGACAGCGATGTGGCGCTGGGCCGCAAGGCGGTCTCCATGGGCGAGGCGGTCTTCCAGGGACACTTCCCCGGACAGCCCATTCTTCCCGGAGTCCTGCAGGTCTCCGCAATGGTCCAGCTGGCACGGCTCCTCTTCCAGGAGACCATCCCCGCCATGGGCGGCACGCAGATCGTGCTTCGGGAGGTCCGGCGCTTGAAATTCCGCAAGCCGGTGATGCCCGGTGACATCATGCAGGTGCAGGCGCAGTTGCTGGAGCGCCGTGTGGATGGCGAGGCGGAGTTCCAGGTGAGCTGCTCCACCGCCGCGGGACTCGCGTCCGCAGGGACCCTGCTGCTGGCGCGCGTGAATACCGCCGACTACGAACATCCCCGCTGCATCAAGGAACGGCCCGCCAGCCCCTTCGCCGACGCGCTGGCAAATGGCGTGGTGACCGATGTGGCAGGCCTCATGAAGATCCTTCCTCATCGCCCGCCCTTCCTGCTCTTGGACAAGGCCGTGGACATTGGCGAGGGCGACCGCGAGAAGATCTACGGCTGCAAGAATCTGAGCTCTTGCGACACTATGGTCCTGGGTGCCCCCAAGGGCATCTATCCCTTCCCCCTCATGCTGGAGGCCGCCGCGCAGTTGGGATGCGCACATATTCTTTCTCAGCCCGGCAATGCCGGAAAGCTGGGGATTTTCCTGGGCATCGACAGCGCGCATTTCTATCAGCACGCCAAGGCGGGCGACCAGCTGGTGATTGCCGGACACTGCGATGTGGGTGGACGCGCCGGGGTCGCCGCCGGCGAGATTTGGGTTGACGATCAGAAGATCGCCGACTGCGCCATGAAATTCATTCTGATGGACTCCCTGAAGTGACCGATCCCGCCTCCGAAAAAAACGCCCCAAAGGCCCCCGAAGCCTCCTCTTCTACTTCTGCTCAGCGACTCCAGGACATTCCGGAGTTCTGGGCGCTATGGCTTGGCGTGGGGCTGGGGCTGATTTGTCTCTTCACGGTGCTTTTCTGTAGCGCCTTCAATCCCCATTTGGGGAAGGTGTTGCTGAAGGTAGTGACCTCCCATTTTGTGTTGGGGGCCCCCATGGGCGCCGTGGAGGGTGCCAAGCATGTGGATTGCCTGAGTTTCCTGCAGAACGTGGTCTTCAATAGCGTCCTGACCGCCTGCATTATCTGCCTCTTCAATGCGGTCTTCGGGCTCTCCTGCCGGAAGGTCTTCCATCTGCCCTTCCTGCAAAAGCGCTTCCATAGCATCCAGAGCGACGCCAAGCGCCAGAAGAAGGCGTGGGCGCGCTTCGGGGTCCCCGGAATCTTCGTCTTTGTCTTCATTCCAATTCCCATGACGGGACCTGTGGTGGGATCCCTCCTGGCGCGCTTTGTGGGACTTCGCCTCTGGGGGAGCGTGGCCACCGTGGTCACGGCTTCCATTGCCTCCATCGCGGCATGGGGATACGCCGCAGACCGCATTCAGCAGTATCTGGGTAGCCGTGTGTTGCAGGTCTTTCTCTGGGCGCTGATTCTCCTGACGCTGGGAATCGCCGCATTGGCGAAGCTCCGGCATTTCGTGCTGTGGCTCCGCGGACAGAAGGCGGAGGCCACCCAGGAGTCCGAGGAGAATCCCTCTATGGAGTTCCCGGAGTTCGCGGAGGGCGAGGACAACACGGGCTCTTCGTCCGAGAAGGAGGAGTCCCGGTGAGCCGCAAGGACAGTCGCCGGGGGCGCCGCACTCTCTTCGGGGGGATTTTCGCGTTGCTTCTGGCGCTGTCGCTGATGCTATTGTGTGGTTGTGGTGGCGGGGAGGAGGAGTCCGCTACGGAGGGAGCGTCTTTCCAGGGGGCGGATGGCCTCTCCCGGAGGACGATGCAGTATCGCTCTTCGGCGGACGGGACACCCCTGCGGATTTCGCTCTATTGTCCCGAGGGCTATGACAACGCGCACTCCCGTCCGCTGATCCTGGTGCTTCCCGGGACGCCCTTTCCCCAGACGCCACCCATGGGACACGCGTTGGTGGCACGGCTGGAATCCGCCCGCCCTGCAGAATGCCCCCAGTGGCTCCTGCAACAGGATTTCCAGGATGCGGAGGGCTTTCTCCGGGAGAATTTGCCTGTGGAACAGGAGCAGGTCTATGTGGCGGGACGCGGTCGCTCCGGCTTGGAGTTCGCGTGTCGCGAGGCGCTCTCGCTGGCCGGCGCATTCCTGGTCTTTCAGGCGGAGGACGACTTCCCCCTAAAGGGCATTCCGCTGCGGAATCTCCGGAATCTCTCGCTGTGGCTGGATCTCTCCCGATGCTCGCAGCCCCCGCCTGCCGCCCTGGAACTCAAGGAGCGCATGGAGGAATTCGCTGCTAATGGCAACGCGCGCTTCCGCTGCCCCACTTCGCTTTTGGGACTCCCCCAGGAGGAGGAGGTCCTTCTTTCCGCGTTTGCGTGGCTCTCGTCCCAGAATTCCCTCCGGGATGATATCGTCTGGGAATGCCCTCCCGGAGAGGCCTTTCCCGATGCCTGGATCCGCGGCGAGACCCGGCAGAATTCCGCATTTCCCGCCACCCTCCAGGCCTCCCGGGAGCTGGATTCCCGGGGATGGGCAGCCATCCGTGTGGGCGTCGGAAATCTCCGCACATTCGCTCTTCAGACCGACGACGAGGCATTTCCACAGGGACGTCCCATTCGTCTGGAAATCCAGAACCAGACGCTCTTCCTCTCCTCCCATCGCGGATGGCTCCGCATTGCACGGGAGTCCTCTAGCGGCAAATGGACCGCCGAATCCCGCGATCCCGCCGATCGACCCAGCGAGACCGCGCCGCCCGGCGGACTCTGGAATCTCTTCCGTCGTCCTGTGGTGGTGGTGACGGGCACTCTCCGGGATGGACGGGATGCCCTCTGGCACAAGGCGGCGGAACGGCTCTCCACAGAATGGGAGAAGCGCACGGGGAAGCCGCTGCTGGTCCGCAAGGACACGCAGGTCTCTGCCTCCGATCTGGAAGGCAGGAATGTGCTTCTTCTGGGCTCCCCTGCGGAAAATCGTCTAACGGAGGAGCTGCTCTCCGATGACCCCTCCTTCCTGCGACGGCTCTTCCAGGTGCTGCCCCCCGAAGAGCGCGTCAACGAGGGGCTCTGCGCACTCACGCTCTCTCCTGCAGATAAGTTCGGTCCCGGGACCCTCGCTCTGGTGGCCGTTGCAAATGACAGCGAGGAGGCCGTCAATGCCGTGGTGGAGCATATTCTGAAGGACTCTCCCGGAGACTATCTCCTTACGACTCCCACTCTCCAGAAAAACGGCTTCTATCGCGATTGGATGATTCCATAAGTATCTGGCAATTAGCGGCTAGTGGCTAGTTATAAGGTCGCTGCGCGGCTCTTCCGCCGAAGTTTCGGCGGGGCCGGGTGCCGCCTTCGCAACGGCGCCTAGCACCGGAGCGTTCCTCCCTAGCAGGGGACCCAAAGGACTGGGGCTGCCGCCCCCGTGCCCCCGCCTTTGCTAGGTAGAAGGGAGAAGGTAGCAGGTAGAAGGTTTATAAGGTGCCGCGGGCGCTCTTCCGCGGCGCGGAACGCGGCGCCACCAA